>DATKQH010000042.1:0-9026 GCA_035532775.1 Streptosporangiaceae bacterium
CCTCGAAGATCCGCGCGTGCTCGCGCCGGTACACCTCCTCATCGAAGTAGATCGCCGGGAAGATCCGACCCTGCTCCCACCCCACCAGGCTTCCCAGCTCACCCAGAACCGACATCCAACTCCACCTCCAACTCAGGGGCTCGCGTCAGGCGAGCGACGCGACCTCGTTTGCGGTCGTGATCCAGACCCCTTGGTGGGCGACGGCATACGCCAAGAGCCGGTCGAAGACCGCGGCAGGATACGGCCGACCGGTGATCTTCGGGTGCATCGCCCAGTGCAGGACCCGGGGTGCGGACCGCGATTCCTCGTAGAGGATGTCGAACTCCGCCTTCATGCTGCTCCAGACGCCCTCGGCGGTCCCGTAACGGGTCCCTCCCATCAGCGGCGATCCGGGCCCGGTGAAGATGTTGTACTGGCCCCAGTCGTCGTTGCCCGGGGGGATCTCCACGATGGGCCTGCGGTCCTTGGTGAGGACGTAGGGAAAGTCCTGGTCGTGGAAGTCACTGTGCCAGGCGTATCCCAGGTCTCTCAGGTGGTCGAGTGTCCGCTCGGTGACCGAGTAGAGGGGAGAGCGCCAGCCCAGCGGCCGGTCGCCCACGAATTTCCTGATGGCGTTGGTGGCGAGGGTGAGTTCCTCGAGTTCCTCGTCTGGACTCAGGTTGCACAGCTTGACATGACGGTATCCGTGCACGCCGATCTCGTGGCCGGCCTCCACGACCTCCTGTGCCAGCTCCGGGTACCACTCCGCGGTAAGCCCGCAGAACATGAAGGTGGCGGGCGCATGGTACTTGTCGAGGATCCGCAGCACCCTCGCGAGGCCCTCACGCGCGTCGTAGAGGCGCATCGTCGCATCGCAGAAGTTGACGGCGCCGTTCTCCCAGAACGCATTGGGGTGGCTCGACCAGGCTGCGGCGGCGTCCACGTCCGCCTGCATGTCGAAGGAGAGCAGGATGGCGAGCGACTTGCCGCTGGGCCAGGAGTCAGCGAAGCGGCCCGCCGAGCGCTCCCCGAAGATCTCCTCGAACCTGCCCCTGTGCCAGGTCCACCGGGCCACGTCCTCGGCTAGCGCCACTGCGTCCTCCACGTGACTGGTGTGCGAGCCGACGGCTCTGCCACGGTCTTCCGCGGCCGCACGGGGCTGCCGACGAACCAGGCCTGCATTTGTTCACTCCTACTCCTGACGAGTATGTGGTTGCACTGAAATGCTGGCAAGAAGGATGTTCCGGTGAACGGACCACCTTTGGGCTGCCGCAGGAGTACGTGGTGGCCACGGCGCCGGCACCTCCGCTGCCAGGGGGCAGCACCGCAGGCGGAGGCGGTCCCGACCTGGTGCATTGCTCGCAGAGAACGCACTCGAGTTGCGCCGTAACCGGCGCTTGCGGGCCTTCCCCCTCCTCCCCGCAGGGGATCCCGGTCAGGGTGTGGTGCTGGCCCGGCGACACCGCCGACTCGGCCCTGATCCGCCAGGTCAAGGACGACATGTGGGACTGGACCCGGCAGGGCCGCTACCAGGACGTGCCCGCGAACCTGCGGGTCAAGGAAGTGCTGACAAGCTCTCCGGGACCAGCCAGGCCGAGCTGCACAGGGTGATCTCCGCTGAGCCTGGCCTGAACCGGTACCTGCGGGTCACCCCCGGCGGGCTGCTCCGCACCGACGCCGCCAAGAACAGGGCCGAGGAGAACCTCGACGGCACGTACCTGCTCTGCGGAACCCGGGTCACTGTCCCGCCCTCGGCCCCGATCACTGTCCGTCCCTCGGCAGACGAGGGCGGGCCGTTCCCTCAGGACCTCGCCACAGGTATCCCGCAGACCTGCCGCTTTCGCAAGGCCACGACGGCTCAGGGAGGCAGATAACGCAACGGCTGAGCTACGCCGCAGCAGATGTTTCGCCCATTGGAACGTATCTCTTGCGTCGGCTGGCGATATCCCCATACAGTCCTGCACATCTACCAGGAAGCTGATCCTCAGGTCCGGGGCGGTCCGTAGCTGTCGCGTCGCTGCGGGTGCCGGCTAGCCACACGTCTTGCAGCTCAGAGAACGGCAGACCCGTAGGTCGAGGAAAGGGAGTGCCGCATGGCAGGTACATGCATGGGGGCGGGCGTCCCCAGGCGTCGCGGCGGATCCACACCCGCGGCAAGGCGCCGGGTACGCCGTCAGGCTGGCGCGCTGCCGTTCGCGGCTGCGCTCGCACTGGCCATAGCCGGGTGCGGCTCGGGCGGCACGGGCGGAAACACCACGAGCACAACGACCCTCACGGTGGCCATGGTCGAGGCCTTTACCGGGGCGAACTCTATCGACGGCATCGCGGCCGCAGCCGGCTGCTACCCTGCCGCACGCGTGGTCAACCAGTCCGGCGGGGTCCTCGGCCACAAGATCCAGTGCGTGCCCGTCGACACCCGCGGTGACCCCACGGACGCCATCCCGGCCGTGGAGAAACTCCTCGCCACGACATCCGGCTTGGTGGGCGTCGCAGGGCCGGAATCGGGTACCGCGGCCGCGATCGTCCCGATCCTGACCAAGGCCCACATCCCCATGATCAGCCAGAACGGCCTCTCGCTGTACGACCGCAACACCGATCCCTACTTCTGGCGGAACTATCCGGCTGATGACTTGGGCGGTGTGGCGCTTGCCTACTGGGCGCACCACGCTGGTTACAACCGGGCGGCGCTGTTCTTCGACAACTCCGTCGCCGCGCAGGGGAGCGTGCCAGGCCTGCTCCGAACCTACCAGCGGCTGGGCGGCCAGGTCGTCATCAACCTCTCCGTCCCCCCCGGTGACACCTCGTACGGCTCGGAGATCCACCGGCTCATTCAGGCCCACCCCCAGGTCATCTTCACTGAGTCGGATCCCCAGACTGATGCGACGGCCTTCGGCAACCTCGTCCAGTTCGGCGCGCGGATCCCGATCTTCGGCACGAACGCCACGGTGATCCCGCAGTGGCTGAAGGTGGTCAACAAGGCCCTCGGAAGCGCGGAGATGGCCACGTACTACCGGGGCGTCGAGCCGTACGCGCCGAACTTCCCCGGCACGCGCTACTTCAACCATGCGCTCCTAGCCGATGCCAAGCAGGTGCCGCAGCCCTCGCAGTGGCTCGGCCAGGAATACGCGACCGCGCCATTCGACGGACTGATCATCTACGCACTCGCGATGACTGAGGCGCACTCCACCAACCCGGCCGTCTTCAACCGGGACATCCTCAGCGTGACGGCACCCGGCCCGGGCAAGACCGTTGTCTACACGTACCGCGCCGGCGTGGCGGCCCTCAAGGCCGGCAAAAGGATCCAGTACGTCGGGGCCGGCGGGCCTACGATCTTCAACCGCTGGCACGACGCCACCGGCGAGTATGGTGTGTACCAGTATGTGAACGGCAAGCTGAAGCTTGCTGGCACCATCTCGGCCGCCGCCCTGGCCGCGGCTTCGGGCGGCTGAGGGGCGATGACCGCAATCCGCCACCTGGCCTCGGACGATCCTGTCGAGGAGGAGAAACTGACTGAATGGCCTGACCGAGGTAGCGGCCACCAGCAACCATCCGGCGGCCCGCGGACGGTCGGCACGCTGGCCGGGCAGCGGACCAACGGGCAGAAGCGGGCGAGCCGGGCTGTCGATGGCGGCGGCACCACGCGGCGTGCAGCCTGAGGAGGACGCCCGCGATGCAATCCCTTGCCCTCTACACCGGCTTCGGCCTCGTCACCGCGTCGATTCTCTGCCTCGGTGCCGTCAGCTTCACGCTGCAGTTCGGCATCAGCAATCTGTTCAACCTGGCGTTCGGGGCGACCATGACGGCGGCGGCGTTCGTCGCCTACGTCTGCAACGCCGCCGGCCTCAACATCTGGGTCTCGCTCGTCCTTGGCAGCCTGTCCGCCTCGCTGCTCTCCTTCCTGCTGAACCGCGGCATCTACACCCCCTTCCGGCGCCGCGCGACCGGCATGTTCACCATGATCATGGTCACGCTGGGTGTCGGCATCATCATTCAGTACGCGATCGAGGCGATCTGGGGGGCGGACAACCGCTCGTACAACATGGTCACGGGGCGTTCTGTGCATGTCGCGGACATGCTCTTCACAACGACGCAACTGACCGTCATCGCGATCGCGGCGGTGGCCGCCGCGGGCGTGCATGTCCTGCTTCACTACTCCCGGCTCGGCAAGGCGATGCGGGCAGTCGCCGTGAACGAGCGGCTCGCCCGCAACTGTGGTATCCCCGTCAAGGCGGTGGTCGACAGCACCTGGCTTCTCTCGGGGGCGCTCTGCGGGCTGGCGGGCGTGGTCCTGGTCATGGACGTCCAGGTGCTCAATTCCGGCAGCGGGGACAGCTTCCTCATCCTCATCGTGGCGGCGACGGTCCTCGGCGGGATCGGCTCGGCTTACGGCGCGATGGTGGGCTCCCTCATCATTGGCGTGGTGGCCGAGCTCGCTGCGGGTTACATCAACCCGCAGTTCAAGGACATCTCAACCTTCATCATCCTGGCGGCCGTGCTGTTGCTGCGGCCGACCGGCGTCATCAGCTCGATCGCCTCTGCCAAGGAGATGGCCCGGTGAGTGCCGCGTGGCAGTTCTACATCGCGACCCTCATCGTTTTCGGCTTCGTCTACATCATCGCCGCAGCCGGGCTCAACCTGCAGTTCGGTCTCACCGGCGTGTACAACTTCGCCTTCATCATCTTCGAGGCCGCGGGGGCCTACTGCACGGCCGTCCTGTCGCTTGGTTCTCCGAGGGCTTTCGGGGGGTTCCAGAGCTACATCCTCGGTCTTCATCTGCCGTTCCCGTTGCCGCTTCTCGCCAGCGCGATGGTGGCGGGCGCCCTCGGGGTCGGCCTCGGGGCCCTCACGGTGCGGCGGCTCCGGGCCGACTACCTCGCCATCGTGATGCTGGTCATCTCGCTGATCGCCACCGGCCTCGTTACCGACTACCAGGGCGTGTTCAACGGGGCCGCCGGCCTCTCGCTCATCCCGCAGCCGTTCGCCAGCCTCACCAGCAGTTCGATCGTCTATGACTGGCTTTTCGTCCTCGTCGCTGGCGTTATCTGCGCGCTGGTCCTGCTCGCGGCGCGCCTGATGATCGAGTCACCGCTCGGGAGAAGCCTGCGGGCCGTCCGGGAGAACGAGAACGCGGCGGCTGCGCTTGGCAAGAACGTGACCGCGCTCAGGCTCCTGGTCTTCGGCGTGGGCGGGGCGATGGCCGGCATTAGCGGCTCCCTGCTCGCCTCATTCACACAAGCGTGGTCGCCCTCGTCCTGGTTCTACACAGAGACGTTCGTGCTGTTCACAGCGCTCATCGTCGGGGGTGCGGGCAGCAATCTCGGTCCCGTGGTTGGCGCGGTGCTCGTCCCCGTCGTGCTCGCGGAGGGGAGCCGGTACCTCCCGCAGTTCGGCCCCCCGACCCTCGTGCCCTCGCTCGAGTGGATTGCGATCGGCGTCATCCTTCTCGCTTTCCTCTGGTTCTGGCCCCGCGGCATCGTGCCCGAGCCGAAGCGCACCTTCCCAGCGGAACCTGTGCCCCGGCCGCTCGTACCGCAGAGAACCCGCGGCGTTTTGGTGCGGGACCTTGAGGGAGAAAGGGGGCCGGGCCGGTGAGCGCGAGCCGCTTTCCCACCGCGCCAGACGCGCCGCTGCTCTCGGTGAACGGCATCTCCTGCAGTTTCGGCGGGGTCCGCGCCGTCGTTGACGTCAGCTTCTCCGCGCCGGCCGGGCAGATCACCGGGCTGATCGGGCCGAACGGCGCCGGCAAGTCCACGACGCTCGGCATCGTGACCGGCGCCATCAGGCCGGCGACGGGCACCATCCATTTCGCCGGGCGGGACGTCACCAAGCTGCCGAGTTACCGGCGTGCCCGGGTCGGGATGATCCGGACCTTCCAGATGCGTGGTGAATTCGACCGGCTCACCGTCCTTGAGAACCTCCTCGTCGCCGCACCGGAGCAGCTCGGCGAGCGGATCCGCAACGTGTACTCGATTAGGCGGACGTGGCGGCACCAGCAGCGGGAGCTGGTGGAGCAGGCCCGCGAGCTTCTCGGCCGGTTCGGGATCGCCAGCCACGAGAACGTGTATGCCGCGGAGCTGAGCGGCGGCCAGCGCCGGCTGATGGAGCTCGCGAGGGCGCTGATGGCAAAGCCGCGGCTGCTGCTGCTGGACGAGCCCATGGCAGGGGTGAGCCCGGCGATCCGTGGCGAGCTCGCTGAGCACCTGCTGGAAGTGGCAAACAGCGGCATCGCCATCGTGCTGGTCGAGCATGAGCTGCAGTTTGTCGAAAACGTCTGCGGGCACGTCCTCGTGCTCGCCCAGGGAAGGGTGATAGGCGAAGGGAAGATGAGCGCCCTGCGCGAGCAGGCCGCCGTCCTCGACGCCTATCTCACGGGATAGGCGGGCGCGATCACGGTGCACGTTCTCGAGTTCCAGTCCCTGACGGCGGGCTACAACGACATCCCGGTCACGGCGGAGATCTCCCTCACGGTGAGCAAGGGGGAAATTGTCGCCCTCCTCGGGCCGAACGGCGCCGGCAAGTCCACGCTCTTGAAGGCCCTCGTGGGCGAGGCGAGGGTTTTCTCGGGATCGGTCCTGCTGCGGGGCGAAGACGCCACGGGCTGGTCCCCCGAGCGCCTCGCCAGGATGGGTCTCGGCTACGTCCCCCAGAACGACAACGTCTTCCCCTCCCTCACCGTGCGCGAGAACCTGGAGATGGGCGCCTTCCTCGCCCCGCGGCGGCGGGTGAGCGAGAAGATCGAGGCGATCCTCCGGCAATTTCCGCCGCTGAGGCCGCTCATCCATCGGAGGGTGAGCCATCTCTCGGGCGGGGAGCGTCGGCTCGTCGCCATCGGCAGGGCGCTCGTCCTGTCCCCCGAGGTGCTGGTCCTCGACGAGCCGACGGCCAACCTATCGCCGAGCAATGCGCACTCGGTGCTCACCGAATACGTAACCCAGGTGGCAGAGGCCGGAACCGGTGTCCTGCTCGTCGAGCAGCGGGCGAAGGAGGCCCTCCAGATCGCGCACCAGGCTTACATGATGAGCGCGGGGCAGATCGAGGTTTCCGGGCCGCCCGGCGCGCTCCTCGAGCGGGAAGACATCGGGCGCCTCTTCCTTGGAGAGACGACGAGAAGGCCGAGCTAGCGGAGAGCCAGAGGAGGGAGAGCGGATGTACTTCACCGCCGAGGAGAAGATTCAGATCTACTACGACGACGTTGGCTCGGGAGCGCCAGTGGTAATGATCCACGGGGCGGCCACGTCGGGCAAGGTCTACGACGGCCTCACCTCGCGCATGGTGGCCAAGTTCCGCTGCATCCGGCTGGACCTGCGCGGCCTCGGCCGCAGCGACCGGGTCGACGCGGTCTCCCCCACCGCCTGGTGCGACGATGCCATGGCGCTGATGGATCATCTCGGGATCGAGAAGGCGCACCTGCTCGGCTGCTCACTCGGGGCACGGATCGCCGGTCGGCTGGCGCTCGACCATCCCGGGCGAGTCGAAACCCTGACCGTCGACGCGCCGCTCGTGGCTGTTGCCCAGACCGCGAACTCCCGGCTGAATACCCGATTCAGGAACCTCGACAACCCGGCCCCGACCGACCGGGTCCGCTGGCAGAACTTCCACGGGGCCGACTGGCGGGAGGCTGTCTCTTTTTACTTCCGGGCGAGGAACGACCCGGCGCTGCAGGAGCACCTGACGCTGCGGCCGCATCTGGCCTCGATCGACCTGCCGACCCTCATCACGCGAGGCGACATCGACGACGACGTCCACCCGCTCTCGCACGCGATCGAATGGCATGCTGCCCGTCCCTCGTCCTGGCTGTGGATCGCGCCCGGGACTGCCTTCTCGGCCGCGCAGAACCAGGCGGCAGCCTTCGCCCGGGTCTTCAGCGCTTTCGTGGGCCGTTCCGCGGCCGGCAAGCCGACCTAGGCCCGTGGGAGCAGCCGCGGGCGAGAGGAGTCAACAGATGGATGCATCACCAGTCTTCGGCCTCGGCTACGTCCGGGTCTGGGAGGCGGACCTGGCGCTGTGGCAGCAGTTCGCCGAGGGCGTGCTCGGCATGATGGCCGAGCACGACGGGGAGAGCCGCCTGCTCGTCCGCATGGACGACTGGATCGGCCGCTTCATCGTCGAGGAGGGCCGGGCCAGCTTTGCCGAGGGTCCTGGCTCGCTGGCGTCGAACGTCGCCATCGGCTGGGAATGCCCGAGCGAGGAGGCCTGGGCGAGCGCACGGCGGGCGATCGAGGACGCCGGTGTCCGCACAGAGGACGGGAACGGACCGACGGCCTGGTGCCGGGACTGGTTCGCTTGCATGGACCCCAGCGGCTTCCGGTGCGAGTTCTTCTACGGCGGCAAGCGGGACCCGGCCTCGCAGTTCGTCTCGCCGCGAGGCGTCACGTTCGTCACCGGTGAGCAGGGCATGGGGCACGTACTGCTGTTTGCCAGTGCGTCCGCGAAGTCGCTGGACTTCTACTCCCGTGTGCTCGGCTTTCAGGTCCGTGAGGCGAAGTCCGCGGATGACGGGACGCTGCGGGCGGTCTTCCTGGGCCCGAACCAGCGCGAGCACAGCCTGGCCCTCCTCGGGACGGGCGATACGAGCAGGCTCGGTCACGTCCTCATCGAGGTGAGCGACTTCGACGCGGTCGGGAGGGCGATGGACCGGTGCGTGGACGGGTTGGCCCCGATGACCGTCTCGCTGGGCAGGCACTGGAACGACCAGATGATCTCGTTCTACCTGCGGACGCCGTCCGGCTTCGACATCGAGTACGGCTTCGGGGGCCGGAAGGTCGCTGCCGGGCATTGGAGCCGGGGAGAGTCGGGTGGCACCGGGCTCATGAGCACCTGGGGCCACCGGAAAGTCGGGCCCGATGGGCGCCCCGGCCTGCCGCTCGGCCGGTAGCAAAGGTGCCGGGAAGCTGTTGGCTCATGGAAGCCCCTGAGTTGGAGGTGGAGTTGGATGTCGGTTCTGGGTGAGCTGGGAAGCCTGGTGGGGTGGGAGCAGGGTCGGATCTTCCCGGCGATCTACTTCGATGAGGAGGTGTACCGGCGCGAGCACGCGCGGATCTTCGAGG
>DATKQH010000043.1:0-6525 GCA_035532775.1 Streptosporangiaceae bacterium
GACGACGGCGACGTTGAGGGTCTTCATGAACGCGATTCTGCACCTTCCAGGCTGGCTGGCGGGTCCGGACCCGCCAGCCGCCCTTTCAGCTTACGCAGAACTCGTTGCCTTCCGGGTCGGCCATGGTGATCCACCAGTGCGAACCCTGCGAGGCCTTGTGCAGGAACGTCGCGCCCCGCTCGGTCAGCCTGGCGGCTTCGGCACCCACGTTCGCCTCGCCGACCCGGACGTCGAGGTGCCAGCGGTTCTTGACCGTCTTGGGCTCGGCCAGATAGGAAAAATCGGACATCTTTGCCAAAGCCGTCCGGGGCAACCTTCGGGAACCAAGAACCGATGGACCTCCGTTCGACGCCACTCGTTAGGTCGTCCAGCGACATCCTCTTCTGCCGATGAGCGGGCGCCGGGTGATTGATCGACTACACCTTTGGTACCCGACGTCTCAGTAGGCAGAACTCGTTACCTTCAGGGTCAGCGAGCACATGCCATAGCTCGGCGCCGGTCTGCCCAATATCGACTCGGCGGGCGCCGGCCGCGAGCAACCGCTCCAGCTCATCGTCCTGTTCCCGGTCGGTGGCATTCACATCGATGTGCAGACGCAACTTGCCGGCCTTGGGCTCGTCAGTCTGGCTGAAGACGATCGTGGGCTGCGGGCCGCCGAAACCGACGCCAGGCGGCCCGATCTCTATGCTTGCTTCGTCGCGTTCCAGCTCGACATAGCCCAGTACCTCGCACCAGAACCGCGCCAGCACTTCGGGATCACGTGCGTCCAGGACCAGTTCGGTTATGCGACATGCCACTTGATCACCATAACCTCTCATGCCGCGAGGCGCGCGATGCGCAGGGGCCGTCGGGCTTGCGATGGTGGGCGTGCATCCGGCACGAGCTGGAATAGGATCCGCGGCCTCGACCTCGCGTAGCCCTCGGCAATCATCTTGCGGATGAACGTCTCGTCGGACGGCTCGACGACCCAGCCGAGCGTCTCCGCCCACCAGTCGGCCAGCACGCGGCTCGGTCGCGTCGACCGCGATCTGGAAGTCATAGGGCATGGCTGTGGGTTCCTGTCCCTCGGTACAGGTCTCTGAGCAGGGCAATCTCCGCGCCGTGGTGCAGCGCCTCGCGGTTGATGTGCAGGACAAGCTCGGCGAGCGGGCTGGCGGCATAGGGCCCCTCGGCCGGGCCGCACGGCCGTGCCAGCCCCTCGGCGCCCAGGCCGCGCACGCCCTTGATCCAGGTCGCGTAGGCGTCGTCGAGCTGGTCCAGCGCCTGAGCGGCTGTTCCCGCGTAGTCGAACGTCCGGTATTCGGTCGCCGGGCCGCCGAAGTGAGAGGCGTTGCGGGTACCGAACACGGCGACGATCACGTGCGCGAGCCGCCACGCGATGGTCGTGACCGGCGGAATCTCCGGCTCCGGGTAGGCGTACTCCATCACGTAGTCACCGGTCCCGACGGCCATCGGGGCAGTCGACGCTCCGCGCTTGCGCAGGCTCCAGCAGCCGGGAACGGGTTCCCAGAAGTACTCCTCGTCGGTCAGCCCGTCCAGGCGGAGGCGCAGGTGGTTCTGCCACTGCCAGTCGAGCTGGTCAGCGAGGGCGGCGTTCCAGTCAAGGTTCATAGCATCGACGGTAGAGGTTATTGCGGACAGTTACTGTCCTCAATGTGCGGGATAATCGCCGCCATGCTGGAAACGTCGGCGCGGCTTCTGCGCCTGCTGGGGCTGCTCCAGGTGCGGCCGGAGTGGTCGGGCGCGGACCTGGCGGAGCGGCTGGACGTCACCGTCCGCACGGTCAGGCGGGATGTGCGGCGACTGCGCAACCTGGACTATCCGGTGCACTCCGTGCCTGGCGTGGCCGGCGGTCACCGGCTCGGACCCGGCAAGGCGCTGCCGCCGCTGCTGCTCGATGACGACGAGGCGATCGCCGTGGTCGTCAGCTTGCGCAGCGCGGCCAGCCACTCAGTGGCCGGCCTGTCCGAGGCCTCGGTCAGCGCACTGGCCAAGCTGGACCAGGTGCTTCCGGCCAGGCTGCGCGAGCGCACCGCCGCGCTGCAGCACGCGACCGTGGCGCTGGCCGGACCCGGCCCGGTCGTGGACCCTGAACAGCTCGCCGCGCTCGCTGCTGCCTGCCGGCGTCATCAGCGCCTGCGGTTGAGTTATCGCGACCGGGTCTGGCTCGGGCACCATCCGGATCGTCGAGCCGTACCGGCTGGTCAGCACCGGTTATCGCTGGTATCTGATGGCCTTCGACGTCGAGCGGGACGGCTGGCGCACGTTCCGGGTCGACCGGATCGGTGACTCGGCGGAAGCGGGCGGCCGGTTCGGTCGCCGTGACCCGCCCGACCCGGCCGCGTTCGTGGCCACGGCCGTGACCTCCGCGCCGTACCGCTACCAGGCACGGGTGCTCGTGCATGCTCCCGCGCACGTCGTCGCCGAGCAGTTCTCGCGCACCTCAGGCGTGGTCGCGGACGCGGGCGACGGCAGCTGCCTGCTCACCACGGGCGCGGACTCGCTCGACGCGATGACGTTCCACCTGGCGGCAGTCGGCGCTGACTTCACCGTGCTCGCACCGCCTGAGCTGATCGACTACGTCCGCGACGTCGCTGAGCGCCTGCACCGGGTGGCCCGGCGGTCAGCCGGAGCCGCGGCCAGTCCCGCGGAGGCCGTCAGTCCTGCGGATCGGGAACCAGGTCCGGGGTGAGCCTCGCGACGGCCTCGGTGATCGCACGGGCCAGCTGCTGCGAGGTCAGGCCCGCCTCGGCGAGGACCTCGCCGCGCTCCCCGTGCTCGAGGAAGCGCTGCGGCAGGCCGAAGATGGCGACCGGCGTGCTCGTATCGGTGTCGCGCAGGTACCGGGCGACGGCATCACCGAAACCGCCCACGGTGCCGTTGTCCTCCACGGTGACGACGAGCCGGTGCTCAGCCGCTGCGCCGGCGAGCGCCTCGTCGACCGGCTTGACCCAGCGGGGATCCACCACGGTCACCCCGATGCCCTGGCCGGCCAGCCGCTCCGCCACCTCAATGGCGATGGCGGCCATCGGGCCGGCCGCCACGAGCAGCACGTCCTGCCCGGTCCCGTCGGCCGGCGTGGCCAGCACGTCCATGCCGCCCAGCTTCCCGATCGCCGGGATGTCAGCCGGGGCGGTGCCGCGCGAGAATCGCAGCGCGGTCGGACCGTCGCTGACCGCCACCGCCTCGCGGAGCAGCTCGATGAGCCTGGTGCCGTCCCGTGGCACCGCGACCCTCATCCCCGGCACGATCTGCAGCAGCGAACCGTCCCACATGCCGTGATGACTGGCCCCGTCGGGCCCGGTTACCCCGGCCCGGTCCAGGACGAAGGTGACCGGCAGCTTGTGCATCGCGACGTCCATCAGCACCTGGTCGAACGCCCGGTTCAGGAACGTCGCGTAGATCGCAACGACCGGGTGCATGCCGCCCATGGCCAGGCCAGCGGCGCTGGTGACCGCGTGCTGCTCGGCAATGCCGACGTCGAACACCCGCTCCGGGTACGCCTCGGCGAACTTGGCCAGGCCCGTGGGGTGCAGCATCGCGGCGGTGATGGCCACCACGTCTGGCCGGCGCGCGCCGATCGCCGCCAGCTCGTCGGCGAAGACCTGCGTCCACGGCCGCTTCGCCGGCCCGGACGCGGCGGGCGCCGCGCCGTTCGCTGCCCGTACCGCGCCGTTCATCTGGACCGCCGCACCGGGCTGGACCTGGTGCAGGCAGTCCTCGTCGTTCTCCTCGGCCAGCGCGTAGCCGCGGCCCTTCTGAGTGATCACGTGCACGAGGACGGGACCGCCGAACTCCCTGGCCCGGCCGAGCGCGTGCTCAAGCGCCTGCTCGTCGTGGCCGTCGACCGGGCCCAGATACTTCAGCCCGAGATCCTCGAACAGCACCTGCGGCTGCAGGACGTCCTTCAGGCCCTTCTTGATCCCGTGCAGCGTCTCGAACAGCGGCGGCCCGACCAGCGGGGTATGCGAGAGCGTGGTCTTGACCAGATCGAGCACCTGCTCGTAGCGCTGGGAGACCCGGACGGACGCGAGGTGATCCGCGAGACCGCCGATCGTGCGCTGGTAGGACCGGCCGTTGTCGTTGACCACGATGACCACAGGCCGGTCCCTGGCCCCGGCGATGTTGTTCAGCGCCTCCCAGGCCATGCCGCCGGTGAGGGCTCCGTCGCCGATCACGGCGACGACCCGCCGCTTCGTCTCGCCGCGCAGGGCCAGGGCCTTGGCCAGCCCGTCGGCGTACGACAGGCTGGTCGAGGCGTGCGAGTTCTCGACCCAGTCGTGCTCGGACTCGGCCCTGTTCGGGTAGCCGGAGACCCCGCCGCGCTGGCGCAGCCTGGAGAAGCCGTCCATCCGCCCGGTGAGCAGCTTGTGCACGTAGGACTGGTGGCCGGTGTCCCAGACGATCGGATCGGCCGGCGAGTCGAACACCCGGTGCAGGGCGATGGTCAGCTCCACAACACCGAGATTCGGGCCGAGGTGACCGCCGTTCCTTGAGACGGCCTCGATCAGGAAACCCCTGATCTCGTCCGCGAGCACCGTCAGTTGTGCGGGGGTCAGCGCCTTGACGTCGCGCGGACTCCAGATCGACTCGAGCAGTGTCATCTGGTGCGCTCCTCACGTCGCGGGCGGCGCCTGTCGCGCACGCCCGGAACATTGCAAGACCGCCGGACTGAAACTCCTCCGGAGTCCGGGCTGGCGGCTCCCCGTCAAGGTGAGACCGGGAGCGGACCTAACGAGTCTATTTCGCGCAGCCTGCGGAGTGTGCGCTGACATGGCCTGGCGTATGACGACCGCGTCACCCCCCGCGTCACCCCCCGCGTCATCCTGCGTGTTGCTGGCTACCTCATCGGGCCTGTCCTGGCTAGTCTTCCCAGACCAGCTGTGAACCAGTGCCCAGGGAGGCAAAGTGCTCAGCCGCCGCCGCGCAGCAGGCTATCGCCGGGTCGTGAGATGGGGGCTGGCGCTGACGCTCGCCACGTCGGCGGCGGGGGCGGCCGGCGCGGGCGGCGCGGCGGCGGCAGGCGTGGCCGGCCCCTGGGCGGCCGGCCCGCCGGCGGCCGCGAACGGGTCGCCGGCGCCCGGCACGCCCGCCTGGACGCTGAAGCTGGCGATCCATTACCTTCCGCCGGCCACGAACCACAGTCAGTACGACGTGGTACTCGCCGGAGCCAGCCAGAGCTGGTTTCTCGGCGGCTCTGACGTGGGCGGCCACGGCAAGCCGGAGATCGAGCGGATCAAGAACGGGGTGCCGCATTCTGCGCTGCTGCCGTCCGGCCCGCACAGCTGGATCACCGCCGCCAGCGCTCCGTCGCCTGCCGATATCTGGGCGGTGACCTACCTGGGCGGTTCGGTGCTCAACTGGAACGGCGCGACATGGCGAGCCGAGCCGCGGGGCGGCTGGAAGGCGGGGACCCGCTTCACCGGCATCACCGCGATCAGCCCGGCCAACGTCTGGCTGTTCGGGACCAGCGGCCGCCGCTATCCGGGGGCCGGCACCTGGCACTTCAACGACAGCAAGTGGACGAGAGTGAAAGGGGCCGCTGGCGGCATCTTCCAGGCCAGCGCAGCCGGTGCGGCCGACCTGTGGGGCATCGGCAGCGCGGGCGCCACCGGCAACGCGCTGCTGCATTTCGGCGGCTCGGCCTGGCAGCGCGTCCGGCCCGCCGCGCTGGCCGGCTTTACCTACACGCACGTGCTCGCCTTGTCGCCGTCCGATGTCTGGGTCGCGGGCTCGGTTGCCGGCAGTCCGAGGCTCGGCCATTTGGACGGTCACGGTTGGACGGCACTGAAGATGCCGGGCCGGACGGCGGCGACCGGCATGTGCCGCGACGGCCGCGGCGGCCTGTGGGTGATCGCGAACTCGGGCCAGAGCCCGTCGGCCGTGCGCGACCGCTCGGCCAGCGGGACCTGGACCAAGGCCGTCGTGAGCTCGAATGCGACCGGCGAGCTGCTGGCCTGCGGCCTGGTTCCCGGTACCGCGCGGACGTGGGGGGCGGGAAAGGCCGCCGCGCCGCTCGGAAGCGCGGCCGCCGCCTACCGCTACGGCTGAGAGCTGGCCTGCTAGGTTCGTCCGCGTAACGGTCGTCGTGACCGTGGAAGTCATCGTGCGTGAACGGAGACCAGATTGCCTGGGGCCGGAGAAGCCGGCGGATCGCCAGGCGGCCAGGCAGACAGCCAGGCAGACGGCCGATCAGGCGAGCCGCCGACGAGTCACCCGCCGATGGCGGGCCGGGTCTGCGTGATAACCGGCGCGAGCTCGGGCATCGGCCAGGCGGCCTCGGTCGCGCTGGCCAGGCTCGGCGCGAGCGTGGTGCTGGTCTGCCGGGACCGCGGCCGCGGCGAACGGGCCATGGCCGACATCGCAGCGGCGGCGACGGGCGGCCAGCCAACATCTTGTTCACCAGGGAACTGGCCAGGCGCCTGGCGGGGACCGGGGTCACGGCCAACTGCCTCCACCCGGGAACGGTGGCCACCAATTTCGGCCAGACCGGCAACCGCTGGCTGAGGTATGGCCTGGTTGTCG
>DATKQH010000044.1:0-12851 GCA_035532775.1 Streptosporangiaceae bacterium
GAACCTGTCCATGTACATGCCGCTGCCGCCGTGCAGCACGTTGGCCAGGCCCTTGATGCGCACGAACGAGTAGTTGATCGAGTGCGTGCCGATCAGGAAGGCGTGCTCGCGAACGTCCAGCTCCATGCCCGGATGCAGCGGGAGCACGACGATCTCGCCCGCCGCGTCCCGGGAGAACGCGATCCGGCCAGGTCCCTGGGCGATGCTCAGGATGTGCGGCATGCCGCCCAGCGTGCGCTTCATCCCGCCGCCGGTGTTCATCGCGGCCATCGGCACGTTGGGCTCTTTCCACAGCATCACGTGATGCTCGAAGAAGACAGCATCGCCCTGCGCCAGGGCGAGCTCGGCGACCGGCACGATCTCGCCTTCGACCTGGCAGGTGGAGTTCGAGAACCGGAACTCCGTCATGTCGCGCAGGCGCGGTGCCTCGCTCCAGCCCGAGTCCGAGACGAGGTTCTTCTTGTCGAGCGGTGCGCCGCAGGTCGAACAGCTCGTTCGCTCAGGCTCGTTCTGAGCCTTGCACCACTGGCACTCGATCCGATCCATCCGGGCATGCCTTTCTCACGCGGTGCCCTATTGGCAGACACCGGAAATAATGGACCAGATCGTAGCGGACCGCACGGAGCCTCGCACGAACCTTCAGCGGACGGCCTCACGCCTGCGGCGGGCTCGTCGGAGTCCCGCACTCGGCACAGAACTTGGACGTCGCGCTGATCGTGGCGTTGCAGTTCGTACAGTGCCTGGCCATCGGGTTGCCGCACGAGTCGCAGAACTTCGCGCCGTCGCGGACCTCCGACTGGCAGTTGCCGCACTGCACGGTTCCGGCCGGCGGTGGCGGCGGGGCCTGTTGTGGCTGGGCCTGCTGAGGCGCGGGCGCGGGCTGGGCCGGAGGGGCGTAACCCTGGCCGCCGCCGGCGAAACCGGGAGCGGGCGGCGGCGGGTAGGCGGGCGCCTGCTGCGGCTGGCCCATCATCTGCCCCATGCCGAGACCGGCCCCGAGGAAGACCGGGCTTACCGCTGCGCCGCCCTGCGCCATGCCCTGGCCGGCGCCCTGCATCATCTCGGCCTGCGCAGCCTGCATGAAGCCGCCGGCCAGCCTGCTGTAGGCGGTGTCGCCGGCGAGCTTCTTCAGCCGGGCGTTGTCGTCATCGTCGAGGTTGATGTCGAGGTTGCCGAGGCGGGTGATAGCGATCCCGTAGTCGACGAGCTCGGCATTGGCAGCGTCGCGCGAGCCGCTCTCGATCTCGGGGCTGTGCATCGACAGGCCGAGTATCTGCCAGGCGCCGGACATGAGCTGCCTGGTGACCGTGGTACGGGTGGCCTTCAGCAGCTGCTGGGTGACCCAGTCGGTCACCGCGTCGTTGCTCGTCACGTCGACCGTGCCGACGAGGTTCAGGATCAGCCTGGACGGGTCGATCACGCGGAGCGCGTACTCGCCGAAAGAGCGCAGCGTGACGATCAGGCCAGTCTGCGGGTCCTGCACCTCGTCCAGCCGGCCGCCGAAACGGCAGTTGGGGAACTCCCGTGCGCCGACGAAGAAGATCTCGGCCTTGAAGGCATTGCTGTTGGACGCCCAGTCAACGAACATGCCGAGGAAAGGCAGCTCCGCGGCGTCGAGAGTGTGCTGCCCGGGTCCGAGGATTCCCATGACCCGGCCCTGGCTGATGAAGACGGCTGCGGCATCGGGCTCAACGATGGCCCTGGAGAACTTGCGGATGTTGTGGTCGGGCCACTTGAAGACGATCTGGCCCTTCGAGCTGTCGGGCGCCGCGATGAACTCACGGCGGGCCTCGTTGAGAATGCCCATCAAATCGCTCCCCTGCGCCTGGTGCAGCCCTCGCCTGCGCAATGGCCACTTCTAGGCGGATCATACTTCGGCGGGGCGATATTTGCGTTCGGAGAAGAGGATGACGTACGAAGTCAGGTCCCAGCAACGCCAGCGGAGCGCGGGGAAGCATGCCGCAGCGGGCCGCCTGGCCTGGGGCCGGTCAGCACCAGCCCTGGGCTGGGACTGACAGGCTGCGTTAACCTGGCGCGATGCCTTTATCAGACGAGGCCGCCTGGGTGCCCAGCGACGAGCGGCGCGAGCTAGGTGCCGCGCTGCGCCGGCTGCTCGACGTCGTGGTCCGGACCGCGGCGGAGCCAGCCGAACTGCGCGCGGTGACCACGGCAGTCGAGCAGCTGACCGCCAGGCTCGCCGGACCTGTGACCAAGGTCGACATGAGCGTGGCGGCGGGCACCTACCAGGAGCAGATGAGCCTGGTCGGCGGCAGGTCGCACCCGATCGCCCCGCAGCTGAACTTGACGCCGACCCAGAATGGCGCCGAGGGCGTCGTCGTGGTCGGCCCGCTGTTCGAAGGCGGCCCCGGCCTGGTGCACGGCGGTATCGTGGCGCTGCTCCTCGACCACGCCATGGGCTGCGTGGCCGCTACGCTGCAGCGGCCCGCCATGACCGCGCGCCTGACGATGCGCTACCGCAGGCCAACCCCGCTCGGCATGCCGCTGACCGTATCGGTCAGGCTCGACCGGATCGAGGGACGCAAGCTGCACCTGTCGGCGGAGATCACGGCCGACGGCGTGGTGACCGTCGAGGCTGAGGCCGTCTTCCTCACTCTCACCGAGGACAACCTGGAGACCGTGTTCGGCCGGGCTGGCTGACCCTTATGGCCGGCTGAGCGTCATGGTCGCTGGCCAGATCCGCGAGACCAGATATACGGATGCAACAATCTGGCCCGGCCTGGCGTAGATGGAGTGCGCGCATGCCGCGGGCGAGCTCAGCGCCGGCTTCCTCGGTCGATGACGCGTTCGAGGACTTTGTGCGCGGTCGCTCGACGCACTTGTTCAGGCTCGCGCTGGTGCTCACCGGCTGGGACAAGCCCGCCGCGCCTGCGTCCGACCTGATCGACGCCGTCCGCCGCAGGCATCGCCAGCGCCTTGTGAAGGTGATCGCAGCGAGCGCCGCCACTGCGGTCGCACTGGTGGCGATCGTCGTATCCCTGGCCGCGCGACAGGCACAGCACGCACAGTCAGCCCCCGTGACCAAGTCCACTACCTCAGCCAGCCCAAAGCGCCAGCCCTCCTCCCGGGCGGCGGCAGGCTCCTGCTTGCGGACGGCGGAGCCTTGAGATGGCTGTATCCGCACGGCAGGGTCTTCTGGATCGACGGCCAGTTCAGCGGCGCGAGACTTGTGACGAACACCCTCTGGGTTCTCGACCTGGCGACCGGTCAGCGGCGGACCTGGGTCCGATTTCCGATTCCGCCTTTGCGTGGCGCGACAATTCGACCGTGGTGGTGGATGCCACGGACCGCAGATCACTCGTGCTGGTCAACGTCCGGACAGCACGCAGAACGGCCTTCCTCGCTGGACCGTCTGGACGGGAAGGTCATTCTGGTCACGGGTGCCAGCCGGGGCGCGGGCCGGGGCATCGCTGTGGCGCTTGGGGGCGAGGGCGCCACGGTGTACGTGACCGGCCGGAGCACGCGCACCCAGGCGGCCGTCGCTGAGTTCCCGCACGCCGTCGAGGACACGGCGGAAGAGGTTACCGCGGCTGGCGGACACGGGATCGCGGCACCCGGGGAAGCCGCTACCTGGGCAACGTCTTCTATGACGTGGCCAAGAACGCGGTGTGCAGGCTCGTGACGGCTCTGGCGGAAGAGGCGAAGGACACCGGCCTGGCTGTCGTCGGGGTCTCCCCTGGCTGGATGGCTGTGGAGCGGATGACGGGGCTGACCGAGCGTCAGCAGGCCGAGATGGAATCGGTCAGCTACATCGGCCGTGCGGTCGCCGCGCTCGCCAGTGATCCAGCCGTATCCCGCCGATCCGGCCAGACGCTGGCCGTTGGTGACCTGGCGCGTATCTACGGCTTCACGGACATCGACGGAAGGCAGCCGACGCCGTACGTGATCGAGCGCTGACTACTGGCCGACTCTCCCGTCGATCCGCTCGCGCAGGAAGTCGGCATGGCCGTTGTGCCTGGCGTCCTCCTCGATCATGTGCACGAGCACCTCACGCAGGGAGATCGGTCCGCGCTCGACGCCGTTGTCGACGCTGGCGGTGACGTCGAGATCACGCCACGAACCGCTCGGCGAACGCGACCTCGGCGCGCCAGGTGTCCCAGGCGTCCGCGACCACCTTCGGGCCGGGTACCGCCTCGTTGAAGTCCGCACTTCATCTCCAGCGCCAGGCGCCGGTCACGCAAGTACCTGGCGAGCAGCCCGCGCTCGCCCTCGAACCCCTCGCTGTCCTCGCGCGGGTCCCCGTCCGGGCCGACGAACATGTCCCACCAGCCGAACTGCCTGGTCGGCAGGCCGGCGGTCGAGCCAGCCGCTTCCTGGTCGCCCGTTAGCTGGTCTTGTTCAGCTGAGGAAGGCCCGGCGCAGCGCATCGTCCCGGTCGCGCTGGAATCGTCACGCGACTCCCACGATGGCGCGAGCACATCAACGAGTCCATTCCCAGCTCCGGGGCAGCACGCCTGACTGGGCGGCGGGCCGGCAGAGGCGGCGCGGACGTCCGGGTCGCCGTCGAGGCCAGGGACGAAGTTGTCCCGGCGGACAACGGAGGTGCCCGGCGGGATGTCCGCGGTGGCCGCGGCGAGCGGCTACTCCGTGACCGCGGCGGCGCCGCCGGTGGCCAGCGTGAGTCCTTCATACCCACCCTCCGCCACCGATGCTCCGCCTCCTGCGTCGGACGACGTTCGGTGACCGTGGGCAGGGCGATTACCATGCGGCCATGAGCGAGCCATGGCCTCCTGGCATGCCTGGCGTCCTCAGGCTCCCGTCCGGCAGGCTCGTCCGGGGCCGCGGCCTGCGGCGCCCGGTGCCGGACGGCCCTGACCCGGCATTCGGTCTCTACCTGCTCGGCAAGGAGCCGCCGCCCGTCGCGTGGGAGTCCGCCTGGCTTCGGTGGCCCGACTTCGGGCTGCCCGCCGATCGTGACACCGCCGTCGGGGCGCTCACGAAGGCATGGCGGCGCGCCGCGGCGGAGCGTGTCGAAGTGGCCGGCGCGGGTGGCCGCGGCCGCACTGGCACCGCGCTGGCCTGCATGGCGATCCTGGACGGGATTCCAGGCAGCCGGGCCGTTGCCTTCGTCCGGGAGCACTACGACCCTAAGGCCGTCGAAACGCTCTGGCAGCGCCGGTTCGTCGCCCGCTTCCCGGCGGTGTAGATCCCCTCAGCTTGGTCTTCCGGCGGGCTCACGGCCGTCGGCGGCGCCGGACAGGCGGCGGCGCCTCGGCGACCAGGCCCATCCCGCCGAATTCCTGTGGATCGCCTGACGAGTGGTCAGGAAGTGCTGTCGAGGCGGTTCATGACGCCGCGCTCGTCCGAGGCGTAGGATTCATGGGGTTCGTCCCGGCGGGGTCCTTCGTCGTGGCGGGCCTGGCCGCGTTCGCTGGCACCCGCTGGGCGCTCATCGGGCCCGCCGCGGTGATCCTGGCCCTGCGGGACGGCCATGCTCGCTGCCGAGATGACCTGGCGTTCCGTTTCTCGCCACGACCCCGCTCAGACGTCGGCTGGCGCGGCCTGAGCCGCAGGGCGCCAATTCGATACGCTCCCGACTCGTTATCTGGCAACGCCGGGCTAGATGGGAGTGCAGCCGGTCAGGGCTCCAATGGCGGCCAGTGCCTGTGGCCGGGCCCGGTAGTACACCCAGACGCCGCGCTTGTCTCTGTTCACCAGCCCGGCCTTGTGCAGCACCTTCAGGTGATGGCTGATCGTCGGCTGGGACAGCTCGAATGCGCCGTTCAGGTCGCAGACGCATGCCTCGCCGCCGTCATGCGATGCGATCAGGGACATCAGCCGCAGCCGGACCGGATCGGCCAGCGCCTTCATCAGCGGCGCGACCCGCTCGGCCTGTTCCACCGTCAGGGGCTGCGCGGACAGCGGGGAGCAGCAGGCAGCGGAGTCCGCGGGGGTCAGCAGGGCCAGGGCATTTGACATGCATCTATATTGACAGCCATCGATGTCTTATGGCAAGCTCTGGAGCGGCAAGACATCGACAGACTTCAATATCTAGCTATTCGGAGGCAGCCATGTCCCGTGTCCAGCTCGCCATCAACGTGGACGACCTGAGCGAGTCGATCGCCTTCTACAGCAGGCTGTTCGGCGCCGAGCCGGCCAAGCTCCGGCCCGGCTACGCCAACTTCGCCATCACCGAGCCGCCGCTCAAGCTCATCCTGCTGGAGAACCCCGGCCAGGGCGGGAGCCTCAACCACCTCGGCGTGGAGGTGGCCGACACCGACACCGTCGACGCCGAGCAGACGCGCCTCGCCGGAGCGGGCCTGGCGTCCATCGACGAGCGCGACTCGACCTGCTGCTACGCCAGGCAGGACAAGTTCTGGGTCAAGGGCGCGCCCGACGGCGAGCGCTGGGAGATCTACACGGTACTGGCGGACAGCCCGACCTTCTGGGGCCAGGGTGGCGATCAGAGCTGGACCGAGGTGCAAGCTGAGCTGGACACTGCCGAGCGGCCGTCGCAATGCTGCGGCACCGCCGATAACGAGCAGTCCGGCGTCTGCTGCGCCTGACCGGACAGGACACGAATCGTGGCGGTAACTCCGCGGCGGCGGCGGCTGCTGGCCGACCTCCTGGGCAGCGCGTTCCTGGCGGCCGTGGTTATCGGCTCGGGAGGACTGAGGACGTCCAGGTCGGCCGGCGCGGGCCGACCTGGACGTCATGATCAGACGAGGTCGAACCGGTCGAGGTTCATCACCTTGTCCCACGCCGCGACGAAGTCGTTCACGAACTTCTCCTTCGCGTCATCGCTCGCGTAGACCTCCGCGAGCGCGCGCAGCTCGGAGTTCGATCCGAAGACGAGGTCGACACGGCTACCGGTCCACTTAACCTCGCCCGTGGCGGCGTCGCGGCCCTCGAACGTGTTCGCGTCCTCAGACGTCGCCTTCCACGTCGTGCCCAGGTCGAGCAGATTGCCGAAGAAGTCGTTGGTCAGAGACCCGGGGGTCGTGGTGAAGACGCCGAGCGGCGACTGCTGGTAGTTCGCGCCCAGGACGCGGAGGCCACCGACGAGGACCGTCATCTCGGGGGCGCTCAGGGTCAGCAGGTTCGCCCGGTCGATCAGCAGGTACTCAGCCGGCAGCCAGTTGCCCTTCCCGAGGTAGTTGCGGAACCCGTCGGCGGTCGGCTCGAGCGCGGCGAACGACTCCACGTCGGTCTGCTCCTGCGACGCGTCCGCGCGGCCCGGCGTGAAAGGGACCTCGACGTCGAAGCCGGCGTCCCTGGCGGCCTGCTCGACAGCCGCACCACCAGCGAGCACGATCACGTCGGCGAGCGAGACCTGCTTGCCGGTCTGGGCGGCGTTGAAGGCCTCCTGGATCCTCTCCAGGTTGCGCAGCGCCGTCGCCAGCTGGTCGGGGTCGTTGACCACCCACCCGCTCTGCGGCTCGAGGCGGATGCGCGCACCGTTGGCGCCGCCGCGCTTGTCGCTGCCACGGAAGGACGAGGCCGACGCCCATGCGCTGGACACCAGCTGGGACACCGACAGGCCCGAGGTGAGGATCTGGCCCTTGAGGGAGGCGATGTCCTCAGCGTCGATGAGCTCGTGCGTCACCGCGGGGAGGGGGTCCTGCCACAGCAGCGTCTCGGCCGGGACCTCCGGGCCGAGGTAGCGCGCGACCGGGCCCATGTCACGGTGGGTCAGCTTGAACCACGCCCGGGCGAAGGCGTCCGCGAACGCGTCGTGGTTCTCGAGGAAGCGCCGCGAGATCTGCTCGTAGACCGGGTCTACGCGGAGCGCCAGGTCGGTCGTCAGCATCGTCGGGGGGTGGCTCTTCGACGGGTCGTGGGCGTCGGGGACGGTACCCGCCCCGGCGCCGTCCTTCGGCTTCCACTGGTGCGCACCGGCGGGGCTCCTGGTCAGCTCCCATTCGTAGCCGTACAGGGTCTCGAGGAAGCTGTTGTCCCACGTCACCGGGGTACTCGTCCACGTAACCTCAAGACCGCTGGTGATCGTGTCGCCGCCCTTGCCAGTGCCGTAGGTGCTCTTCCAGCCGAGGCCCTGCTGCTCGAGCGGGGCAGCCTCGGGGTCGGGGCCGACGTTCTCCGCCGGGCCTGCACCGTGGGTCTTGCCGAACGTGTGGCCGCCTGCGATCAGGGCGACCGTCTCCTCGTCGTTCATGGCCATCCGGCGGAACGTCTCACGGATGTCGCGGGCCGCGGCGAGCGGGTCCGGGTTGCCGTTCGGGCCCTCCGGGTTGACGTAGATGAGGCCCATCTGGACCGCGCCGAGTGGGTCCTCGAGCTCCCGGTCGCCGGTGTAGCGCTCGTCGTCGAGCCAGGTGGTCTCGGGACCCCAGTAGACGTCCTCGTCGGGCTCCCAGACGTCCTCACGACCGCCGGCGAAGCCGAAGGTCGTAAAGCCCATCGACTCCAGGGCGACGTTGCCGGTGAGGATCATGAGGTCGGCCCACGAGAGCTTCTGGCCGTACTTCTTCTTGACCGGCCACAGCAGCCGGCGGGCCTTGTCGAGGCTGACGTTGTCCGGCCAGCTGTTGAGCGGCGCGAAGCGCTGCTGGCCGGCCCCGGCGCCGCCGCGGCCGTCGCTGATCCGGTAGGTGCCCGCGCTGTGCCACGCCATCCGGATCATGAGCGGGCCGTAGTTGCCGTAATCGGCCGGCCACCAGTCCTGCGAAGTCGTCAGCACCTCCGCGATGTCCTGCTTCACGGCCGCGAGGTCGAGGGTTCTGAATGCCTCGGCGTAGTTGAACTCCTTGCCGAGGGGGTTGGCCACGGCGGGGTCCTTGGCGAGGATCTTCAGGTTGAGCCGCTCCGGCCACCACTGGCGGTTTCCGCCGCCCTGAGTCGGGTGCGGGGCGCGCCCGTGCGCGACAGGGCAGCCACCTCCGCCCTCCGTCTTCGCGTCTACGACGATTGCATCATGGTTCTCAGACATGGGAATCCTTCCGGACGAGGCGGATCACGGTGCTCTGGAACTGCGGTCGGTGGAACAGTCGGGGCACAGGCCCCAGTAGATGACCTCGGCCTCGCCGATCGAGAAGCCGTGGTCGTCGGACGCGGTCAGGCAGGGTGCCTCGCCGACCGCGCAGTCGACGTCAGCGACGACACCGCACGACCGGCACACGACATGGTGGTGGTTGTCCCCGACGCGCCCCTCGAACCGGGCCGGGCTGCCGGCCGGCTCGATGCGGCGTACGAGTCCCGCCGCGGTGAGCGCATCGAGGGCGTCATACACGGCTTGAAGGGAGATATGGCCTATTCGATCGCGCACCCCGGAGGCGATCGCCTCGACGCCGGGGTGGCCACTGTCCCGGACGGTCTCGAGCAGTGCGACGCGGGCGGCCGTCACCCTCAGCCCGGCACCGCGCAGCTCCTCGGCGATGGTCGGAATCTGGGATGCGGTCATGGCGCCAAACCTACCTGCATAAACGCGAACAGTCCAAGAAAACGAATAGTACAAATCTACTGCTGAGTCAGGCAACGTTTTGCCCCGTTCTGGCCGGACCCGCAGTCCGGATGGCGGTCTTGGGGGCGCGTCGCGGTCAGGCTGCCCTGGTGGCAGAACGAGTACACGTACGCGAGATCGATGATGAAGAGGGGCAGCGGCTGCTGCGGATCATCCGCAGAGGCGCTGGGTCGGTGGTGACCAGGCGGCGGGCGGAGATGGTGCTGCTGCCCGCGCAGGGCATGCCGGTGGCCAAGATCGCGAAAGTCCCGGTGCAGGTCGGTCGGCGGATGTCGAAGGCGCGCCCAGTATCACCGCCGTGGTGATTCGGGTCTGCTCGGCGAGGGAGGTGAACATGGACTTCGAGGCGCTCCTCAAGGACGCCGCCCTGTTCGGCCTCGCCGTCGGCGTGATCGCGATGGCCGCCTTCCTCATGTGGGCTTGCGGCCAGTACCTGCTGCGCCGCTTACCGTCCTCGTGCCTGTGCCCGATTCCGGCACGGCACGGATCACCGGCCGCGACTCAAGACGGTACACGGTCTCGGTGACGACCGTAGAGCTGTGCCCCACCAGATGGGAGGTCTCCTCGATCGCCATCCTGGTCTCCGAGAGCAACGACACGAACGAGGTCCGCGGCTCCCTCGGCGTCCATTCTCCTGCGATGCCCGCGCGCTTGATGATGCTGCGGAATGCCCGCCGTACGTTCCGGGCCCCCAGCGGCGTGCCGACCTTCGAGGCGAACACGAGACCGCGCTCCTGCCACCCGCTCCCGGCGGCGCATCAGCGCGACCTCAGATGTTGTTCACCTCGCGCGCCGATTCGGCGATCCGGCGCAGCCAGGCTTCCTGCAGGTCGGCGGGCAGAACTACAGCCCCTGGTCACCGTCCAGATCCGCTGCGTGAGCCGGAATGCTGGTCGGATGGTCGATCAGGGGCGGTCCTCCCCTGGCTCGAGGAGCCTGCCGTTCTTCGACAGGTCCGGGTCGGTGCATGCGGAGAGGTTGAAACAGCAGGGCCTTCTCTTCCCGCTCTGCATCTTCGAGATGCTCACGTCGACCCGTCGTCTGCGCGTGTCAGGGTTCTTCGTGGCGTTGACCCAGCGCACCCATTCCCAACGCGCCATCGGGGTGATCTCGTTCCACAGGTCCTGGATCTTCTGCGGGGCAGCTGCCAGAGCTGTCGCAAGATCCTGGGGCGCGTTCGGCTCTGGCCAGTCCTTGGTCACCTCGATGTCGAGTGCCGCAGTGTCACCCGCGCTGATGCCAGCAGCGTGCTGCAGCGAGTCATCGACTCTCATCCAGTGGCCAGAATTCCCGTCCGGTTCGAGCACCGTCTGGAACCCGACGCCATTGATCGTCCCGTGGACAGCCACCTGCCCGCGCGAGGGCAGCTTCTTGCTCGCCGTCTCAGGCAACCGCAACACAGTCGATATGTCGATCGTGGACAGCGTGGCGTCGAAGGGAATGGTCGCTCCCTCTGCGCGCTGAGTCACCGCCGTCTCTCAATCTTCTCCGTTCCGGATACGGCATCCCACGGCTATACCGTCATCGAGGGCGTCACGGTTGACACTCTACAGCGAGAGTTCCTTGACGCGGGGCCGGGCCATGACCGGCGGGCGGCGAGGCCCACAACGCTGCAGCCATGCCACGGAGATCGGACAACACCCGATCGTCGGATTCAATAGGGCCGAAAGCCTCGCCCGTCGCGAGACACCGACAAGACCTCGGCCTCCCCGAGCTTGTTCAGTGCCCCCAGGCCGGGCACCTCGATCGCCCGGCCCCACGAGCCATCCGGCCAGGCCACCCCAATGGCTGAGGCGTCCCCGGCGCCCGGCGGACCTGACCCCGTGGTCATCCCCTGAGCCGCCGACCACGCCAGACGACCTGATGGAGCTACTGACCATGCCCGAGCGCGCCCACACCGCGCCGGGAGTCACGCAGCGATGGCCACAGCGAAGCTACCTGGAGCTGGGGGCTCTTCCGGGCGCCGTAACTTGCGCTCGCCTGCATTCGAGATTGGTGCTGATCGAGTGCGGGCTTGGGGCTCTGGCTGAGACCGTCGAGCTGATCGTCAGTGAGTTGATCACCAACGCCGCCGTCGCGTCCAAGGGATTAATAGGCAGTCGATACGGCGGGCGATGGGCACCGGGCACGCCGCCTGTACGGCTCTGGTTGCAAGCCGATCGGCAACGGGTGCTTGCGCAGGTCTGGGATGGACACGACCGCATGCCGATGCGTCAGGAGTCAGAACTGGATGCCGAACATGGGCGGGGCCTGCTGCTCGTTGATGCGCTCAGTACCAAGTGGGGATCGTATAGGCCTGATCGATCTAGCGGGAAGATTGTCTGGGCGGAAATAATCTCACATTCGAGCCCACCAGGAGACTGGCACGGCCAGTAATGGTCCTATCACTTACTGATGCGCTCTCAGTCGTGGTCCGTGGGCATTGTCAATCCCCGCACCAACTCGCAGGGGTCGATCTTCAGGCCGTGTGCCAGCTTGAGGATGTTGTGCAGGGAGACGTTGCGCCGTCCTCGCTCCACCTGGCCGACGAAGGTCCAGTGCAGACCGCAGGCGTCGGCCAGCTCTTCTTGGCTGTTACCCAGCTCATGGCGGCGAGCCCGGACACGCTCACCGAAGGCTTTCGCCGCAGGTGAGATGGGCTGGGCCGTCACGAGGCACAACTACATACGTCTCAGGCCTTTGAATCCAGAGACGATACGTCCCATGACTCTATGTCCTGTTACGCTGACGACGGCTCCCCGCTGCGACAACAGGTACTGGTGTCCGTTGCCAGCCAGGCCAGACCCCGCTGACCTTCCCTCACAAGGAGACCGATATTGAAGCGGGTCACAGTTCTTGCCCTTGCAGTGGTCCTGGCGCTGGTTGCAGGGTGCGGGTCCAGGGGCGCGACCGGAGCCGCATTAAAGCTCTGGACCAGCTTATCGATGCCGCGAATGGCATTCCTACTGAGGTACATCATGGCGCAGAATTGCTCGATGGAGATTTCGTAAATGGTCTCATCGGGCGGTTACAGCAAGATTTAGGCGGCGGTGTCAACCGGTCGTAGCAACGGGGTTGGGTTCGGCCTCGTTGTCGAGGAGTAGTTTCTGGAAGATCTCGCGGGGGGTGTAGTAGCCCAGGACGGCTCGGGGCCGGTCGTTCAGCTCGTCGGCGATGGCACGTGCGGTGGGAGCGCCCAGTAGCACGTAGCCGGCTCACGCCAGACCTTCGCAGGTCGGTCGAAGGCGGGCGGCAGACAGTCTTCCCGACCAAGAATTGCCAACGCTGAGGAGATAATTAGAAGGCTTCTCGGCAACTAGCAGGGCCCGGCCTGACCAAGCCGCGGCCTTACTGCCTGCCAGGGTGTTCGGACAAACCACGCATGGTCGGCCCGAACACTTTGGCTCCCAGGCGACTCCTCTACTCATGGGCGCCG
>DATKQH010000045.1:0-34371 GCA_035532775.1 Streptosporangiaceae bacterium
ACCAGCAGCAAGCCGAGCCGCCCCGGGCCGGCCAGCCCCGCACCGCCGCGCAACTGGAGCAGCAGCTCGATCCTCGGCCGGGCGGCGGCGACCTGCCGCAGGGAAGCCCGGATCACCATGACCGCCACCTCGGCCTCGGCCAGGACGCTGGTCGGCTGACCATCACCGGCGTCGAGCCGCCCGCAGTCGGCGATCACGTCGCAGGCCTGGCTGGCCAGCATGCGCGCGATCGCCGGCCAGGCCGGGGCCAGTCCAGGTGCCTGCCGGGGATCGCTGAGGCCGGCCAGGAACATCCGGCTGCCGCTGCCGTCGAGCGGCGCGAGGTGGCCGCCTGGCTCGGCGGAGATCGCGGCCGTGCCGCGGCCGGCCTCGAAGGCGAGGCCGAGCAGGCCGCGGGGGGCGGGCAGGTGCCCGGCGAACAGCCCGGCGAGTACGTCACCGCCCGCCGGGTCGCACTCGGCCAGGATGACCGGCCGCGGCCAGGTCAGCGCCAGCGCCAGCGCCGTCGTCGTGACCCCGGCCGCCCCGCCTGGCGAGACCAGCGCGTACAGGCTCATGAGGGGCTCCGGCGCGTCACGATCAGCGCGAACTGGCCGGTCGATGCCTGCGCGGCCAGGTCGGGCCCGCTCCTGGCCGGCACGAGGATGTCCACCACGCCGAACCCGTCGGTGTTGGCCGCGGTGTTGACCGCCTCGACCACCCCGGCGACCGGGGCGCTCAGGGCCGGAGCCGCGGTCGCCGACCCGGACTGGCCCTGCGCGCCCGGTGTCGCGACCACCAGCACGTGGTCGCCGGGCTGCAGCCCGCTCGCGGGCAGCGCGGACGGCCGTACCGGCAGCGGCACGAGCACCTGCCCGGGGGCGGGCGGCCGCTGCGTGGCCAGCTCGGCGGCGGTCAGCAGCATCCCGGGATGCAGCGCCGTCCCGGCGACCTGGCCGACCACCTGCTTGAGCTGGCTCGCGGGGATGACCTGGACGCCGGGGCCCACGGACACGCTGGTGGTGCCCACGTCGCTGGCTGCGATCAGTGCCCCGGCGGGCACGCTCGCCTCGGCGACCAGCACGGGCACGCGAAGGTTGGCTGCGGAATAGACGGCAGTGCTCGCCAGGATGCCGGCGCCTACCAGGGCAACGGCCAGCGCGATCATTCCCGGCCGGCGGCGGCGCGGCAGCCGAGCAAGCGCGATGGGCTGGCTGGCGGGCCGGCTCGCCCCGTTGAAGACCGAGTCGGTCTCCGGGTGGAAGGCCGTGCCGACCGCGGGTCCCCTGCCGCCGCTCATGGCGTGGTCACCAGTGCCTCGGCCTGGGCGACCCGGACGGCGAACGCGTTCCCCGTGGTGTAGCCGGTGGTGATGAGGCCGCCCGCGCCGCCCGAGCCGGTCCAGCTGACCTTCCAGGTGACGAAGAGCCCGGCCTGGAAGGCATTGCCGGGCTGGCCCTTCGACGCCTGCGTATAGGTGTAGGAGCAGCCCGTATGCTGCTGCGCCGCGGGCAGCGCGCGGTTGAAGTCGGTGCCTGGTCCTGTGCAGCTGACGGAGCCCATGCCGCCTCCCGGGACATAGCTGAGCGACGTGGGGGCGGCAGTCGCCGTCGCCCACACCGGTCCGGCGTTGACGGTGACGCTGACGGCGTGCCACTGACCGCGCGGCACCCAGAACCACTCGGGCAGGCCGACCAGGCCGTCCTTGCCGCGTGGCGGCGCGGTGGCGGCGGCCAGCGTCGGTACGGACAGCTCGCCGATCGCTATCTTCAGCAGGTCAAAAGGGCTGATTGCCGGGGTGCCCGACTTGATGTTCACCTGCACGAGCTGGCCGCCGATCGAGCCAGGGTTCGAACCCGGGCAGGTCATGATGTCCCACTGGTAGCCGGGCGCGGGCGGCCCGGTGCCGGTCCGCTCGAGTACGCCGGGCGGGGCCTTCGTGTAGGTGCAGGTGACCGTGCCCGACCCGCCGCCGGACCCGGATCCGCCGCCGCCACCGCCGCTGTAGACGCAGATCCAGGTGAAGTTGACGGGGTAGCAGCTGCCGCTGCCGTTCGCCGCAGCCGGCGCCGCGCTCGCGCCGCTAGCCGTCGGCGCCGCGCTCGCCGCAGTGCCCGCGACCAGGAAAGCTGCCGTCAGGATCGCCGGCACCAGGATCGCCGGCACCAGGATCGCCGGCACCAGGCCAGCTCGGATCAGTACGCGCATGTCTGCACCACCGGAATCGCGCCCGTGACCAGCCACCGTCCGTGCTCGAGCGCGAGCGTGGTGATCAGGAAGTCGTGCGACTGGCCGAACCCGCCGGCAACCTGGCCGGTCTGCTGATTCTGAAAGCCCGTATGGCTGAGGTCGACGCAGTCGTGGACGGCCGCCGTCCCCCGCCCGGTGATCTTCACGCTCAGGATGTGGAACACCGGGCTGCCGTAGCCGATCTCGTTCCGCGCCCACAGCGCTCTCAGGCCCTTGACCAGGGCCGGGATGGCGTCACCAGGGACGTAGCTGGCCATGATCGCGCTGGCTCTTGCCGGGTCGCGCGAGGCGAGCGCCTCGTTCGTCGCCCGCCAGTAGCCCTCATAGGCGGCGACCACCAGGTCGCGGGCGGACGGCGGGGCTGCCTTGGCGCCAGCCAGGTGCACGTGCCCGGGCTTGACCGGCAGCGCGACGTCGGCGGCCCCGGTCCCGCACCCGGTGAGCATGGCCGCGGCAACCGCCGCTAGGCCGGTGACGAGAAGCCTGCCGTCTCGCCTGCCGCGGCCGGGACCGGACCTGACCATGTGCATGCAACTCCCCGGGGCTATAGCGATTGGGGCGACTATAGGAGGAGTCCCGTGACCATTCCGTGATCGCGGCGTGAACCCGCAGCTAGAACGGTCCACCCCACCCGGCGCCGGATCGTTGAACCTACTGCCGCGACCGAGCCGGCGCCGCACCAATTGGCGGCTTTCCCGGCGGAGAACACCCAGGCTGTGATTACGATTGGCCGATCCTTTCGAACTCCGTGACGGACGGAGGACTCAGATGCGCTTCAGGATCCTGGGCCCGTTAGACATCAGTGATGAGGCGGGCCAGCACGTCGCCTTCAGCAGGCGGCTGCATCGCTCGGCGCTGACGCTGCTGCTGCTGAACGCCGGCCAGCCATGCTCGGTGGCCAGCCTGTCCGCAGGGCTCTGGGGCGACGAGCCGCCGCTGAGTCCCGAGGTGTCCTTACGCAGCTGCATCTACGGGATCCGCAAGGCTCTGCCCGACGCCTCGCGGCTGCGCACTCATCCATCCGGTTACCTGATCTCGGTCCAGCCAGGCGAGTTCGATCTGGACGATTTCCGCGACCTCGCCAGCCGCGGCCGGGCGGCGATGGACGGAGGCGACGCCCAGGCAGCGGCGGCGCTGCTGAACCAGGCCCTGAGCCTGTGGCGGGAGCCGCCGCTCGCCGACCTGCCCGCCGTCCCGGCCAGGGAACGCCTGCTCGACCAGCGCAAGGAAACCCAGGACGCGCTCAACGATGCAAGGCTGGCGCTCGGCGAGCACCGGCAGGTACTGGCCGAGCTGCGCAGCGTGGTCGCGGCCGACCCGCTGCATGAGCACGCCTGGGCGCAGCTCATCATCGCGCTCTACCGGTCCGGGGCCAGAGCCGAGGCACTCGGCGCCTTCGGCAGGCTCAGGGTGACGCTGATCAGCTCCCAGGGCATCGATCCGGGCCCTGAGCTTCAGGACCTGCACAGGCGGGTGCTGGCCGACGACCCGGCGCTGATGATCACGATGGCGCCTAGGCCGGCGGCGCTAACCGAGCCAGCACCAGCCGAACCAGCACCAGCCGAACCAGACACCGCGTCGCCAGACCCCTGGCAGCCGGCCTGCCAGCTTCCCGCGACGGTCGCGGACTTCACCGGCCGCGCGGCCGAGCTTGAATGCGTGCTGAAGCGGCTGTCGGGGCAGCGGCCGGCCGTGACCGTCGTGACCGGCATGCTGGGCATCGGCAAGACCGCCCTCGCGGTCGTCGCGGCGCACCAGGCCAGCGCCGGGTTCCCCGACGGACAGCTGTACGCGTGCCTGGACGACGGCGGCCGGCCCCGCGACCCGCAGGTCGTCCTCGGCGAGCTGCTCCGCGGCCTCGGCGTGCCCGCCGGCGGCATCCCGGCGGCGAGGTTCGAGCGGGAGGCGCTGTACCGGTCGGTGCTCGCCGGGCGGCGGGTGCTTGTCCTTGCCGACGGCGCGAGCAGCGCGGCTCAGGTCCGCCCGCTGCTGCCCGGCACGGCCGGGTCGGCGGTCCTGGTGACCAGCCGCGCCCGCCTCCCCGACCTCGACGGCGCGCGGTTCATCGAACTCGGCGGCCTGCACCCGGCCAACTCGATCCTGCTGCTCGCCCGGATCTCCGGGCGGGACATAGCGGACGCCGGCTGGGACGCCGGCCAGGACCCTGAGGCTGAGCATGCTGAGTCTGAGGTGGAAGCGGCCAGGGCCATCGCCTCGGCCTGCGGGCACCTGCCGCTGGCCCTGCGGATCGCCGGCGCCCGTCTCGCCGATGACCCTGAGCTGACCGTGACCGACCTGGCGGCTCTACTGTCGGATGAGAGCCGGCGCCTCGACGAGCTCACTGTCGGCGGGGCCAGCGTGCGCACCAGGCTGGGGGCCGCCGCCCAGAGCGTCAGCGACCCGGCCAGGCGCGCGCTCGCCTTTCTAGCGGCGGCGGACTCGTGCGAGACACCGGGATCGGTGATCGTCACGCTGCTTGACGACGCCGACGCCGGCAAGCTGGCGCCCGAACTCGTCGGCGCGGGCCTGCTGCACCGGGTCAGCAGCGACGGCAAGCACGGCCGGAGCTACCGGTTGCATCCGCTCGCCCAAGCCTATGCCGGCGAACTGTTGAGCTCCCGCCTCATCACTACCCGGGTCGGCGAGCGGCGGACCACCTCGCGGAATCCGGCCCGCTCGTAAAGGCTGCGCGAGCCGAAGAACATGAAGTCCGCGTGGCTGCGCCCGGCCTTGTCGACCGGGTACGCCTCCATGACCTTCGCGCCGTTCTCGCGCGCGTACTCGATGGCGGCCGCGAGCAGCCGGCGCTGCATGCCCTTGCCCCGGTAAGGCTTAGCGACATAGCTGCACACCACCGACCAGACGGGCGTGTCGCCAGCAACTGCGCACGATCGAGCCGCCAGGCAGGCCGAACACCTCCTCCGGATCGACCCAGGTGGCGGGCGTGAGCGGGCGGAGGCTGAAGTTCTCGGAAGACACTGCCATCGACGGGCTAGCTCCCGCTGAACCGCGGCTCGCGCTTCTCGGCGAACGCCGCGACCCCTTCGGCGAAGTCGGCCGACCCCGCCCTTTCCTGCTGGATCTGAGCCTCGAACTCCAGCTGGCCGGCCATCTGCTGGTACAGCCACCTGTTGAGCTGCCGCTTGGTCCCGGCGTAGGAGCCGGTCGGGCCGGCCGCGAGCCTGGCGCACAGGGCCTCGGCCTGGCCGGCCAGCTCGGCGTCGGGCCAGACCTGGTTGATCAGGCCCCAGTCGAGTGCCCTCGCCGCGCCCAGCCGCTCGCCCAGCAGTGCCAGCTCGGCGGCCCGGGCGAACCCCACCCGCGACGGCACCAGCAGCGAGGACCCGCCGTCCGGGACCAGCCCGATGTTGACGAATGCGAGCAGGAAGTACGCGGACTCCGCGGCCAGGACGAGGTCGCAGGCCAGCGCCAGCGACAGCCCGATCCCCGCCGCCGCGCCGTTCACCGCGGCGATCACCGGCTTGGGCATCTGCCTGAGGCCGGTGATGATCGGGTGGTAGTGCTCGGTCAGCACGCTGTAGACGTCCGGATGGCCCTCCGGCGTCAGATTCCGCTCGTCCTTCAGGTCGGCGCCGCTGGAGAACGCCCGGCCAGCGCCGGTCAGCAGCACGGCCCTGATCTCGTCGTCGCCGCCGATCTGCTCGACCGCGGCCAGCAGGTCAATCCGGAGCTGCTTGTTCAGCGCGTTCATCCGCTCTGGCCGGTTCAGCTCGAGCTTGACGGCGCCGCCGCACCGGTAAGCGCTGACCGTTTCGTAACCCTTGACCGGAAGGTAGTCACCCATAGCGGCAAGCCTACGGCGGCGACCCGTAGGTTGGTGCCCGTGCCCAGTGACGATCCAGGAAGGTGCCGATGAGCTCACCCGCCGCATCCCAGCCGCGGCCCGCGGCCCAGCCGCAGGCCGCATCCCAGCCCGCGCCGCTCTTCGTGCTGCTGTACACCTCCGCCGACGACGTGGCGGCCAAGGCGCCGGCCCAGTTCCCCGCGCACAAGGTCAGGCTCGACGACTTTCACGCCCGCGGCGAGCTGCTGATGGTCGGCACCTTCGGCGACCCGCAGGCCGAGGGCTCGATGGCCGTCTTCGCGACCAGGCAGGGTGCCGAGGACTTCGTGAGCGGAGATCCGTTCGTGCGCAACGGCGTGGTCAGGTCCTGGGAGATCCGGCAGTGGAACGAGACCTACCGGGACCGGCCATGACCTACGTCGCCGCGCCCGACCGGTACGAGCAGATCCCCTACCGCCGCTGCGGCCAGAGCGGGATCGATATGCCAGCAATCTCGCTCGGCCTGTGGCAGAACTTCGGTGACGCCACGCCGTTCGCCACCCAGCGGGTAATCGTCCGTCGCGCCTTTGACCTTGGTGTGACCCACTTCGACCTCGCAAACAACTATGGCGGGACAGCGCCCGCGGAGAGCTTTGGAACGTACGACTACGGCGAGCCCTACGGTTCGGCGGAGACCAACTTCGGCCGCATCCTGCGCGAGGACTTGCGGCCGTACCGCGACGAGCTGCTGATCTCCACCAAGGCGGGGTGGGACATGTGGCCAGGCCCGTACGGCGACCTGGGCTCGCGCAAGTACCTGCTGGCGAGCCTGGATCAGTCACTGCGCCGGATGGGGCTGGAGTACGTCGACATCTTCTACAGTCACCGCCCTGACCCGGCAACGCCGCTCGAGGAGACGATGAGCGCGCTGGCCACGGCGGTGCAGTCGGGCCGGGCCCTGTACGCGGGAATCTCGTCGTACCCGCCGGAGCAAACGGCCCAGGCCGCCGCGATGCTGCGCCAGATGGGCGTACGGCTGCTCATTCACCAGCCGTCCTACTCGCTATTCGACCGGTGGGTGCAGGACGGCCTGCTGGCCGCGCTCGAGCGGGACGGCATCGGCTGCATCGCGTTCTCCCCGCTCGCCCAGGGCCTGCTGACCAGCAGGTACCTGAATGGCATCCCCGAGGGCTCACGGGCCAGCCGGGCCGGGTCGCTCTCCCCTGACCTGCTCACCGAGAAAACCGTCAGCCACCTGCGCGCGCTCAACGACATCGCGCAGGCACGCGGCCAGACCCTGGCGCAGCTGGCCCTGGCGTGGGTGCTGCGGGATCAGCGGGTCACCTCGGCGCTGGTCGGCGCGAGCAGCGTCGCGCAGCTCGAGGAGAACCTGCGGGCGGTCGACGGGCCGCCCTTCACCGCCGAGGAGCTAGCCGCCATCGACGCGCACTCGGTGCACGCGGGCATCGCCGTCGATTGAGTTAACAAATCGCAGCTGGCCGGTGCCCTGCGGCAGGCCGGCCAGCTGCGGTTCGGTCCCCCGGTTCAGTGCCCCAGGAAGCTGTCCATCGTCGTGACCTGCGCGTGGTCACTGGTGAAGCCCAGCTCGGGCAGGTGCCAGGCGTCCTCGATGGTCCGGAGCAGTGAGTAGTGGTTGAACGGCGTGGCGTCGGTGAAGTGCCGCGGCCCGCTCGGGTCGATCACGATCGCGGGAACGAGGCCGCCGCCATAGACCCCGCCGGGCCAGGCGGCGTTGATGTCGGGATCCCCGGCCGGCAGGACCGGCGAGTCACAGCAGCCGGCCGGCGAGTCCCAGCCGCCGTTGGCCGTCACGCCGGTGTAGTCGCCCTCGTCCGAGACGATGAAGATCGCGCTGTGCGGCGTCCAGGCCCGGCTCGACCTGATCGTGGTGACCGCAGACTGCACGAACGCGTCGGCGTTCTTCTTCAGCTGGACGTCGGCGGGGTCGTCGTTGGTGGTGTTGTAGGGGCACGGAGTCTCCGGGTAGCCGGTCACCGCGCCGTAGACGCCGCCGTGCATGTCATTGCACTGGTCCGGGACGATGTACACGAACCTGGGCGCGTTCCAGCTGTTGAGATCGCCCGCCAGCGAGGTGTACGGCTTGATTCTGGCCAGGTCGGCCGGGTTGCTGCGGATGTCGGTGAACAGCGCGAACGGGTTGTGCTTGGAGGCGTAGAGCGGGTTGCCGCTCGACGGCCAGAAGTCGGTCAGCGGGTCGCCGGCTGGCATGGCCTCCATGTAGGCGCCCCAGGGGATGTGGGCGGCGTCGAGCTCGTCGACCAGGTTGGTGTGGTCGAACCGGTTGGCCGGGTTGTCGTTGTTGGTCCACCAGTTCGACCCGCTGATCATGGCGACGTAGTTCGGCTCGCTCGGGTGCGTGACCCCGTAGTAACTGGTCGCCTGGCCGTACCGCTTGGCCAGCGAGGTGATGTAGGGAGCGTTCGGGTCGCCGATGACGCTCTGCTGCGAATGGTTCTCCAGCATGATGATGAACACGCGGTCAAGCCGGACTCGGCCATGGAGGTCGGCCGGATGCTGCCCGGCGGCCGCCGCGCTCGTCGCGGCCAGCCCGGTCGAGAGGGCCGCAGCCAGGGCGGTCGCTGACGCGGCCGCGATCAGCCTGGCGCGCCTGGTCTTCAGATGCATGTATGCCTCCAGTGAGGGTCCTAGCTGACGAATCTCCCGGACATCGCGCAACCATAGATACCGTGACAACTACTATGTCGCGGCGTCAAGAGCGCAGCCCAAACAGAACGCGTCTGCCGCTGCCATTTTCTCAGCCTTGCCCGGCCGCGGGTTAGCCCGCAGAAGTTGCCGGCGACCTAGCCAATCAGCTCGAGCACCGTGGCGCTCGACGTCCCCCCGCCCTCGCACATCGTCTGAAGACCGAACTGCGAGCCACTTCGCTCCATCTCGTGCAGCAAAGTCACCATCAGCCGGGCGCCGGAGGCACCCAGCGGATGACCGAGTGCGATGGCCCCGCCGTTCGGGTTCACCCGGTCATGCCGTGCACCTGTCTCCACCATCCAGGCCGCGACGACCGGCGCGAAGGCCTCGTTGACCTCGAACACGCCGATGTCGTCGATGGACAGGCCGGCCCTGGCCAGCACCTTCCCGGTCGCCGGGATCGGGCCGGTGAGCATCAGGATGGGGTCGGTCGCCGTTACACTCATCGCGGCGACGCGCGCCCGCGGCGTCAGGCCGAGCCGCTTAGCCGCGGCGTATGAGGTTATGAGCAAGGCCGCCGCCGCATCGGAGATCTGCGAGGAGTTCCCTGCGGTGATGACGCCTCCGGCCTCGAACACAGGCTTCAGCCGCGCGAGTGCCTCCAGCGACGTGCCGGGCCTGACACCCTCGTCGCGATCTACCGTTCGCGGCCCGTCGTCACCGGTAACCACGACGGGAACGATCTCCCGGCCGAATCGCCCCTCCGCCTGAGCCCGGGCGGCGCGGCGGTGCGATTCCAGGCTGAACTCATCGAGTTGCTCCCGGCTCAGTCCCCATTTACGGGCCACCATCTCGGCGGAGTTGCCCTGATGCACGAGATCGCTGGTCACCTGGTAGCGCTCGCGGAACAGTTCGCCGTACGGGCGGCCGGGACCGGAGGTGACGTTCGAGAACATCGGGACTCGGCTCATGGACTCGGTCCCGCCAGCGACGAGGATGTCGTGCACCCCCGACATCACTCCCTGGGCCGCGAAGCTAACTGCCTGCTGTCCTGAGCCGCACTGCCTGTCAACGGTCACACCCGGGACGTCCTGCGACCATCCCGCGCCAAGCAGCGCACTGCGGGCAATGTTCAGCGCCTGCTCACCAACCTGCAGGACACAGCCCAGAATCAGGTCGCCGACTAGCGCGGAGTCCACTCCCGGCCGCTCGAGCACCGCCTGAAGCACGGGCGCGGCCAGATCAGCGGGATGGACGCCTGACAACGCGCCGTTGCGCTTGCCGACCGGAGTCCTGACCGCCTCGATGATGACCGCATCGTTGTCTCGCAGTGGCTGCAGCACTTCAGCACCTTTCTTGACCGACCGGTCGTTTGTTTTTATCACATGGCCAGCGACCGGACAAGCGCGGATCCGCAGCTCGCACCGGCCGGTCAGATGAGCGGTCTGGCCGTGCGGTTCGCGGCCGGCAGCCACTGATCGAGGACGGGCGTCCCGCGCACTGACCACGGAGCGAGAACCCTAGCGGCGGCGAGCCGGAAAGATCACAGGGACGCATCCAGCGACGAGTGCGGGATCTACCCGCCACGCGTGCCGCCCGTCAGTCTCACGAGCGAGGTACGGCGCGAGCCAGCGCAGGAGGCGCGGATCCAGCCGGGGATTGCCGCGCCCGCGCCGTGCGGCGATGGCGTCAAGATCGCTATACGTGGGCAGCGGCCCGATGTCCCGGCCCAGCCGGGTGAGCCGGCTCAGCGCCGCCGTCACGCCGCCGTCACGCCGCCGTCACCTAGCGAGAAAGGCGCGCACACGGCGTCGAGATTCACGGCGAAGTCCGCCAGGTCCGGTTCCGGGCATGACCTGTTCTCCTGCCACTCCGTGGGACGATCGATGTGATCTTTGCTGCGAGGGAGAGGATTTCTGGCCCGTGCCCAGACCACGCCGCGAGTTGCAGAGTGCCGAGAGCATCGTGGACATCGCCACTGAGCTGTTCTACCGGCAGGGCTACGAGGCGACATCCATGCAAGACATCGCAACTGCGGCGAAGATCAATAAGTCCAGCCTCTATCACCATATCCGGGGTAAGGAGGAGATACTCGAGGTCATCTGCAACCGTGCGTTCGCCCAGCTGACTGGGAGCCTGGAACGGTCTGGAAGCGGCGACGCGGGCCCGGGAGAGCGAGTGCTGCTCGCGTTCGCCGGAGCGGCGCGGACCGCACTCGCCGACCCTCGCGGCACCGCCATCATCATCCGGCTCCAGGGCAAGAGCGATGTCGCCCGGCGGGTACTCACCTGGCGGCGCGAGTACGAGCAGCGATTCGCAGACCTGATCGAGGCCGCGCAGAAGGCCGGTGAGGTTCGCGGCGACATCGAGGCCGCCATGCTGGCCCGGCTCGTCCTCGGCCTGGTCAACTGGGTGGTTGAGTGGTTCGAGCCGCGCGGGCGCTCCTACTCCGCTTCGTCTGTCGAGGCCGCCGTGGTGGCGGTCGCCGCGCATGGCCTGGCCGGCGATGGCGGTCATCTCAGGTCTGGGTGAGCCCGCCGGCTGACGCACCCACACGTCGTTCCTGGTCGCCCCAGAACTCGTCACGCAGTACGGCCTTCTGGATCTTCCCGGTCGCCGACTTGGGAAGCGCCTCGATGAACTGCAGGGCCTTGGGCACCTTGTAGGCGGCGAGGTACTCCCTGGCCGTGGCGATGATCCTGGCGCGCACCTCAGCGTCGCTTCCCTCGACGCCGCGTACCTTGACCACGAACGCCTGCACGGATTCACCCCATCGCTCGTCGGGCACGCCGATGACGGCACACTCCAGGACGTCACGGCTGCGGTAGAGCGCGGCTTCGACCTCGCTGCTGTAGACGTTCTCACCACCAGAGACGATCATGTCCTTCTTGCGATCGACGACGTACACGTACCCGTCCTCGTCCAGGTAGCCGATGTCTCCGGTGTGCAGCCAGCCTCCCCGGAGCGTCTGCTCGGTGAGCTCCGGCTTGTTCCAGTAGCCCGCCATGACGTTCGGGCCCTGGGCGCAGATCTCCCCGATCGCTCCGACCGGCAGGTCGTCGTCGTGGTCGTCGACGATCCGCATCAGGTCACAGTGCTGGACGCGCCCGCCCGAGGCAAGCCTGCGCTTCTCCGTCTCAGTGGCGTCCTGTGACAGGCCACGACGGTAGTCCTCGGCCGAGAGGTAGGTGAAGTGATGCGCGGCCTCGGTCTGCCCGAAGTACTGCACGAAGTCGCATTCCCATTCCGCGGACGCCCTCCGCACGACCTCCGGGTTGATCGGGGCACCGCCGGTGCCGCACAAGACGAGGGAGGACAGGTCACGGGGCTGCTCGCGCTGTTCCTGCATCAGCAGGTTGAGCATCGTCGCGACCGGCACGGTCTTGGTCACCCGGTGCCGCTCGATCAGGTCGAGGCAGAGGCCGGGGGCGAAATCCATGATCACGACATGGCAGCCCAGGAACCAGTAGGCGAGCGCCATGTTGAGCACGACATGGAACAGGGCGCCTGTCACCAGATAGGTGTCCTCGTGGCGCGCGCGATCGGCGATGCCCAGGTGCACGCACTGGATGAAGTTGTTGCGGTGGGTGAGCATGACACCCTTGCTCATCCCGGTGGTGCCGCCGGTGTAGCAGATCCAGCAGACATCGTCTTCGGCGATTTCGGCCGCGGGAGGCTCGTCCAAGGCCTGGCCGCTCAGCAGCGTGTCATAGTCACCCTCGAATCCGTGATCGGTCCCGAAGCCGATCACGGTCCGTACTCCGGCGGTCCTGCCCTCTGCCCGCATCGCGCGGATGGTGCCCGCGTACTCGGTGTCGCAGAGCAAGATGGCGCAGCCGCTGTCGCCGAGCACGTACTCGATCTCGGCCGGGACGAAGCGCCAGTTGATCGGGGAGTAGACCACGCCGATCTTCGCGCAGGCGAAGAACGCTTCCACGCACTCGATCCGGTTCTTGGCCAAGAGCATCACCTTGTCGCCTTTGGCCGCGCCGTGCTCAAGCAGGACCCGCGCAAGCTGGTTGACCCGGCCGTTCAGCTCCTGCCATGTGCGTGCCTCCGCGGCCTCGCGGGACACGGCGAACTGACCGGGGTACTTGGCCGCGTTCAGCCTCGGGATGTCCCCCGTTCTGATCATCAGATCCCCTGCTCCCCCGCCACGGCGTCACGCAGCGGGATGACGGTGAAGTCAGGCACGCGCTTGGCGCTGAACGCCGCCAGGCCCTCGTCGTACTCCGTCGAGCCCATCAGCGAATCCTGCAGCTTGGCCTCGGCAGCACACACCTGGTCGTAGCCCATCGTCGCCGCCCTGCGCATGAACGCCTTCTCGGCCATGAACGCGTTCACCGGCCCGCGGGCGATCCGCCCTGCCAGCTCAAGCGACCGGTCGCGCAACCTGGTGCCGGGCACCGAGCGGTTGACCAGGCCCCATGCGGCGGCCTGCTTCCCCCTGATGATGTCGGAGGTGTAGACCATCTCCATCGCGCGGTGGTAGCCGACCAGGCGCGGCAGGAAGTAGTGACCGCCGGAGTCGAGTGCCACGCCCAGGCGGGCGAACGGAGACGACATCCGCGCGTTGTCGGCCGCGATCACGATGTCGCAGGCCAGGGCGATGCCGAGGCCGACTCCCATTGCCGGGCCGTTGACGCCCGCGACGGTGGGCTTGCGGCAGTGGTAGATCGTGGCGAGCATCGGGTTCACATGGTTGGCGATGATGTCGTAGGCGTCCTCGTCCGGCTTCGCCGAGGAGATGTCACGGCCCGCCGAGAACGCCCGGCCCTCCCCCGTGATCAGCACGCACCGGACGGTCAGGTCCGTGTCGGCCGAGGTCATCGCGTCGCGTAGTTCCGTGACCATGGTCTCGTCCAGGCTGTTCATCTTGTCAGGGCGGTTCAGGGCCACGAGCAGGACGCCGTCGTCGTCCAGCTCGCACCGCAGCGTGGCGTAGCTCGCGTACCTCGTCATCGTCACTCCTTCGGCCGGCAGGCTTGCAGCACGCGGATCAGGACATTGCAGGTGGTACGGCCGTTCTGGTTCATCACGTCCCAGTCGAGATCGACGATCCCGGTCGACTCGTCACGCCGTTCCAGCTTCACGACCCGGTTCCGTACCTTGATGGTGTCGCCGATGAAGGTGGGCGCCGGGTAACGCACCCGGTCGATTCCGTACTGAGCGAGGATCGCCGCGCTCTCGGCCGGAACCACCAGCCCGCCGGCGATGGCCATCACCATCAGCCCTGGGGCCAGCCGCTCGCCGAACATGGACTCCTCGGAGTAGACGACGTCGGAGTGGATGGGGAACCAGTCCCCCGTGAACATGCACCAGCTGACGACATCCGTCTCCGTGACGGTGCGCCCGCGAGAGATCTCCTCGTCGCCGACCGTGAGGTCATCGAACCACTGGTCGAGCAAGCGGTGTGGCATCGGCCGCTCCCTTCCCTGATTCCGCGTATCGTACGACTGGTCGGTCAAAAAATCCAGTGAGGGGGCTGTCATGCCGGTCGACGTGAGCGGACTGGGATCCGGTGTCGCTGTCATCACGCTGAACACGCCGGCGCGGCTGAACGCGTTTGACCGCCAGGACCTCCGGGACCTGCACGACGCCCTTGAGCGGTGCGAATCGGATCGCCACGTCAGCTGCGTCATGATCCGTGGCCGTGGCCGGTCCTTCTGCGCGGGAGCCGACCTGGAATTCATCGAGGAGATCCGGCGGGGTCCGGCGGAGGAGCGGCGCACGGCCCTGACGCTCGCGCCGTCCGCCGTCCGGCGGATCGCGCTGTTCCCGAAGCCGACCGTGGCCGCCGTGCAGGGAGCGGCTTTCGGCGGTGGTGCGTGCATAGCGCTGGCCTGCGACGAGGTCGTGCTGGCGCAGGACGCGCGACTGGGGCTCATCTTCACCAGCCTCGGGCTGCCGGGCGGAGACAGCGCGGCGACCTGGCTGCTCTCGCGGCGGGTTGGCGCCCGCCGGGCCTGGCACCTGCTAGCCCGCGGCGCTGTGGTCGGGGCAGATGAGGCACTGGACCTCGGCCTCGCCGACGACGTGGTTCCGCCTGACCGGCTTACCGAGATAGCCAGCGACCGAGCCGCCGCCTATGCCAGCCGGCCGGCCGCTGCCCTGGCCGCGACGAAGCGGCAGCTGCTGCGGCTGGAGGGGGCCGGCACGTTCCTGGAACCCGCGCTGGACACCGAGGCCGCCGAGATGCTCATCGCCTTCGATGGGCCGGAGCTCGCGGAGGGACTGGCGGCGCATCAGGAGAAACGGGAGCCGCGGTGGCCGGCCCCTGGCGATAGTTGACGTATTCGACCGGTCGGTACAAGACTTGCGTCATGGACTTCGAGCTCTCCGATGACGAGGCCGCGCTCGCCGACCTGGCCGCGACCATAGCCCGGCGCGAGATCGCGCCCGTAGCAGCAGCCGCCTGGGCCGCCGAGCGCTGCCCAGTTGAAGTGTTGCAGCGGATGGGCCAGGCCGGCCTGCTCGGGCTGCTGATCCCGCAGGAGTGGGATGGCAGCGCTGCGACGACGGTGGGCTTCGTCGCCGCCATGGAGCAGATAGGAAGGGCCGATCAGTCCGTCGCCGCCGCCTGGCAGGCACACTCCACGATCGGGAGCCTGCCGCTGCTGGCCTTCGGCACCGACGAGCAGCGCGATCGCTGGCTCCGGCCGCTGGCGCAGGGCCGGGCGCTCGGAGCCTTCGGGCTGACCGAACCGGACGCGGGCAGCGACGCGAGCGCCATCCGCACCCGGGCCGTGCGCCGCGACGACGGCTGGGTCATCAACGGCAGGAAGATGTTCATCTCCAATGCTGGCACCTCGATGAGCTTCGGCGTTACCCTCCTAGCCCGCCTGGACGACGATCCGGCGAGCGGCAAGGCGCGGTACGCGAACTTCGTCGTGGAAAAGGACACGCCGGGCTTCTCGCTCGGGCCGAAGTTGCGCGGCATCGGCTGGAAGGGCCTGGACACCAGGGAACTCGGCTTCGATGACGTCTGGGTACCCGATGATCACCTGCTGGGGAGCCCCGGGCGCGGACTGTCGCAGTTCCTGTCCATCCTTGCCGTCGGGCGGATCACGGTGGCGGCACTGTCGGTCAGCCTGGCGGCTGCCGTACTTGAGATGTCGACCACGTACGCCCGCCAGCGACGGCAATTTGGCCGGCCGCTGATCGAGAACCAGGCGATCGCCTTCAAGCTAGCGGACATGGCGACCGAGCTCGCGGCGTCTCGCCTCATGACCTACCATGCGGCGGCGCTGCGTGACGCGGGGAGACCTTTCGAGCACGCCGCGGCGATGGCGAAGCTGAAGGCGAGCAGGACCGCTGTCGACGCCGTGCGCGAGGCGGTGCAGATCCATGGCGGCTACGGCTACATGCTCGACTCCGACGTGGCGCGCTTCTACTGCGACGCCAAGGTTCTCGAGATCGGCGAGGGCACCAGCGAGATCCAGCAACTGGTGATCGCACGCGGCCTCACCTGACTTTGGGGTAGCCGCGCCGGTGATACCTTTTCCGGTGCCGGGAAATCCACTGAAGGAGCAGCGTGCCTGAACACCGGGGCCAGCGCTGGCATGACCGGCGGACCTCGATCGTGGACGCGGCGGCGAAGCTGTTCGCCGAGCGCGGCTATCACGCTACCGGCACCGCCGAGCTCTGCGCGGCCGTAGGCCTTGGCAAGGGCTCGCTGTATTACTACGTGGAATCCAAGGAGAACCTGCTCTACCTCATCCACGACCGGGTCATGACCCAGGTGCTCGACCTCGCGACGCGCATCGCCGACATCGCGGAGCCAGCAGCCGACCGGCTTCGCCTGCTTGGCCAGGAGCAGATCTCGATCATCTCCACGTACCCCGATCACGTCTGGGTGTTCCTGCACGAGTACAAGGCGCTCACCGGCGAGCGCGCGGAGCAGTTCACGGCGAGCAGGCGGCGCTACGAGCGCTGTATCGAGCGCATACTCTCTGACGGCGTCGAGTCCGGGGAGTTCGCGATACGCGACGTGCGGATCACCGCCCTGGCCTGGCTCGGCATGCACAACTACACCTACATCTGGTTCCAGCCGAGCAAGAGCCTCACCGTCGCGCGGCTCGCCAGCGAGTTCTACGAGCTGTTCGTCAACGGGATCGCCGCCCCGGCCGGGTGACGGCCAGTCGCGGTGGCCAGCCTGGCGCCTGGGCGCCGCTTGGATTTCAGCACCTCGACAGGTGTCTGGCAGGACGGGCAGTAAGCGGCTGTCCGGCACACCGCCGATCCGAACGGGCTCGTCTCCTCGAGTTCAGGCGAGCCGCAGAACGGGCAGCTGACGCTGCCATCGCCCGCGGGCACGGCCAGGCCGGCGCCGGCCAGCGCCCGCCGACCCGCCTCCGTCACGTCCGCGCCTGACCAGCCGCCGGGCAGCCAGACCACCCGGCAGCCGGCCACGCCAGGCACAAGCGTGACGCGCCGTCTCACCTCGGACTCGACCAGCCACAGCGCGGGACAGGCCAGGAACGTCGGCACCAGCTCGACGACGGCGGCCCCCGCTGCGACTGTGACCCCGCGCACCATGCCGAGATCGGCGATGCTCACCGGCAGCTCAGGATCTTCCACCGAGGTCAGCGCCTGCTCGACCTCGCGGCTGATGTCATCGTCGGTGCGCACGGCCGGTCACCACCGCCCCGGTGCCGTCCGGTACACGTAGCGCATCTCGTCGAGCATCGCGTCCAGCCGGTCCAGGCCGGGGTCTGGCTCACCGCCACCGAGCGCGATCCCGAGCTCAGCGCAGGCGGCGCACGTCGCCGAGATCCACTCCTGCTGTGCCTGCGCCAGCGCGCCGCCTGGCAGGCCGAGCGCCTCCGCCGCCGCGTCGGGGAACTCGGGCAGGAACGAGGCCAGGGCGAGCGGCCACATCAGGCCGAAGGCGCGCTGGACCCGGTCCCGTGCGGCCACCGAGCGGGTGGTCGTCGTTCGCAGCCACGTCGTCCAGAAGTCGAGGTGGTAGCTCTCCTCATGGGCCATCTCTGACATGAGCGCCCCGATATCTGCGTGGGGCGTGCGCACCAGGACGGCCGCTCGGGCCGCGTCAGCGGTCTCGTACAGGAACTGACGCGCTAGCAGCAGCTCCCACCGCGCCGGATACGTTCGAGCGAGCGGAGCCGCGCGGAAATCGGCAGCTGGCCGCTCGTAGACAAGCCGCTCCGCCTCGTCGGGATCAGCCGTCACCAGGGCATAGAGCCTGCGCGCATGGCCGATCTCGTCCTGGCCCATCGACGACAGCGCGATGTTGATCTCCAGCTCGGGTCCCCAGCCGGCGACCGACGTCAGCACGTGACCGGTCAGCAGGTCATCATCGGCCAGCCTGATCAGGACATCCGCCGCGGCGCTGGCGTGCCGCGACGCTTCAGGCACGGCCGTCCCCGTCGCTGCCGTCACGACACTGCCTCCGACGCCCGGATCCCGCGGGACCGGCGATAAGCCTTTGCCCGGCCGGAGTCGAAGACCTCGGGCTCCCACTGACTGCGCAGCACGTCGGCGCGGTCGGCCACCCACAGGCTGCAGCACACCTCGCGCCGCGCGAAGTGCTCCTTGGCGAGCACAATGGCTGCGGCCGCATCCGGAGCCTCGACCTCCCCGACATGCACGTGCGCGTCGCCGGGCGCCTTCTGCCTGAAGACCTCGAAGGTGCGCAACATCGGCATCTGGTCAGTCCTCCTCAAGCAGCCAGGAGTTGAGCCCGCGAGCGCTGCGGAGCTCACGCTGCAGCTCGGCGCCGACCGGGCTGCCGCCACGCAGCAGCGAGGAGAACTCCGCCCAGTCGGGCTCGGTGTAGGTCCACTGGCCGGTCTCCTCATCGCGGGAGAGATTGTCGTCGGGAATCTCCACGCCCATGGCGCGGATCTGCGGCACGAACTTCGTCAGCCACGACTGGCGCAGCGCCTCGTTGCCGGCGAGCTTGAGCCCGTAGGCCATCAGCTTGGGGCCGTGCTTGGAGTTCTCGTCGCGCGGGCCGAACATGGCGACGGTCCGCAGCCACCAGCGCTCGACCCCGCGCTGCACCGCGGCGCGCTGGTCGGGCGTGCCTGCCATCATCTGCTCGATCAGATAGCGGCCGCAGTGATGGTGGAATCCCTCCTCCTTCAGGATCTTCCGCATCGCCCGGGCGTACGGCCCGTAACTGCTCCGCAGCAACGTGGCCTGCCGCTCGATCTCCGCGCCGTCGATGAGCCACGCGACGATCGCCGGGTCGACCCACTCGTCCCACGGGTAGTGAAAGATGTTCATGAACCGTGGCGGGCCGTCGAGTATCTGCTCGATGTACTGGGCGCGCGTCCTGCCGGTGAGGTCCTCGCACACCCGCATGAGCATCAGGCCATGGCCGACCTCGTCCTGGGACTTCGCGGCGAAGACGAGCTTGGCGTGCAGCGACGGAGCCCGCGGCACCCAGCGGAACTCGTGCACCGGACCGATGACCTCGCTCATCATGTGGAACTCGATCATCCGGGTGGCCGCGTTGCGGTAATCCTCCGAGAGGTCTTGCCACGGCTCGACCTGCTGGATCGCTTGCTCGTCCTTGACCTGCGCCGACGTAGTCACACTCGCACACCTTCCCGACCGACCGGTTGGTCCAAATTATGCCTGAGCCAGCAGTAATGGTCAATGGAGGCGGCGCCGGCCGCGGCTAGCCGGTGATCATCGGGTCCCTGACGTCGACAAGGATCTTGAGCTGGTCCTGTGCTCCGGCCGCGAGCGGGCCGAAGGCCGACCTCACGACGTCAGCTAGCGGCACGATCGAGGTGATCAGCGGGCGCGGATCGATCCGCCCGGCCGCCACCAGGTCGACGACCCGCGGCAGGTCACGGTTGTACCCGAGGGAGCCGACGATGGTGCGCTCGAATGCCGTCACCGAGATGGGCCTCAGCTCGGCCGATCCGGGCCCGATGCCAAGCGGCACGATCGTGCCGCCCCGGCGAGCGGCATCCACCGCCTGCGCGATCAGCCGGGGGACGCCGGTGCACTCGAAGACGACGTCCGGCCCGACCCGGCCACAGCGCAGGAATACCTCGCGGCGGACGTCGGTGTCCTGCGGATCGAACACCTCGCTCGCACCGAGCCGCAGTACCCGTGCCCGCCGGCTCTCGACCGGGTCGCTGACGAAGACCTCGGCCGCACCTGCCGCGCACGCCGCGAGCGTAACTGCGGCGCCAATCGGCCCCGCGCCGAGCACCAGCACGCGATCACCGGTGCCCACGCCGCCTCGGCGCACCGCGTGCAGCGCCACGGCGAGCGGCTCGATCAGCGCGCCCATCTGGTCGTCAACGACATCAGGCAGCGGGACCAGGCCATCGGCCGGGACCGTGACCAGCGGCGCGAGAGCACCGTCAGAGGCCAGTCCGACGGAGCCGCCCTGCCGGCAGATGTGGTAGTCGCCGCGGACGCACCAGTAGCATGTGCCGCAGCGCCAGCACGGATCAACAGCGACGCGGCGGCCTTCCAGTTCCCCCGGACCGCCCGGGCCAACCGCCACGACCGTGCCGCTCAGCTCGTGCCCGAGCACGACCGGCGGGGCGTGCCCGGTCAGCGGGTGCTCGGCCGGCCTGATCAGCACCGGCCCCTCGGTGAACTCATGCAGGTCGGTGCCGCAGATGCCGCAGAAGCTCACCGCGACCACCGCCTGCCCCGGCCCGGGCTCACCGGGCTCGGGGACGTCCTGCACCCTGAGGTCCCCGGCCGCGTGCCATACCGCCGCTCTCATATCCGCCCCCGCATGCTCCGATCGCCTACCAATCGAACGGTCGGTACACTACCAGGATGCAGCGAGCGAACCCGCCTGCGTTCGAAGGCCCCGTGCGGGCGATGGCACCAGCGCCACCGGCGGCGGCAGTGCTCGAGATGTACCGGCGCATGCTGCTGATCCGGCGGTTCGAGGAGCGGGCCGGTGACCTTTATCGCGACGGTGACATCCCCGGCTTCCTCCACTTGTCCATCGGCCAGGAAGCGTCGGCGGTCGGGGCGTGCTGGCCACTGCGGCAATCGGACGTGATCACCTCGACGCACCGGGGGCACGGCCACTGCATCGCCAAGGGCATGGACGTCGGGCCGATGCTCGCCGAGCTCATGGGCAAGGTGACCGGCACCAATCGCGGCATGGGCGGGTCCATGCATATCGCGGACCCTGCCACGGGTGTCTTCGGCGCCAACGGCATCGTGGCCGCTGGCCTGCCGATCGCGGCAGGCGCTGCGGCAGCGTTCCGGATCAGGGAGGGCGACGGGGTCGTCGTCGCCTTCTTCGGTGACGGAGCCGTCGCCCAGGGCGCATTCCACGAGGCAGTGAACCTAGCGGCCCTATGGCGGCTACCGGTGATCTTCTTCTGCGAGAACAACGGCTACGCCGAGTTCTCCCGTGCCGCCGACCAGCACCCGGTGACCCTCGCGCAGCGGGCCGCCGGCTACGGAGCCGGCTTCGACCAGGTCGACGGCAACGACGTCCTCGCCGTGGCCGAGCTGATGACGGCCACGTGCGGCGCACTGCGCCGCGGCGATGGGCCGCGCGTCATCGAGGCAGTGACCTACCGCTGGCACGGACACTATGAGGGCGACCCGCAGCGCTACCGCACGGCGCCGGAGATCGCGTCCTGGCGCCAGCACGACCCGATCGTCATCCATGAGGCCCGGCTTGGCGCCGCTGGTATCGGCCAGGCAGTACTTGATGAGATCCGGGCAGGCATCGAGCGGGTCCTTGATGAGGCGACCATCGCGGCACGCAGGGCGCCTGAGCCCGGCTGGGACGTCGCGTCCGGCCTCATGCCCGCCGTGCGATCCGGCCTTCCGCTGGCCGCCGCGCCAGGCAACGACGCTGGCGCTGGCGACGACGACGGGGAACCTGCGACGTTCCGGATGATGGACGCCGTGCACGATGCACTCGCCCGCGAGCTCGAGAGCGATGACCGGGTATTCCTCGCCGGGATCGACGTCGGCGCCGGGGGCAACGTCTTCGGGGTTACCCGCGGCCTCCAGGCCAGGTGGCCGCGGCGGGTGCTCGACACTCCGATCTCGGAGACCGCCATCATCGGCCTGGCGGTCGGCTCGGCGATGTCCGGCCTGCGGCCAGTGGTCGAGCTGATGTACCTCGATTTCATCGGCGTCTGCCTGGATCAGATACTCAACCAGGCCGCGAAGCTGCACTTCATGACCGGTGGTGCGGCCGCGCTTGGGCTCACCATCCGCACCCAGTTCGGGGCCGGCCGGTCATCGGGCAGCCAGCACTCGCAGAGCCTGGAGGCGCTGCTTGCTCATATTCCCGGGCTCAAGGTCGTCATGCCGCGCACGCCGTCGGACGCCTACGGGCTGCTGCGCGCCGCGATCGCGGACCCTGGACCCGTGGTCTTCATCGAGCACAGGCTGCTGTACGGCAGCAAGGGCCGGCGCCCGGCCCCCGACCATGTGGTCCCGCTCGGGCAGGCTCAGATCGTCAGGCCCGGCGCGGACGTGACCGTCGTCTCGTGGTCGCGGATGTGCGATGAGGCACTCGCCGCAGCGGACGAGCTCGCCGCAGAAGGCATCGATGCCGAGGTTATCGATCTGCGGACGATCACGCCGCTTGACCGAGCGACAATACTCGCTTCGGTACGTCGCACCACCCGGCTCGTCATCGCCCAGGAAGCGGTGACCGAGTTCGGCGTCGGCGCCGAGATCGCCGCGACGGTGGCCGACGACGCGGTCTGGAGCCTTGACGCGCCGATTGTCCGGGTTGGCGCGCGGACCAGCCCCGCCCCTTACGCGCCAGCAGCCGAGCGTGCCTGGCTACCAGGCCGCGCACAGGTCGGCGACGCGATCAGGCGGGTCATGCGAGCCTGAATCCTCAGCCGTGCGAGAGCCTGGTGGCCGCGTCAAGCCTGATCACTTCGCCATTCAGCATCGGGTTCTCATAGCTGGCCCGTACCATGGCGGCGAAGTCGGCGGGGGTACCTAGCCGCTTGGGGAAGACGTGGATGCCGATCAGGCGCTCCCGTAGCTTGTCGTCCGCCGCCGCCAGCATTCCGGTGTCGAAGATGCCGGGGCAGATGCAGGCAACCCGGATGCCATACGACGAGAGGTCACGCGCGAGCGGCAGGGTCATGCCGATGACACCCGCCTTGGAGCCCGCGTACGCGGCCTGGCCCGCCTGGCCCTCGTAGCCGGCGATCGAGGCCACGTTGACGATGACGCCGCGGCAGCCGTCGGGATCGGGATCGTTCCTGCTCATCACGCGAGCGCTGTTGCGCACAACATCGAAGAGGCCGACCAGGTTGATGTTCACGACCTTCGCGTAGGTCTCGAGCGGGAACATGGACCCGTCCCTGGCCAGCACGCGAGCGGCGTCAGCCACGCCGGCGCAGTTGGCCGTCAGGTCCAGGCGGCCGAATCGCTCCACCACGCCATCCACCGTGGCTTTGACCTGCTCCGGACTGGTCACGTCGGTGGGGAAGAACGCGGCCGCGTCGCCGAGAGTGGCGGCCAGTGCCTCGCCGCGGCTCGAAGGGAGGTCGGCGATGCCGGCTCTGCCGCCCGCCTCCACCACCGCGCGAGCCGTTCCCTCGCCGAGCCCGGACGCTCCTCCGGTGACAAGCGCCACCGCACCTGCGAACCGCACGTGTCCTCCCTTGAGCTGGCAACGCACCACTGATTGCCTGGTGAGGCGTTAGTCTAGTACCGACCGGTCGGTCATAAACCAGGAGGGCGCGTGACCTGGCCATTGCTGCACCCGATCTTCGAGCGCGAACTGTCAGTCGCCGTGCGGACGTGGTGGGACGAGTCGGCCGAGCTGATCGCCACCCGAGTTCTCCCGCTGGAGGACCTGGCTCGGGCGGAGGGACGGGAGCCGAGCGCCGAGGAACTGATGCCGCTGCGGGAGGAGGCTCGCGGCTGTGCCGGCGCCCCACGTCCTGCTTGTGCTGGAAGAGGAGGTGCTCGGCGGGCCGGCCCTGGCCACGGAGTACGTGCCGGGCAGCGTCCCGATGGGCTGAGCCCTCGACCTCGTGCTCAATGGCCGCATTATCACTGCGCGGGAAGCGAGCTCGATCGGCCTCCTGGATCGGGTTGTCCCGTCAGGGGATGCGGCCACTTCCGCCATCGCGTGGGCCGCGGAGATTGCGCAGCGTCCGAGCGTCGCCGTACAAGCAGCGAAACGGGCCATAATGGCGGCCGGCCGCCCCGACGGCTACAACGTTGAGGTTGCGGCCTTCGCCGCCGCGGCCGCCAGCGATGACATGCCAGAAGGCGTGAGCGCCTTCCTCGAGAAGCGCACGCCATGCTTTACCCACCAGTAATCCTGGCCGGCTAGTCAGACCGTATTGCCTCCCCGGCTAAGCTCCCAGGCCGCGAAGGCGGACACTGGATACATGCGCTATCTGGATACTGACACGGCGAAGAAGATTTCCAGGATCGGACTCGGCACCTGGCAGTTCGGCTCCCGGGAATGGGGCTACGGCGACGCGTACGCGGGCTCGGAGGCCAGGGCCATCGTCCGCCGCGCCCTCGACCTCGGCGTCACGCTGTTCGACACCGCCGAGATCTACGGCTTCGGCCGCAGCGAGCGGATACTCGGCGAGGCGCTCGGCGACGACCTGCCCTCGATCTTCCTGGCCACGAAGATCCTGCCCGTCATGCCGGTCGCGCCGGTCGTCGAGCAGCGCGGCGTCGCCAGTGCCGCCCGCCTTGGCGCGCGCAAGCTGGACCTGTACCAGGTCCACCAGCCGAACCCGGCGGTCCGGGACGGCACGATCATGCGCGGCATGCGGGCGCTGCAGCGGACCGGCCTGGTCCACGAGGTCGGCGTCAGCAACTACTCGCTCAAGCGCTGGATCGCCGCGGAGAACGCGCTCGGCAGCCGGGTGCTGAGCAACCAGGTCCGCTACAGCCTGGCCGACCGCAGGCCCGAGCGTGACCTCGTGCCGTACGCCCAGGCGCACGACCGGATCATCATCGCCTACAGCCCGCTGGCGCAGGGGCTGCTCTCCGGTCGGTATGACCAGGACAACCGGCCGGCGAACCGGGTCAGGGCCAACAGCGCGCTGTTCCTGCCCGAGAACCTGATCCGGGCGGCCGGCCTGATCGCTGCCCTGCGCGAGGTCGCCGACGCGCACTCGGCCACCCCGTCGCAGGTCGCGCTGGCCTGGCTGATCCGCGATCCGGTCGTGGTGGCGATCCCGGGCGCGTCAACCGTCGCGCAGCTGGAAAGCAATGTCGCCGCCGCGGAGATCGACCTGACCGACGAGGAGTACCAGACGCTGAACGATGAGTCCAGCCGCTTCACGCCGGTCACCTTCCCGGCCGCGCTGCCGAGGCTGATCAGGAACCGGATCGGCCGCTAGCGGCCGCTCACCGCCGGGGCGGTTCTGCCGTGCTGCGTCGCTGACTCGAACGCGTGCGCCACCGCGAGCAGCGGCCAGTCCTGCCTGCGGCGGCCGACCAGCTGGAGCCCGGCCGGCAGGCCCTGCGGCGTGAACCCGGCCGGGACCGAGATGGCCGGCAGCCCGGTCGCCGAGATCAGGTAGGCCGAGGCCATCCAGTCCAGGTAGGTGTGCTGCGGCACGCCGTCGATCTCGTGCACCCAGTCAAGGTCGACATCGAACGCCGTGACCTGCGTCGCCGGGCACGCCAGCACGTCCGCGGTCGCGAAGAAGGCGCTGACCCGCTCGGCCAGCCCGGCCAGCAGCGTGGTCGCCCGGCTCAGGTCGGCAGCGGTCAGCTCAAGCCCGCGCTGGACGTTCCAGGCGACGTTCGGGCCCAGGCCGTCGGGGTGCTCGGCGAGCAGCCGGCCGAACGCCGTCGCGTATCGCAGCGCCCGCCAGGTCCTGAAGCCCTCGTCCGCGCCCGCCAGGTCGGGGGTAGCATCGACGATCTCGCAGCCCAGGTCCGCGAGTACCTGCCTGGCCGGGGCGAGCACCGCCCGTACGGCCGGGTCGACGGGCAGGCCGAGGTCAGCGCTCCACCCCACCCTGACCCCGCGCAGGTCCCGCGCGAGCAGCCCGGTGACCTGCGCCGGGTCGGACAGCGCGGGCGGCGCCGCGTCCAGGGCCAGCGGTACCCGCGGATCGGGCCCCGAGATGACCGCGAGCAGCAGCGCGATGTCGGCGACCGTGCGCCCCATCGGCCCCTCGACACCCATCCAGTCGGCGACGTCGGAGACCGGCCAGGACGGGACCCGGCCGGGCGAGGGGCGCAGCCCGACCACGTTGCAGAAGCTGGCCGGATTGCGCAGCGACCCGCCCAGGTCGCTGCCGTCCGCGAGGGCCACCATCCGGGCGGCCAGCGCGGCCGCGGCGCCGCCGCTGCTGCCGCCCGCGCTGCGGCCCGGGTCATACGGGTTCCTCGTCGCGCCGAACACCCGGTTGACCGTGTGCGATCCGGCCCCGAACTCGGGCGTGTTCGTCTTGCCCAGGCTGATCGCCCCGGCCGCGGACATCCGGCTGACGATGAGCGCGTCCCGGTCCGGCACATGATCGGCGAACAGCGGTGACCCGTAGGTGGTGCGCACTCCCGCGGTGTCGACGAGGTCCTTGTGTGCGACCGGGAGCCCGTGCAGCAGGCCGGGCGGCTCGCCGCGGGCGAGCGCGTCGTCCGCGGCAGCGGCCTTCGCCAGCGCCTGGTCGAACGTCCTGGTGACGACCGCGTTGACGACCGGGTCGGCTTCCTCGATCCGCTTGACGTGCGCGGCGATCACCTCGCGGGCCGACACCTGGCGGTCACGGATCAGCCCGGCGAGCGTCACCGCGTCGTTCTCGCACAGGTCAGGCGTCGGTTCAGCCATGCGGGGTGTACTCCTAGTTCAGCCGGCGCTCGGCCGCCCAGCGGGTCAGCTGATGCCGGGTCGAGAGCTGTAGCTTACGCAGGACGGACGAGACGTGGCTCTCGACGGTCTTGGCCGAGATGAACAGCTCGCGGCCGATCTCCTTGTAGGTGTAACCGCGGGCGATCAGTCGCAGCACATCGCGCTCGCGCGGGGTCAGCTGGTCGAGTTCGGTGTCGAACGCCGGCCGCAGCCGCTGGTCGGGCTGCGCCGAGGCGAAGGCGTCGAGCACGAACCCGGCCAGCCTGGGCGAGAAAACTGCGTCGCCGGCAGCCACCCTGCGGATGGCACCGACAAGCTCGGCTCCGGAGATCGTCTTGGTCACATAGCCCCTGGCGCCTGCCCTGATCACCGCGATCACGTCTTCGGGTGCGTCGGAGGCGCTCAGCGCGAGGAACCGCACCTGCGGGTGGGATTTCGTTATCTCAGAAACGACATCCTGCCCCCCGCCCCCCGGCAGGTGGACGTCGAGCAGCACCACGTCGGGCTCACATCGCGCGATCCCGGTGATCGCTGGCTGGACGTCATCGGCCTCGCCGACGACCTCGACCTGATCGCCAAGCTCGGACCTGACGCCGGACCGGAACAGGCCGTGGTCGTCGACGATGAACACCCTCGGCCGACGGCCGGCTGCCTGGGCGCTCACGTCGCCGGGCTCGGCTCGCGCTGGCCGGCGGTGCGCGGCATCGTCAGGGCCACCTCGGTTCCCTTACCAGGGGCGCTGCGAACCGTCGCCGAGCCGCCTCGGCGCGCCATCCTGGCATGCACCGACTCGGCAAGACCCTTGCGGTCCTCCGGCACGGCGTCCGGGTCGAAGCCCCGGCCGCGGTCCCTGACGAAGACCGACACCGCGTCCGGCTCGACCTCGGCGAACAGCGTGACGGCGCTGGCGCCGGACCACTTGGCCGCGTTGACCGTTGCCTCCCGTGCGGCGGCCAGCAGCGCGCTCAGGTCGGCGTCGAGCTCACAGTCCCCGACGCTGATCGCCTCCACGACTATGCCGTGCTGAGCCTCGACGTCCTGCTGGATCAGCCGCACCCCGCCCGCGAGAGTGGTGGCCAGGCCGTCGAGCGAGCCAGGCGCCCTGCCGTCGAACAGCCACGACCGCAGCTCACGCTCCTGTGCCCTGGCCAGGCTGACGACCTGCTGCGGGTCGTCCGCACGGCGCTGGATCAGGGCGAGGGTCTGGAGTACCGAGTCGTGCACCCGCGAGGCCATCTCGGCCCGTTCCTCGGCGCGGATCCTGGCCTGGCGCTCGGCCATCAGGTCGCGGGCGATCCGCAGCCACCACGGCCCGAGCAGGACGACGATCGCGGCGAACATCAGCGCCACGCCGGCGAGCGGCCGCAGGTCCAGCCGGTTGAGGTGCTCAGAGAGCAGGATGACCAGGCCGGCGATGATCAGCACCGCGGCGATCGTGATCCGCAGCCCGCGCCTGGACGGCTGGCCGGCTGACGTGTCTCCGAGCAGCGGCTCGGACAGCCGGCGGAGCACCGCCTGCTCAGCCGGCGACGCGTTCCGCCAGATCAGGACCAGGCCGGCCAGGGCGATCACGGGCGGCCAGGACAGCGAGCCGATCCAGCCGACATGCAGCAGCGCGGCGATCAGCAGGACCAGGGCGAGGGCCGACGCCGCGGCGGCGGCCAGCCCGATGCCGCGCCGGTCGGCCTGCGCCCGGCTGGCGATGTTGCCGCTCTCGCCGTCGGCGGGCACGAACAGCCAGGCCAGCACGTACACCGCGGCGCCGAAGCCGCTGATGAGCGAGGTGATCACGAAGGCGGTCCGGACGGCGTTGACGCCGATGCCGGTCCGCAGCGAGATGCCGGTCGCCACCCCGCCGGCCAGGCGGTCCTCCTGCTGCCGCCGCAGCGGGCCGCCGTCGCGCGGCCAGACCCCGGCGCGGCGCGGCTGCGGGCCGGTGCGCGCGCTGCCGTGCCAGTCGAATTCCCAGCCGCGGCCCAGCCAGCGATCGGAACGGCGCCGCCCGGATGGCCAGGGAGCCTGGCATCCGGGCTGGCCGGTGTCCGGGCTCTGGCTGGTCGGTGCGCTCTGGCTCGTCTCCTGGCTGCTCCCGGCGCTGTCGGGTCGTTCGTCCACCTCTCTATCATCGCGCCAGTTCACCCGTGCTGCTATCAGGAAGCCCCCCGATCCCCCTAGCCGCCGATCAGGGTCGGATCAGGGTTCTTCCCGATGGTCTGGACGCGTGCCGGGCAGCAGTCTGGAGGCATGAACACCACAGCTTCTCACCCAGAGTCCAACATCGACGCCGAGCCGACCGGGCCGGGAACCGGCCCCGACATGCTCGCCGGGCTGAGGGAACTGCGCCGGCCGGCCGACGGGCGGATGCTCGCGGGAGTCGCCGCCGGCATCGCCCGCTACCTCGACGTCGACGTGAACATCGTGCGGATCGTCTTCGTCGTGCTCGCCTGCCTCGGCGGCGCCGCGCTGCCCCTCTACGTGGCCGGCTGGCTGCTGATCCCCGAGGAAGGCGCCGAGCAGTCCATCGCCAGCGAGCTGATCAGCTCGCTCGAGAACCGCTCGCGCTAGGGAGGACACAGATGTCACCACAATACGGCCCGCCGTGGCCAAGCAGCCAGTCGTGGACGGGCGGGTACCAGTCCCGCCGCCGCGCCGGGCACCCCAACCCGGATCTGCGGGTCTCCGATGCGGAGCGAACCGACGTCGCCGATCGCCTGTCCAAGCACTACGGCGACGGCCGGCTCGATCAGGCCGAGTTCAACGAGCGGATGGAACGCGCGATGAACGCGAAAACGCAGGGCGACTTCGCCGGGCTCTTCACCGACCTGCCCGATCTGGCCGAGCCCGGCGCCACACCCCCCGCACCCGTCAGTTACCAGCCACCAAGGAGCCACAGTCCCAGGTACCGGATCGCCATACTCATTCTCATCATCGTGGCAGCGGTTGTCGTCAGCCACCTCGTGTTCAGCTCCTTCTTCCCCTGGCTGCTGATCGCGCTGGTCGCCTTCTTGTGGCTGCGGCACCACGAGAGGAACCACCACCGCGCCTAGCCGGTTCCCGTTCGCCGACAGCCAGGCACGGCAGCTACTGCCGCGCCTGGCTGGCCGCCGCCGCAGCCGATGTCCAGGATTCACCTCCGCCGGATCGATGCTCTGAGCCGCGAAGACCTCGGCGAAGTATGTCAGCCGGGCCGGGTTCAGCGACGTTCTGATCGCGTGCAGCGGCTGCCGCTCGTCTCACCAGATATCGCCGGGGGCGTTGTAGATGTCGTTGTCAACCGCCATGGCCTGTCCCCTTCTCATCCTGCTCGTGAACCGCGCTTGCTGGTCTGGGCGGTACCTGCGCCCGGCTGAACAATCCCCTGGCCTCTCCGAGCAGGCGCAGCAGCGTCTGCCTGTCTGCCTCGGGCATGTCGGCGAGCCATTGCGCTTCGAGTACGTGCAGGCGCGCCAGGATCTCGTCGCAGGCCTGGCGTCCCTCGGGCGTCACCTCCACCAGGACCGACCTGCGGCTGACCGGATGCGGCCTCCGGAGCACGAGCTGGCGTCTTTCGAGCGCGTCCAGTACTGCGGTCACCGTGGTCTTGCCGACGACGGTCCGGTCCGCGATTGCGGTCGGCGTGAGTGCCTCGGTCGCCCCGGCCACGACTGCCAGCACGTTGAAGCCCTTGAGAACCAGGCCGTACTGGGCGAGCAGCTCATCGACCCGGTTGATCGTCAGAGTTCCGGCCAGGGTCAGGTTCAGCGTCACCTCGGTCGCTGACGCCTCCGCGTCCGGATGCTCACGCTGGAAGTCCCCGTGCACTCGGACCGGCTCGAATGACGGGTCTCGCTTCGCCAGCGGCGTGCCCATGCGCGTGCTGCCCCGCTTCTGCGATAGGATACATATGGACTATCTAACTATGGACTATACATGATGCAGTCAACTAACTGTCAAACCCGGCTAGGACGGGCACTCGGTGCCGGAGTGCGTCGTTCACCAGTCATCCGCTTGCTGTTCGCCGGACGGTAACCTCTTAGTCCCCGATGTGAGGAAGCGCCCCTGATGGCATCTCCTGAATTCCGTGCGGTCCCTGACGCGGGCCGCTTGATGGCCCGCCTGGCCGCTGGCCAGCCAGTGCCGCGCACCTCGGGCGCGGACGGTCTGGACAAGACTCTCTTCCTTGACGTCAACCATTTCGCCGTGGTTACCGGATGGCTGCACAGCCCGATGTACGACTACGCCACCTACGGCATCGCGCTGTTCGCGCTGCTGCTGGTGGCCGGCTACTGGCAAGCACGGCGCAGTGGTGTGACGGCGGTGGCGGCCGCGTTCTGGGCCGGCGCGGGAACGGTCCTCGCCGTCGCGGTGACGCAGCCGGTGAATCACGCGGTTGCCGAGGCCCGCCCCTGGCAGAGCCTGCCGCACGCGCTGATCCTGGCCGGGCACGCGGCGGACTTCTCCTTCCCTTCCGACCACGCCGTGATGGCCGGAGCAGTCACGGCCGGGCTTCTGATCTACAGCCGCCGGCTGGGAATCGTCGCGGCCGTGGCGGCCGTGCTGCTCTGCCTTGCCCGGGTCTACATCGGCGCGCATTATCCGCAAGATGTCGCGGCCGGGCTACTTCTCGGTGCGGCGGTCGTGGTGATCAGCTACCTGATCGTGCGCCTGCCGCTCAGGTGGCTGGTCGGGTGGCTCGCCCGGACCCCGCTGCGCCCGCTCGTCAGGCCTGCGGCGGGCTGGAGCGACAGGCGCCAGCCCGGCCCGCGAGCGGCCGTTTCTACGATGTGACGGGCGACCGTCATGCGGGTGGTGGTAGCCGGAGCTGGCTTCGCTGGCCTGATGGCGGCAGACCGGATCGCCCGATCCGGCCATGCGGTCGTCGTCCTCGAGGCCAGGGACCGGGTCGGTGGCCGGGTGTGGTCACAGGAACTGATTCCCGGTGAGCCGCGTACCACCGAGAGTCCGAGGTCAGGCCGTCGGCGCAGAGTCTGGGCGCCAGTAGACGGACTTCACCCAGATCGTGGCCAGCGTGTCGATGGCGCTCTCGTCGTCGAAGGCGACCTCGGCCCGCTCGCCGCCCTGGCCGAGCCAGATGTAGCTGAAGTGCTCGAGCATCGCCGACAGGGCCGACGCGGTCAGGACGGGATCGACGCCGGGGCAGAAGCCCTCGGCCTGCGCCTGCCTGATCTGCCTGGCGATCCTGGCGATCGCCTCGGCCCGGATGTCGAGCCAGCGGTCAAGGAACTCGCCGTCGAGCATGGCGGCCTGGAAGACCCCGATCAGCTCGCCTCGCCGCCTGGCATAGGTGCGCCAGAATCCGGCTACCGCCTCGCGGAGCGCCTCCTGCCTGCTCAGGCCGCTGCGATAGGGCAGCACCGCCAGCTGGGTCGCCTCCGCGTGGAACTCCTCAGCCAGGGCGATCAGCAGATCCGCCTTGGTGTCGTAATAGTTGTAGAACGAGGCCACCGACTTGCCGGCCTCGGCGGCGATGTCGCTGATCTTGGCGCTGAGGTAACCGTCCCTGGCGAACACGGTCCTGGCGGCGGCCCGGAAGGCATCGTCGGTCTCGCGCCCCTTGCGCGTCGCCTTCTCCGGCCGGTCCTGGCGGTCAGCGATAAGGCGCGGCCGGGCGACTGTATGCCTCCTCATCGCGGCGCGGTTGCTGTCACGGCGTAGTCACGAGACCTGCCGCATGAGCGCGAGCAGCGCGCTCACCTCCGGCGGGGCGAGCCGCCAGTTCACCGCCGCCGGCAGCGCGCCGAGCCTGATCAGGCCGAGCAGCGCCGTGACCCAGCCGACCTGGTTTCTCGCCACGATCGGCACGACGTCGCCCGGGCAGATGCCCGCCGCCGCGTACCTGACCGCCGACTGCTCGACCTCGGCCAGCGCGGAGTAGGTCAGCTCGCCGCCCTGGTGGTCACTCAGGGCTACCTGGTCACCGGTAACCGCCGCCCGCCATTGGACGACGTGGATCAGGGACAGCAAGGTGCGGCCTAGACCCGCACGGCCCGGTCGGCCGCCGTCTTCGGCTCGTGCCGCACGTCGCCCGGCTGGCCCATCACGCGCCGCCAGGACGCGAACTCCAGCAGAATCCCGTCGGGGTCCTGGAAGTAGCAGGACCGGACGAAGACACCGGGGTGCAGTTCGGCGGCCACGCCGAACTCGCTGTCGTCGTGGTCGATGACGGGGCTGACCCGCACGCCCTTGGCCTTGAGCTTGGCCCGGTACTCGAGGAACTTCTCCTCGGGCACGTCGAAGGCGACGTGGTTCATCGAGCCGACGGCACTCGTCCACTCGCCGAGCCCCGGCACCGTGACCGGCGCCGAGACCCCGGGCACGGGGTCGGGCGCGTCAGGGAACCAGAAGAACGCGAGCGCGTTGCCGCCGCCCATGTCGAAGAAGAAGTGCTGGCCAGAACCGGCGGGCAGGTTGATCGTCTTGATCAGCCGCATGCCGAGCACGCCGGTGTAGAACTCCACCGTGCGCTTCATGTCCGAGCAGACGAGCGCCAGGTGGTTGACGCCGCCGAGGCTGAATTCCTCGTTCCGCCACTCCATGTGCTGGCCTCCCTCGTGCCGCCCGTCAGACATAGCGCGGATAGATAACTAAATCTAAACTCAGTTTCACCCGCGCGCTAGGGCGTGCGGCAGCCCCGCGGGGCACGCGGGAGGTGCGGATGGGCGGCGCCGACTTCGCAGAGAGGCCGGGATGAGCGACATCGTCAGGGAGTTCGTCGGGCTGCCGTCCCCGGTCACCGGCCGGGCGGGCGCTGGCGGCCACCCGTGCCAGGGGATCTATCACCGCCCGGCCGGCGCCGCGCCGAAGACAGCCTTCATCGCCACGCACTACAACGTCGACTTCTCCGAGCACTACCTGGCCTCGTTCATGGCTGAACGCGGTTACGGCTTCCTGGGCTGGAATACGCGCTTCCGCGGAAACGAGGCACATTTCCTGCTCGACCACGCGCTGGCCGAGATCGGCGTCGGCGTCCGGTGGCTGCGCGAGCACGCCGGAGCCGAGCGCATCGTCCTGCTCGGCAACTCCGGTGGCGGCTCGCTGATGGCGGCCTATCAGTCGCAGGCCACCGAGCCGAAGGTCAGGCCGGCCGCGGGGATGCGGCCGCTCGCCGCGATCGAGAACCTGCCCGCGGGAGATCTGTTCGTCGCGCTCGCCGCCCACTCCGGGCGGCCGGAGGTGCTGACCAGCTGGCTCGATCCCTCAGTGACCGATGAGACCGATCCGCTCGCTGCCGACCCGGCCCTCGACCCCTTCAACCCCGAGAACGGCCCGCCGTACAGCGAGAACTTCCAGCGGCGCTATCGGGCCGCGCAGCGCGCGCGGAACGAGCGGATCACCGACTGGGCCCTGCACCAGCTGGCCGCGCTGGAGGGGACCCGGGCCAGGGACCGGCTGTTCAGCCTGTACCGGACCTGGGCCGACCTGCGGATGATCGACCCGAGCATCGAGCCGTCCGACCGGCGGCCGAACTGGTGTTACCTCGGCGAGCCGGTCAGGGCCAACTATGGCGTGTTCAGCATCGGGACGCTGAGCACGCTGCGCAGCTGGCTGTCGATGTGGAGCCTGCGGACCTCGCAGTGCACCGCGGCGCCGCACCTGGCCAGGATCACGCTGCCGTCGCTGGTCGTGCATGCCAGCGCCGATGCCTGCGTCTACGAGAGCGACGCCCGGGCGCTGTTCGACGCCATCGGCGCGGCCGGCAAGCGCCTTGAGTTCATCAGGGCCGACCATTACCTGCTCGAGCCGGACGGCACCCGGACGCAGGCCGCCGACCTGATCGCGGCGTGGGTAGCGGAGCACAGTTAAGGACTGTCCGGGCTGGTCGCAGGGTAGTCTCGACTCTCATGACTGACCCGAAGCGCGTTCTGGTCACCGGGGGAGCCGGTTTCGTAGG
>DATKQH010000046.1:0-54652 GCA_035532775.1 Streptosporangiaceae bacterium
GTCTACCAGTGGCTGGCCTTCCTGCAGGAGAGTCTCGTCGCAGCCCTGTCGTAACGAGCGGTTACCATCACCGTCCATGCTGACCATTTCGCGTGCCCTGATCGATCTGGTGATCGCGCATGCCAGGGCCGATCACCCCGACGAGGCCTGCGGCGTGATCGCCGGTCCGGCCGGCAGTGACCGGCCCGAGCGGCTCGTCGCGATGACCAACGCGGAGCGCTCGCCGACCTTCTACCGGTTCGACTCGATGGAGCAGCTGCGGGTCTGGCGGGAGATGGACGACCGGGACGAGGAGCCGCTTGTTATCTATCACTCGCATACAGCGACCGAGGCTTATCCGTCCAGGACCGACATTTCGTATGCCATGGAGCCGGCCGCGCATTACCTTCTCGTCTCCACCAGGGAGCCGGACGATGCCGAAGTCCGCTCGTTCACGATCGTCGACGGAGTGGTCACCGAGGAGCAGGTTCAGCTCGTCGGCGACGGGGTGGAATGATCGAGACCTGAGGTGAGTTGTTTCATCGGCGAGCGTCGGCTGACCGGGCACGGCCGGTTGCCGGCGATTGCCAGCCGCCCGCTACACCTGGAGAGTTACTGATGGCCATCGAGGTCCGCATCCCGACGATCCTGCGCACGTTCACCGGCGGCGCGAAGTCGGTTGAGGGCTCAGGCGACACGCTCGACGCGCTGATCGCCGACCTGAACTCACGGCACGCGGGGCTGCGTGACCGGCTGGTTGATGACTCAGGCCTGCGCCGGTTCGTCAACGTCTACCTCAATGACGAGGACGTGCGCTTCCTCGGCGGCCTGTCGGCTCCGGTCAAGGATGGCGACACGGTCACCGTGCTTCCCGCTGTGGCTGGCGGGATGCGCTGAGCCGTTTCCCGCGGCGGCTGACAGCAGGCGCCGGACAGGGCAGGCATCCTGATGCGCTATGACTCGCTGCTCGACGCGATAGGCGGAACCCCGCTCGTGGGCCTGCCGCATCTGTCGCCAGGTCCTGAGGCGAGGCTGTGGGCCAAGCTGGAGGACAGGAACCCGACCGGGTCCGTCAAGGACCGGGCCGCGCTGTGGATGGTCCTCGCGGCCGAGAAGGACGGCCTGCTGCGGCCGGGGTGCACGATCCTGGAGCCGACCTCTGGCAACACCGGGATCTCGCTGGCGATGATCGCCAGCCTGCGCGGCTACAAGGTGGTCTGCGTGATGCCGGAGAACACGTCGGCCGAGCGGACCCAGCTGCTCCAGATGTACGGTGCGTCGATCGTCTACTCGCCGGCGGCCGGCGGATCCAACGAGGCGGTACGGGTCGCGAAGCAGATGGCGGCCGAGAACCCCAGCTGGGTGATGCTGTACCAGTACGGCAACGAGGCCAACGCCCGCGCCCACTACGAGACCACGGGCCCTGAGATCCTCGCCGACCTGCCGGAGATCACGCACTTCGTGGCGGGTCTCGGGACGACGGGGACGCTGATGGGAACCGGGCGTTACCTGCGCGAGCACGTCCCGGACGTCCAGATCGTGGCCGCCGAGCCACGGTACGGCGAGCTGGTCTACGGGCTGCGGAACATGGACGAGGGGTTCGTCCCCGAGCTCTATGACGACACGGTGCTGAGCTCCCGGTTCTCGGTGTCGGCCGCCGACGCGCTGCGCCGGACCCGGGAGCTGGTCTCCTGCGAGGGCATCTTCGCCGGGATCTCGGCCGGATGCGTGGTCCATGCCGGGCTGGCGCTGGCCCACCGGGCCCAGGAAGCTGGCGAGCGGGCCGATATCGTCGTGCTCGTCGCCGACGGCGGCTGGAAGTACCTGTCGACCGGCGCCTACAGCGGAACGCTGGCCGAGGCCGAGGCCCGGCTGGAAGGCGAGCTATGGGCCTGACCGCTACCGCGATGAACTCCCTCCAGCATCGATATGCCTGATCGCCCCCCGCATGGAGCTGCCGAGCATGACGATCTTTGACGAAGCGACGGCCGTGCGCCGGATCAGCGACGGCGTCTACGAGGCGCGCCCAGACCAGCGGTTCGCGCTGGTCGCACCCGGCGGGACGACCCCGCCGGCGGTGAACGGCGGCGTGCTGATCGCCACCGTGCTCCGGGCTGTGGTCGGCTGCTCGCCGCTGCCGCATCCGGTCGCGACGAGCGCGCACTTCCTGCGGGTAGCGAAGCTCGCTCCGGCCGAGATCCACGTGACCTGGCTGAAGACCGGGCGGACCGCGGCGACCGCCCGGGCCACCCTGATGCAGGACGGCAAGGCCGTGCTGGAGACGACGGTGACGACGGGCATCGTCCCGGTCAGCCGGCCCGTTGCGACGCTGGCCGCCGGGAACGGGCATGCCGCCGCCGCCGGCGATGGCGCCGCCCGCCAGGGCGCGGACGGGGCGGGGAGCGGCGAGCTGACCTGGACCGACGCGCCTCCCGTACTGCCCTCCATCGACGAGTGCGTCGAGCTCGGGCCCTGGCGGGGTACCGTCGGGCCGGACGGGACGGCCGGGTACGCCGCGCAGATCCGGATGCTGTTCGACCCAGCGGTGGTCGGCTGGGTGCGCGACGAGCCGAGCGGCCTGCCCGAGATGCGGGGCTACTTCGGGCTCCGCGAGGAGCGGGAGCCTGACGCGCTGCTGCTGGCCCTCGCGGTGGACGGCCTGCCGCCCGTGGTGTTCGGGCTCGGCGCGACCGGCTGGGCGCCGACGGTCGAGCTGACGATGCACATGCGGATGGTCCCGGCGCCGGGGCCGCTGCGGGTGACGACCAGGTGCCGGCACGTCAGCGGCGGCTGGTTCGACGAGGAGGCCGAGGTCTGGGACTCGGCCGGGAACCTGGTCGCGCAGAGCCGCCAGATCGCCCGCGTCGGCCGCGGGCCGGTCCGCGGTGCGGCTGCGGCCAGCTAAAGGACCCGCTAACGGGCCGGCAGGCGTGGCCGGCTGCCTTACGGGACGCTCTTGATCTTCCAGACCAGCACCGATCCGATCGCGGCGACGACCGCGGTAGCGGCGAACAACGCAGGGTAGCCGCCCAGGTTGACCAGGAGCGCCGAGATCGCCCCGGCCACCGCGGCCGGTCCGACGATCGCGATGTTGATGATCCCGAGATCCTTGGCCCGGTCCTTGGCCGCGGGCAGTACCTGGGTGATGAGCGCCTGGTCGACGGCGAGGTAGGCACCGAACCCGGTGCCGAACAGGACGGCGGCGCCCATCGCGGCGGGCCAGGTCTCCACGAATGTGAGCAGCAGCGCCGCGACGCCCATCAGCGCGCCGGAGAGCGTGACGATCATCTTGCGCTTGCCGATCCGGTCGGAGATGACGCCGCCGACGATGGCGGTGATGATCACGAATCCGGTGTAGATCGCGATCAGGATGAACAGGCCCTGCTTGGGGTGCGCGTAGTGCACCTGATCGCGCAGGAAGTAGAGCAGGTAGAGCGTTCCCATTCCGATCGCGAGCGAGGCGAGGAACCTGGTGATCCAGGCCCAGGCGAAGTCAGGATGGCGCCGCGGGCTCAGCCAGTACGAGGCGAGCAGCGCGCGCACCGACAGGGGTGCCCGGTGCTCAGGCTCGAGCGGATGATCAGGCGTCATCAGCACGAACGGCAGGGTCAGCAGCACCAGCGGGATGGCCAGCACCAGGTAGCCGCCGATCAGGCCCTTGAAGACGAAGACCACCAGAGCCGTGCCGACCACCAGCCCGAGCGCCTGCGGCATCCCGACCCAGCCGGCCACCGTGGCCCGCTGGCTGACCGGGACGTGGTCAGGCACGGCGGCGCTCAGGCTCGCGTACTCGCCGTTCTGGAAGGCGCTGAACAGGACCCACAGGACGGCGATGCCGATCACGCTGGCCTGCCACGCGATGAGCGCGAGGCTGAGGGCACTGAGCAGCGCCATGGCGAGCGTCCACCGGTGCCGCCTGCCGCGCAGGTGACCCACGCTGCAGGCACGCGTGGTCCGGTCGGAGAACGCGCCCGCGATCGGCGTGGCCAGCAGCGACGCGACAGCGCCGAAGGCGGAGACGAGGCCGAGGTCGAGGATCTTGCCGTTCGGGTCGATGTGCTGGATCTGCTCGGGGAGCAGCACCTGCAGCGGCGTGATCGAGGCCATCCACATCACCAGGCTGGCGAGGCCGAGGGTCCCGATCCAGCTCTTGGTCACCGGCTCGGTCGGCTCGGCGAGTGCCTGGGGGATCACATGCAGCGAATGTGTCGCCTGCTCGGCCATGAATACCTCCGAATAGTCCGGCCGGCCTGGCGGGACACCGCCGTGGCGTCATCGCCGCTTGCAGGGATCATGCCGTCTTTTAGGCATTGCAGGTAGATGTTCGGTTCATCTAATTCCAACTCGGCGCGCGTAGCCTTGGCAGCTATGGACCTGACGATCGTGGGCTGCTCAGGCAGCTTCCCCGGCCCGGACAGCGCGGCATCGTGCTACCTCGTGACGGCGGAGGGCTTCCGCCTGCTGATCGACCTCGGCAACGGCGCGTTCGGCCCGCTGCAGAGATTCGCCGATCCCGAGCAGATCGACGCCGTCCTGATCAGTCACCTGCACGCCGATCACTGCCTGGACATGTGCTCCTACCAGGTGTTCCGCAAGTTCTACCCGGCCGGCGCGCTGCCGCCGATCCCCGTCTTCGGTCCAGCGGGTACGGCGGACAGGCTGCACCGCGCGGCAGGCGCCGACGGCGGGCATCCCGTCTCCGAAGCCTTCGACTTCGTGACGCTGGCGCCAGGCACCTTCGAGATCGGCCCGCTCGCGGTGACCGCCGGCCACATGAACCATCCGGTGGAGACGTTCGGCTTCCGGCTGGAGCACGCCGGGCGGGTGATCGCCTACTCGGCCGACACGGGACCGACGGACCGGCTGGTCAGCCTGGCCGCGGGCGCGGACGTGCTGCTCTGCGAGGCGTCGTTCACCGAGGGCCAGGGACTCCCCCCCGACCTGCACCTGACACCCCGGCAGGCGGGCGAGCACGCGGCGCGCGCGGCAGCCGGCCAGCTGGTCCTGACGCACCTGATGCCCTGGAACAGCAGGGAGCGAGCCCAGGCGGAGGCTGCCACGAGCTATCAGGGCGCCCTGTCGCTGGCGGCGCCTGGGCAGGTGCTCTAGGCCGGCAATGCCCGCGTCCTTCCCGGGACGCTGAGCCCGGCCGGTGCGCCTCCCGGCCTGCGGCCAGCGCCGCAATAGACTGCCGTGACATGCGTGTCATCGTCACCGGCGGAGCCGGGTTCATCGGATCACACCTGACCGACGCATTTCTCGCCCGGGGGGACGACGTCACCGTCGTCGATGATCTCTCGACCGGCCGGGCTGCCCGGCTCGATGACCGGGCTGTCCTGCACAAGCTCAGCGTGACGGACGCGCGGCTGCTCGGGCAGCTAGTCGACTCGGTCGGGCCCGAGCTGATCTGCCATCTGGCCGCGCAGATCGACGTGCGGGCCTCGGTCTCGCGTCCGGCTGCCGATGCCCAGACGAACGTGCTCGGCACGATCAACGTGCTGGAAGCGGCCAGGGCGGCCGACGCGCGGGTGCTGTTCTGCTCGACCGGCGGCGCGCTGTACGGACGGGACGCGCCGATCCCGTCGCTGGAAGACGTGCTGCCGCTACCCGAGTCACCGTACGGAATCGGCAAGCACTGCGCCGAGCAGTACCTCGGCCTGTACAACCGGCTGCACGGGACGGCGCATACCGTGCTGCGGCTTGCCAACGTGTACGGGCCGCGGCAGGATCCGACCGGTGAGGCTGGCGTCGTACCAATTTTCTGCTCCCAGATCCTTTCCGGCACCCGCCCGACGGTCTTCGGGGATGGCACCCAGACCCGCGACTACGTCTATGTCGGCGATACCGTTGCAGCGTTCCTCGCCGCGGCTGATCAGCGACGGCCGGGGACCTGGAATATCGGCACGGGCATCGAGGTCAGCGTCCTGGGCCTGGCGCGCGTCATCAGCGAGGTAACCGGCCGGCAGGTAGCGCACACGCTCGCTCCGGCCAGGCCAGGTGAGCTGCAGCGCAGCGCGCTGGCCGTGGAGCGGGCCTGGGCCGACCTCGGCTGGCGGGCCAGCACCGTGCTGGCCGGCGGCGTCCGCTCCGTCTGCCAGTGGATCGAGGCGGGCACCCCGGACCGAGCGGCGTACTAACTTCCGGTCTGGCATAGCGGCTACGCTTGCGGGCATGTCTTCCCGACCTGACGGCCGTCGACCGGATCAGCTCCGCGAGGTCACGATCACCAGAAACTGGCTTGAGCACGCCGAAGGCTCGGTGCTGGTGGAGTTCGGCTCGACGCGGGTGCTCTGCGCCGCGAGCGTGCTCGAGGACGTGCCGCGCTGGCGACGGGGGAGCGGCCTCGGCTGGATCACGGCCGAGTACGCGATGCTGCCGCGGTCCACCAACACCCGCAGCGACCGTGAGTCGGTGAAGGGCCGCGTCGGCGGCCGGACGCACGAGATCTCGCGGCTGATCGGCCGGTCGCTGCGGGCCTGCATCGACCTGAAGGCGCTCGGCGAGAACTCGATCATGCTGGACTGCGATGTGCTGCAGGCCGACGGCGGCACCAGGACCGCGGCCATCACCGGCGGCTACGTGGCGCTGGCGGACGCGGTCCGCTGGCTGGAGGGCAGGAAGCGGACCAAGGGTAACGTGCTGACCGCCTCCGTCGCGGCGGTCAGCGTCGGCATCATCGACGGCGAGCCGCGGCTGGACCTGTGCTACAGCGAGGACGTCGCGGCGGAGACCGACATGAACGTGGTCTGCACCGGCAGCGGCGAGTTCGTCGAGGTGCAGGGCACTGCCGAGCGCGAGCCGTTCGACCGCAAGCTGCTCGACCAGCTGCTCGACCTGGCCGTGGTCGGCTGCGCCAATCTCACCAGGCTGCAGCGCGACGCTCGGGCGTCGTCCTGACCGCTGGCCGGCCGCCCGTGCCCGGTGACGCGCTGCCCGGTGAGGTCCTTTCCGGCGATGCACTGCCCAGGCTGGTTCTCGCCACCGCGAACGCCGACAAGCTGGTCGAGCTGACCAGGATCCTGGCCGCCGGCCACGTCGGCGTGCAGCTAACTGGCCTGGCGGAGTTCCCCGGCGCGCCCGACGTCGCCGAGACCGGCGCCACGTTCGCGGAGAACGCGCTGCTCAAGGCCAGGGCGCTCGCGAAGTTCACTGGCCTGCCTTCGGTCGCCGACGACTCCGGCATCTGTGCCGATGCCCTGAACGGGATGCCGGGCGTGCTCTCCGCTCGCTGGTCGGGCATGCACGGCGACGAGGCGAAGAACCTGCGGCTGCTGCTCGATCAGCTCGGCGACGTGCCAGACGAGCGGCGCGGCGCGCACTTCTGCTGCGCCGCGGCGCTCGTGCTGCCGTCCGGTCGGGAGCACGTCAGCGAGGGCACGCTCCGCGGCCGCCTGATCCGCGAGCCCAGAGGAAGCAACGGGTTCGGGTACGACCCGGTCTTCGTTCCGGACGGTGCGGAGCGCACGACCGCGGAGATGACCCCGGCGGAGAAGGACGCGATCAGCCACCGAGGCCGCGCGTTCCGCGCCCTCGCCCCCGTGATCGCCGCCCTGGTCGTCTGACCCCCCTGCCCGGGCGCTGATAGCGCCGGTCCGGGCAGGCGGCTCAGACGTTCGGCGGGCTCGGACGTTCGGCGGGCTCGGACGTTCGGCGGCTCAGAGGTGCGGTAGCGGCGCGGTCTGGCCGGTCTTGGGCAGCATGACGCTGACCGGCTGATTCACCGAGGTCACCGTGAAGGTCGTGGTGACGGTCTGGCCGCGCACGCTCTCCGTATCGTCAGCCTGCTTGATCATGTGCTGCGCGTCGATCCAGACATGGAAGTGAACGGGATGGGTGCCGATGGACCGCAGCATCGGGCCGAGCAGCTTGCGCATGTGCGAGGTAAGCCCCGCGTAGGCGGTCTGCGGCGCATAGGTTCCCGCGTACTCGGTCGTGGGAACTCCGTCGATCGTCTGCGTGCCGACGACGCGGACATCCTTGGACGCGGTGAAGAGCCTGGTCTGGTCGAGCGGGTTGCTGCCCTCGAGGTTCTGCAGCAGCGAGCCGAAGCTGATGCCGGACTTCGAGGAGAGCTGGGAGATCCTGACCTTGACCCACGGCTTACCGGCCGACTTGGCGAAGGCGGGGTCCTTGAAGTAGATCGCCTGGCCGGTCAGGATCTCGTCCAGGTGGATGCTCGGCGAGCTGGCGGCAGCGACGTTGAACTTCGCCTCGATCAGGGTCGTCGGCTTCATCTGCATCTGGATGGTGCCGGTCAGGCCGCCGGCATGGGAGCCAACCGAATGCACGGACAGGCTGGCCGTCAGCGAGTTCACGTGCGCTGACGTGTCAGCGGCCAGCTTGATCTGCTTGAGCGCCGGGTTGTTCGCCGCAGTCCCCGTGCTGCCCTTTGAGCAGCCGCTCATCGCGATCGCGGCCGCGCCCGCAGCGGCGGCGACGGTGATCCACCGAGATGGGCGGCGGAAGGCGAGATTGCGGTGAAAGGCCTGATAATGAGTCGACGGAATCATAACGGAATGCTATCAGCGCAGCACGATGCCCATCTGCGTGATTGTTTAACTCACAATATGAATGGCATCGAAGATATTTAGGTCTGATTGATAAGAAGAATTCATTTTGGCCCGGCGGCGGGCGGATCCGCCTGGGACGCCGTGATGCCGCGGCCGGCCGGTCCCGGTACGGTAGGTACCGATCGGAGGGATGTGCACGTGAGCGACGTTCGGCTGGAACCAGGCGACCCCGCACCCGACTTCACCTTGCCTGATGCCGACGGAGGCGAGGTCAGCCTCTCGTCGCTGCGCGGTCAGCGGGTGATCATCTACTTCTACCCGGCGGCGATGACGCCAGGCTGCACCAAGCAGGCATGCGACTTCCGGGACAGCAAGAAGGACCTGACCGACGCCGGTTTCGCCGTGCTCGGGATCTCGCCCGACAGCCCGGCGAAGCTAGCCAAGTTCCGCGACCGGGATGGGCTGACGTTCCCGCTGCTCTCCGACCCCGACCGGATCGTGCTCAAGGCCTACGGCGCGTACGGCGAGAAGATGCTCTACGGCAAGAAGTCGGTCGGCGTGATCAGGTCAACGTTCGTGATCGGCGCCGACGGTGCCGTCGAGCGGGCGTATTACGGCGTCAAGGCCACCGGCCATGTCGCCCGGCTGCGCAAGGAACTCGGCCTGATCAGCTGACCGCGGCGACCGAGAGCGGGCTGAGTTTGGCCAGATCGGGTCAGTCGGGAAGACTGATCACCCCGGGGCCGTAGCCCAACGGCAGAGGCACAGGATTTAGGTTCCTGCCAGTGAGGGTTCGAGTCCCTCCGGCCCCACCAAATTGGTCATTGCGCGAACCCCCGGCCGTGATGACGGGTCTGGCTCGGGCTGCGGGATGCGGAAGACGGGCACGATCCGCCCCGGTCCGGTGATCTTGATCTGGGCGACCAGAGCTTCGATGAGGGCCTTGCGCTGGCTGAGGCTGCCGGCGCCGATGATCTCGTCGATGTGATCGGCGATGTTCCGGAGCGTGGCGGCGGGCGGCATCGTGGGAACGGTGCCGACCTCCCTGGCCAGTTCATCGCGGCGACCGCGTAGCTGCCCGGATCTGGATTTGAGCTGACCGAGTCGGCCCGCGAGATCGCTGGGGTCCAGGGTGCCGATCTCGAACGCGGCCAGATACCGGTCGATCGCGGCACCGGTCTTGACCAGCTCGCGCTCGGCCGCTGCCAGCTCGGCGACCCAGGCGTCGTGAGCGGCAGCATGACTGGCCTGCGCGGCACTGATCGCGTCTGTGATCAGCGCGTCCTGGCTGCGGTAGAAACTCGCGAGCGCGCCGGTAACCGCCTGCTCGATGGCGTCGGCGTCGATCCGCTGCCCACCGCACGTGGTGGTGTCGTACCGGGTGCGCCGGTAGCAGGAGTAGTACCGGTACACCCGGCTCCTGCCGTGCGCGCGGGTGCCGATCATGGCGCTGCCGCACGCGGGACAGCGGATCAGCCCGGTGAGCAGGTAGTCCGATCCGCTGGCGGCGCGCTTGGCGTGGTCCTCGCTGCGCGGCCAGGATGTGCCGCGCCCGGCCGAACACTGCCTCCTCGATGATCGCGGGATGGCAGTCGGTGGCCGTGATGCCGCGGAAGGACAGCTCGCCGAGATAGACCCGGTTGGACAGGACGCGCAGCACCTGGTGCGCCGACCACCGGCCGCAGGTGGTAGTGCGGTGACCCCGATCGTTAAGCAGGGTGGCAATGGCACGGGCGCCAAGCCGGTCCCGGGTGCACAGCCCGAAGATCAGCCGGACCACTCCCGCCTCGGCGGGGTCCGGGCGATCCGCTCCACGCGGACCCGCGCGAGTCGGCGTGGGTGGTTGTCGCTGGGCAGTGCCATGGCTGTCGCCCCGCCGCCGCTGACCCGGTGTATGAGAAATCCGGATCTGAGGCGGCTCTTTGACGCCGCCGGCTGCTGACACTTAAGAAATCCGCTTTCCGGGCGGGCTTTTCACGCGCCACAGCGGACGAAACGCGCCGTGTGCGCCCGTGCGCGCCGCAGCGTTCCCGGCCGGGCATCCAGCGGCGCCCGGGCGCTTGTGGGTCTCATCGTGTGGGCCATGTGACCAGAGCGGTTTCGTCGATCGCGGCGAGTTCGTGACTTCCAGGGTGGTAATGAGTGGGCACGAACCCAGGCACCGTGCCGGTGTTCTCACCGCTCTGGGTGTCCCAGATCTGCAAGCCGCCAGGGCTTGAGGCGTAGAGCCGGTCACGGTCGAAGTGAAGACGACCAACCGGGCCGGCGAAGCTGGTTATCAGGGCCGTTGTCCTGACGTCGTAGATCTCCACTCCGGGGATCATCGCTTTGTCGTCGGCGCCGATACCGGCCATTGCCAACCTGGTGTTATCGAGCCAGCACATGGGCTTGTCCCAGTAGTAGCTGACCTGGCGCAGGCTCCGGGGCGATTCGCCGTCTTCGGCCTCGTAAGGTCCTCGTATCGCCAGCGCCGCACGTCCCACATCCGGGGAATGCCAACCGGGTGCCACACCCATCCGTCGCTGACGACCAACGTGCTATCCGGGGAGGGGTATAGCGCGCCGTAGAAGTAGTCCAGGTAGTGATCTGGCCGCCGCTGCCCTTCGCCCATGTGGAACTCGCGGGCCGTCAGCGTAACGCCAGTGGCAGGATCGGACAGATCCACCCTGTTCCAGGCCGTCGCGTGCACCAGCAGGAGCTGGCCGTCCAGGCGGATGAATGCGACAGGGAACGGCGTCTGCTCCACGTGGTAGGTGCCTCGGTCCAGCTTCATCGTGACGTGGCCGCGGCGCAGCTCGACCACGGCACCATTCTGACGGTAGTCGGCGGCGATCACCGCGAATTCTCCGCCTGGTGAGGCATGCAACCGGTGCTGAACAGGCTTACCTGCCTTCCGCTCCGGGTCTGCGGCCGGCAGCCGGACCTTCCACCTGCCGACGATTTCGCCGGTCCTGGCATTCCAGCGGACCAGGTGCTTCGGGGTGAGCAGCAGCCACTCCCCTGGGAAGGCATACAGCGGCGCCACATCGAGTGGCGCGGCTGGCAGCACCGCAGGCGACAGAGTGCCGTCGACCGGCTCTGGCCTGCGCCGGATCTCGGGCTCACCGATCACCCCGATCACAGACGAGCGGTCATCAGCTCTGGCGACACACCCCTCACGCGCCTCGACCAGCTCCGGGTGCCGACTGGCCCTGCCGCACGCCGCACAGCACAGGTCATACTCCACACCGACACCGCGCAGTACCCAGAAGGTGTCAAGCTCCTCTGCCCGTTCGCTGAGCAGGTGACGGCAAACCTGGCGCTCACCTTGATGAGCGACATGCCCGCAGTGCAGAACCTTCACGGGCACACCGTAAAGCACACGCAGCCGCCGCGGAGGAACTGCAGGACGTCGTCCACGCGGTTCTTGCACTCGCAGGCGACCTAGAGTGCCTGTCGCATCCGCAATGCGAATGCATTACAATGATGAGGGTGTTCAAGGCCGTACGCGATAGTGACTGGTCCGCTAATCACGTTGCTGCGCACGGCGTCACACTCGACGAGGTGCGGGAGGCGATCCTGGAGCGCCCGTACTGGGCAGCCCCCGGCCGAGGTGGCACGATCTTGGCCTACGGCCGCACGTATGCGGGCCGCTACCTGCTGGTCGTGGTGATCGCCGAGGGCGAGGAGGCGTTCGTCGTCACCGCCCGGGACATGACCGATGCCGAGAAGAAGACCTTCCACAGGAAGGCACGATAACCGTGAGCAAGCATTCTGAGCAGCTTCCCCGCCCCGCGGCCGAGCTTGAGCGACTCGCCGGGTACTACGACAGCCACGACACCAGCGCGGAGATGGAGCACGGCGAATGGGTGGAACCGCAGCCGATGGCAACCACGTCGCTGCGGCTGCCCGCAGACGTGATCGACCAGCTCAAGCGGCAGGCCCGCGTCCGGCATGTGCGCTACACCAGCTACGTACGGTCGATCCTGGAGCGTGCCGCCCGCGGGGGACCACCGCCAGAGATCGCCGACATCACCGAACGGCTGGAACGCATCGAACGAGCTGTGACCGGCGACAGCGCCACAAGAGACCACAAGACAGCCTGACCTGATCCAAGGCGCCCCGGCGACGGGGGGCGGCAGCTCGTCCTGCATGCTCACGGTTGACGCCGGTTACACGTGAGGTCCATCGCGGGTGTACGGCGGGCCACTGCGAGGTCTATCGGATGGCGGAGCGCGCCTCAGACGCGGCGCTCCCTCACGACGCGGATGATGATCTCAGGAGTGTCGGCAAGATATCCCGGGTTCGGGTGCTGGCTCGTTAGGCCCACTGTGTCCGTGACCTGTACGTTTCTAGACACGATGCGGCCGTCATGCGAACCTGCCGCCACTGATGGCATCAAGGGCTTGAGCCGGGTCGGATTCATCGCCCAGGACGCGCCATTGTGGCCGCGGATGCGCGTCGGCACTGTGCTGGAGGCCGGCCGGCATCTCAACCCGGGCTTTGACGCTGCCCTGGCCGCCAGCCGCATAGAGCAGCTGGGCATTGCGCAGCGGGCCCGCGTCAGCACGTTGTCGGGCGGCCAGCGAGCCCAGGTTGCACTTACCCTGGTCCTGGCCAAGAAGGCCGAACTGCTGCTGCTTGACGAGCCACTGGCTAACCTCGACCCACTGGCCCGCCGGGAGTTCCTCAGGTCCATGTTCGAGGCCTGCAGCGAGACTGGCGCAGCCGTACTGTTCTCCTCGCATGTGGTAGCCGAACTGGAACGCATCTGCGACTACCTGATCGTGCTGCGGGCCGGGCGGGTACGTCTCGCGGGCGACATTGACGAACTGCGGCAGAACCACCGGGTCATCTCAGGCCCCGCCGGGTGGGAGCACGCCGGAGCCTGGCGGGTGGTCAGCGCCCGTAGCGCCGCGGGCCGAACCACCGCGCTCGTGCCCAGAACCTCCGCGGTCGCCGGACCAGGGCTGGACGAGGCGCCACCCACCTTCGACGAACTGGTGCTCGGCTACCTCGACGAGGTACGTCCCAGCCCGCGGGAGGCACTGGCATGAAGTGGCTCGTCATAAACCAGCATCGTGGCCAGGCCCTGTGGGCACTGGCATTGCTCGCTGCCATATCCGCGCTCATTGCGGGCGTCGGCTTGCACGCCAGCCACGGGCTCGCGCCCTACAACCACTGGCTCGCGGAACTGCAGGCCGCCGGCTGCCCCCTCCCCGGCCACAAGCACACTGGGCCGTCCTCAGCCACCTGCAACACACTCAGCCAGCAGTTGCAGAACTTCCAGTCGAATGCCTTCGCCCCCCGCTACAACTTCGCCGTACCCGTCTTCGAGTACGGCGTCCCGCTCGCGCTCATCCTGATGAGCACGCTTGTCGGCGCGCCGCTCGTCGCCCGTGAGATCGAGCAGCGCACCCAGCTTGTCGCCTGGACTCAGTCCGTGTCCCGGCGGAAGTGGTACGCAGTAAAAGTGATTACCCTCGGCGTCGGGCTGGCCGCCATCAGCCTCATCGCCGGGTACGCGAACGGCTGGCTGCAGCACCCTCTCACCGAGGGGGGGCTCACAAGCTCCCGGTGGCCATGGTTCTTCTCTGTGGACCTTGCCATGACCGGCGAAGTCCTGCTCGCCTACGCCCTCGCCGTCGCGCTCGGCGCCTGGTTGCGGCGCACAGTGCCCGCGATCGGCGGCGCCCTGGCCAGTTCACTAGTCCTGCCTCATCGCGACCGGGCTGACGGTCCGCACACTGACGCCAGCCAGCCACACAGTCGGCCCGCACTTCACCGTGCCCCTCGACGGCTGGATCATCGAGTCCCCGAACGGACACAGCGTCCCTTATCACCCAGCCAGCCAGGACTGGCCCCTCCAGCTCACCTTTCTCGCCATCGGCCTGACGCTCGCCGCCGCCCTGCTGGCATCAGGCTGGTACGCCACCGGTACCCGCGCCATCTAGCTCCGGCCGGGGCCTGGGGCGCCGGTGCGGGCGCGGGTCACTGCGCCGCCTTGAGTACAGGGCGCGGTAGTCGCCGCGCCGGGGTCGTCCAGGCATCGTCAACTGGCTAACCCGCGACGGGCAGCAGGTGCGAAGTCGATTACGTACGGCAGTCCTGGCGTCCTGCGGCTTCACGACACCCTCCTGGCCGTGATCTGTGCAGACGCATCGGAAGCAGGTCACCTTCGATCAGGACTTCGCGGTTCGCATGCTGATACGTCCGGCCCACCAAATTGGCCATTGCCCGAACACCCGTCCAGGGGCTCGTGGCGCGGGGCATCGCATCCGTGGCAGTGCCGTCGGCCTGCGATCCCGACGCGATTGCCGCTGGCTGAGGGATGCGGAAGACCGGGATGAGCCCGCCGGGGCCGGTGATCCTGATTTCGGCGATCAGCGCTTCGACGAGCGCCTTGCGCTGGCTGTGACTGCCGGAGGCGATGATGTCGTTGATGTGGCCGGCAACTTGCCGGAGGGTGGCGGGCGCCGGGACCGCGGGGACCGCGGCGAGCTGGCTAGCGAGTTCGTCGCGGTGCGCGCGCAGCTGCTGTGCCCTGGTCTTGAGCGCGGTGAGCCGTCCGGCGAGGTCTTCGGGTTCGAGTGTGTCGCTGGCCTGGGCGCGCTGGTCTAGTAAGATTGTGCATACGATATTGCTAGGGAGGCGTGTGGGTGGCTGCAAGTACCGTGTTCCAGGCGAGCGACCTGGCTGGCGCGAGGCGCCGGGAGTTCCTCGGGGCTGCCCGGAAGGGTGGCGCGCTGCTGCGCGACACCGACGGGTTCGCGCTGACGATGGTGCCGCTGACGCAGCTGGAGGCGATCGCCGAGGTAGCCCGCACGGCTGTGGCGGCGCTGCTCGCGCTGGCGGCCCTGAGCCGGGGCCCGGTGCGCCCGGCCGAGCTGGGCCAGCTGGCGTGGCTGGCGGCGTTCGACGACGACGACCGGGCAGAGTTCTTCGACGAACTGCGCGACGCGCTGTCAGTGGCTGAGGCGACCCGCGACGCCGCCCCGGTCGAGGCCTGCCTGCGGGAATGGCGCACCACCGCGCGGGCCCTCTCGGATCCGCTGGCGCGGGAGATCCTGACCGGGCCCGGGGACGATGACTATGCCGAAGTCACCCGGCCGAAGGAGTAACCCCGCTCCCGGTGCCTACCGCCCCCACGTGGCCGCCCGCCGTCCTGGCGGACCGCCGCCGGTTAAGCCGGTCTTCCGGGTCCTGGTCCACCACAAATACCTGGCGGTCTGGAACGAGCTGGTCGGCCGCGTCGGCCTGGCCAACGCCCAGCAGTTCTGGGACCACGTCGCTACGACACCAGGCCAGCCGCCCAAAGTCGGCACATCCAGCCTCATGAAGGGCAAGCACAACGCACCGAAGTGGCCCGGCTACTCCAAGACGATCCACTACGAGATCACCGGCGCCGGGCGCATCGACTACCAGTTCAACCCTGCAGCGACCGACGGCTCACGCGGCGACCCACACGGCGTCGTCAAGATCATGTCCATCGATCTAGGCAGCCACTGATGCCGTCATCAAAATCACCGTCAGCGTGGAGCGGCAGAGCGGGTCCGTACAAACCGGATCGCGAGCTCCCGACCAGCGACCAGCAGCATCTGCGGGTTCGGGTTGTGACGTGTTAGGCCCACTGTGTCCGTGACCTGTACGTTTCTAGACACGATGCGGCCGTCATGCGAACCTGCCGCCACTGATGGCATCAAGGGTTGTGGCCGGTCACCGGCCGTGCTTCTTGCCAGTTGATCTAGACTGAGGGCGTGAGTCGAATCGTGCATGTGCCCTACACCCTTGAGCCGGATGAGGACGGGGTGTGGTGCGCGTCCGCGCTGATTCGACCTGGCGCTGGTGCGGTCGGTGACGGTGCCACTCCTGAGGAGGCGGTGGTCGATCTGCGTGACGCACTTATGGCGCTGATCGCCGAGATCGGCGCACCGGAGGAGCTCACGCTCGAAGTCGCCTGATGAGAGCAGCCCCACTCGGCTCGACAGATCACAGCTTGGGCACGATATTTGGCCGGGCAAGTCGTTGCAGATGTGGCTTTAGCGGACACCTGGCTGGCAAGGTTTCTTGCTAGCCAGCTTGCCTGGCCACGTTGGTGCCTGTCCTGTCTGGTATTTCGGAGACAGAGGCTGCCGTCGTGAGTCAGATGCCTGCCCTGCCCGGCGCTAAAGTCGTCAAGGCCTTGGAGCGAGCCGGGTTCGCGGTGGTTCGGGTCAGTGGCAGCCACCACGTCATGAAGCACTCGGACGGTCGAGCCGTTCCGGTTCCTGTCCACGCCGGCGTACAGGTCCAGGACGCGGTCGGCCTTGGCGGCGAAGCCAGGTCGCGGGGGAAGATCCACGAGCGGACCCGAAGGGCTTTGATCGCATCAGCGGACAGCCACCGCCAGATGGTCGTGCCGGAGACCGACGCCACGATGCCTTGCCGTACCGCGGCGCGGCCAGGTCCGGGCAATGGTTCCCTCGGCGAAGGGAGCTACGATGCCGCGCACGAGCCCGTACCGCATCATCCTGACGGAGGACGAGCGCCGCCGCCTGGAAGCCGCCGCAACGCCGTTATACGTCACCGTACCGGGACGTCGTGCGGGCCCGGATCGTGCTGTACGCCGCCCACAGCCTGGGCAACGACGAGATCGCCGCCCGGCTGGACACTCCCCGCCAGGTGGTCTCCAAGTGGCGCAAGCGGTTCTTCGACCAGCGCCTGGCCGGGCTGGGCGACCTGCCACGGGGAGGGCGGCCCCCGGCCTTTCCCCCTGACGTGGTGGTCGCCGTCAAGGCCCTGGCCTGCGAGCTGCCCGCAGCCACCGGCGTGCCGCCGGCCCGCTGGCACTGATGGACGTCTCCTGCAACGGCCCGGTCGGCGCGAAAAGGATCCTCAGCGCCCAGAGCGACTCAGCATCCACGGTCGATCCCGCGGTCAGGCGGCGCAGGTGCTCCTCCAGCTCGGACGCGAGCGCGTCTGCTGACTCATAACTGCTCCAGCCGGTGTCGGTGTCCGGCTGGCGCACCAGGTCGACAGCCTCGCGCAACACTGCCATCAGGTCCGCCCGGTCGCCCACGTGATCATCGTGCACTTCCCACGCTCGCCGGGCTAGTGCGAACTTTGCCCGGTGAGACGACCCGTGACCCAGAATGACCATTCCGGCGTCCCCAACGGTGCTTCGCCGCTGGCCCACGAAGCGCGCCGATCGAGCCAACTGTGCGCGGGTTCGTCGCCGCTGAAATGGCCGTGACCGTGCCGGTAGCGTCCGTCGGTCGCGGCGCCATCGCGTGGTCGCACTCCCGTATCCGCAGTCAGGGATCTTGAGCTGCTCGTCTCCGAAGTCGGCGATCAGCTTGAGGGTGCCGCCGAGCGCGGCGACGAACCGGTTCAGGACATCCTGGGTTGAGACATCGCCGCCCTCGATCTGCGACACCCGGGCCACGGACACGCCCATCCGGACGGCGACATGCTCCTGGGTCAGCCCGCGCCGCTTGCGCAGCTCCGCGAGCCGCCACCCCCGGGCATCATCCAGCATCGCCGAGACGGCCGCGCTGAACGCCTCCTGGCCCCCGGCAGTCTCCACCGCCCGCTCCAGGTTCCCCGACTCCCGCCACCGCAACACCCCGCTCATGACCCCATCTCCTTCTCCCGCTCCGCCAGGTAATCCTCATACAGCTGCTCAGCCAGCGGGATCGCCGTCCGGTACCACCTCGCCCACTGCCCCGACTTATCCCCCGCGACCAGCAGCACGGCTGACCGCCACGGGTCGAACACCAGCAGGATCCGCACCTCGCTCCAGCGCCCGCCAGTCCGAGCCCGGGAGCCGAGGCCCTGCCAATGGATCTGCCAATGACATTCCTGCGAAACGCGAGGTCCGCGGGGAACCGGACGCGATTCCTCATGACATCAGCGCAGGCAGGTGAACTGCTGCCTGGTCAGGGCTCCGCTTCGGCTTCCCGCTCGGGCGTTCTCGCGAGGTCAGCTTCGTGCTCGGGCTGCAGCGACTCGGCCAATGCGGAGACCGCGAGTTCAAGGGCGGGGAGGTCTTCGTCCACGGTGGCTTGCAGGATCGCGTGGGCCGTGTCGAAGTAGCGGTGGGCTAGGTGATCGCGCATGCGGGCGATCTGCTGCCACGGGATGCCAGGCTGAGCCGATAGCAGGTCGCTGGGCAGTGCCTTGACCGCTTCGCCTATTTCCAGCAGCCGCATCCGGACCGCGTCGAAGACCAGCCCGTCAGCCAGCGTGCCGCGTTCCAGGTGGGACCGGATGACATCGATTGCCACCTGGATGTCGGCGAGGCGCTGCGCGTCACGGTAACTCACAAGGCCACCAGGTCGGATTCGGCCCGCTGGCGGACTCCGGGCTTGAGTTGTCCGGCAGGTACCAGGTCCACGCGGGCGCCGATGACGGCCTCCAGATCGTCGGTTACCCGTCCCAGCCCGAGCAATCCCATCCCCGCCGGGATATCGGCAAGCAGGTCCACATCGCTGTCGGCGCGGTCCTCACCGCGGGCCACGCTCCCGAACACGCGCAGGTTGGCCACCCCGTGAGCGGCCGCGGCTGCCACCATCTCGGCGCGGTGCCGGCGTACCCGGCGGCCGACAGGCCCGGTGAGCCTGCCCAGTTTCCCTGGCGGTTCCTGCACGCTGACCTCCAGTTCGTAGCCTGCAGCCTCGATAAGCGCTGCCAGCGTCGGCAGGGAAGGTTGCCGGCGCCCCGACTCATAGGCACTGATGACACTCTGGGTTACACCGGCCCGGATGGCCAGTTCGACCTGCGACAATCCCGCTCGTTTGCGCGCGGCCCGCAGAACTGCCGCAGCACCATGCCGGTCAGCGCCCACTCGACCAGTATAGCTGATCGTCAATATTCTGAAGCATTCGGGCGCCGGGCTGCCGCAAATGTTTGCAGCCGGTACGGGGTCAGTCTTGAGGTACCGTCGACAGACCGTCACTTTCGCGGCCTTGACGTGCGTGACCTGGCCAGACGTACCGGGAGCGGGTCACCTTCGATGAAGATCTGGTGGTTCGCGTGCCCGGGTCCGGGTAGTGGCGGCCAGCACGGGCACGTTCTACGGGCAGGCGACGACCGCCGGCGACATCTACACTGTCGCCGGCGACGGCAACCGGGGTTATAGCGGGGACGGCGTCCCGGCTACCGCCGCCTCGCTCAATGGGCCGCATGGCGTGACCGCGGACGCCTCAGGCAACCTGGTGATCGCCGACCAGTACAACAGCCGGGTGCGGGTGGTGGCGGCCACCAGGGCAGCAGTCGGCCCGGAGAGCATCACGTTCGACGCAGCCGGGAATCTGGTACTAGCCGACACCTTCAACAACCGGGTGCGCGTGGTGGCCGTACGCGACGGCACCTTCTTCGGGCAGAAGATGATCGCCGGGGACATCTACACAGTCGCGGGCAACGGAACGTCCGGATTCGCCGGAGACGGCGGTCCGCCTCGCAGCGCCGAACTCGGGCGCCCAGCGGGAGAGCTCCTGACTCCCGCAGGCAACCTGCTGATCGCCGACCAGAACAACCACCGGGTGCGGATCGTGACCAGCTGATCGCCTGGTCACTGTCTGGTCGGCAGCACGGCGTCTGGACAGCACATGCGTGGAGCACTGCCTGGCTCCACTTGATCCTTGACGGATCGGCGTCGCTGATCCTTCACACGCCCTAGACGCACGGTGTACTCGATCTTGAGCTTCTCGATCAGCTCCTCGATCCGGAGCGTGGAGCCTGGGTCGAGCGCGGAGGCGGGCTCGTCCATCAGCAGAATCTCGGGTTGCACGGCGAGCGCCCTGGCGATGCACAGCCGCTGCTGCTGGCCGCCGGACAGGCCTGCCCCGGGATGACCGAGCCGGTCCTTGACCTCGTTCCAGAGCCCGGCTCGGCGCAGAGCGTCCTCGCCGCGGGCGTGCACCTCGCCCTTTCCCATCCTGGTCCCGAGCTTCAGTCCCGCTACCGCATTCTCCATAACGGTCATCGTGGGGAAGGGGGTAGGCCGTCTGGAAGACCATTCCGATCCGGCGGCGGACATCCACCGGGTCGATGCCGGCCGCGTACAGGTCGCTGCCGTTGAAAAGCACCTTGCCAGTGAGCCTCGCGCCCCGGACTTCCTCGTGCATCCGGTTGAGGCAGCGGATGAAGGTGGACTTGCCTGACCCGGAAGGCCCGATGAGAGCGTCTGACCTTCAGCCTGGACAACTCCTCGGCCAGCGGGGGCATACCCCCTGGTGACCCCGACCTACATCCTGATCACCCAGAAGCAGAAGGACCCGGCTATCGGCAAGAAACTGAAGGCATGGATGGAATGGGACCTGGCGTCGGCCCAGCAAAGCCAGGTCACCAAGCTCGGCTACGCGCCGTTGCCGGCCAAGCTGATTTCGCTCGACCTGGCTGCGCTGAAGACGGTCCACTGAGCGGATTGCTGGTCCGGGCAATGACGACCACCGCCGCGGGCCGCCTGTTTCCAGGCGGCCCGCGGATACCCTGTTCCGGTTCGCCGCGGGCGCATGCGCGTCGATCGTCCTGATCCTGCTCGCGGGAATGCTGATCCGCACCACCTGGGCGGCGTGGCCTGCCTTCTCCCATTCCGGGATCAGCATCGTCACCAGTAACAACTGGAACCCGAACCTCAATCAGTTCGGCGGCCTGTCGTTCATCTACGGGACGCTTGTCACCTCGGTCATCGCACTCGTGCTGGCCGTCCCCGTCTCAGTGCTGATCGCGCTGTTCCTCACCGAGGTCGCCCCGTCGCGCATCGGGACGCCGCTTGGCTACGTGGTCGATCTCCCCGCCGCCGTCCCGAGCGTCGTGTACGGCCTGTGGGGCGTCTTCGTGCTTGTCCCGTTCCTCACGAACTACGTCTGGCTGCCCCTGTCCAACCACCTCGGGTTCATACCGCTGTTCTCCCAGTTCGCCTCGGGCCGGGACTTCGCGACCGCCGGCGTGATCCTGGCTCTGATGATCATTCCCATCATCTCGGCCGTCAGCCGGGAGGTCTTCCGTGCGGTCCCGGCAGAAGAGCGTGAATCGGCACTGGCACTCGGTTCCACCCGATGGGAGATGATCAGGCTGGCCGTGCTGCCCCGCTCCAGGTCCGGAGTGGTGGCCGCGGTCATGCTTGGCTTCGGCCGGGCGGTCGGCGAGACCATCGCCGTCGCCTACCTGATCGGCGGTGTGCCCAACAAGATCACACCGGAGTTGTTCCAGCAGGGGTCGACGATCGCGGCCAACATCGCCCTGCAGTTCAACGAGGCCGCGAGCCTTCCGCTCTTCAAGTCGGCGCTGATTGCCCTCGGCGTCGTGCTGTTCGTGCTCACCCTGCTGATCAACATCGGCGCCAGGCTCGTCATCCGGAGGGGAGGAGGGATCGGGTGAGCACGCTAGCCAGCCGGCAACGCCGCCGGCGAGCTCAGAGAGGCGACGCTCGCGCTCGGCGTGCGCCGATGGCGCGCGATCGTCTCGGTGGTCCTGCCCACCGCTCTGCCCGGGATCACGACCGGGGTCCTGCTGGCCATCGCCCGGGCGGCCGGGGAGACCGCTCCGCTGCTGCTGACCGCGTTCGGGAATCAGCTCCTCGTAGGCTGGGGATCCTGGAACGGACCGGAAGCCTCGCTGACCCTGGAGATCTTCGCCAACTCACGGTCGCCGTTCCCGGCCCAGCAGGCGCGGGCCTGGACGGGCGCGCTGGTGCTCATCCTTGGCGTCCTGGTCCTCTCAGTGGTCGCGCGGGCCGTGGTGGGACGCCGCGCTCGCCGTTCCCGCTGACGTGGTGCCGACGGACCTAGGCCGGGAACCCACTGGTACCAGCAGACTCAGTAATCCCGCTGGTCACGGTCTCGAGGGGAGAGCGTCCAATCAGCCGACTGACCGTAGAATGACATGCGTGGTGCATCTCGAAAGCCTGCCGGGCCCAGATCACGGCCTGAACGATCTCGAGGACGTGCCGGCGGACGGCCGTGCGGCCCGATCGCACCGTACTCGCCTGGCCATCCTCGACGCGATGCGATCGCTGCATGCCGAGGGCGACCTGCGTCCGACCGTGCCGCGGATCGCCACGCGAGCCGGAGTCTCGCTGCGGACCGTCTGGCAGCAGTTCGCTGACCGCGAGGCACTGCTGATCGAAGCGGTGAAGCGCGACCGGGAGATCCAGCGATCGCTGGTCGCCAGGATCGACCCGGATCAGCCGCTAGGAGCACGGGTCGAGGCCTTCGTAGCGCAGCGGACCCGGGTCCTGGAGGTGATGACACCCACCTGGCGGGCGGCACGCGTGCATCAGCCGTTCTCCGATCAGCTGCAGCGCGACCGGAAGCGGCGGAACGCGGGCGGCCGGGCCGAGATCGAGCAGGTCTTCGCCCCCGAAATGGACCGGCTCACCGCGCCGGAGCGGGACCGGCTGGTGGACTCGCTGCACGCGATCAGCCTCTGGTCGTTCTGGGAGACGCTCCGCACTGATCTGGAGCTCAGCCCGCTCGGGGCCAGGCAGATTCTGATCAGCACCTTTACCGCCCTGCTCGTGCAAGCCGGGTTCGATCCGATTTCATAGCGCAGCGGTGTCGGTACGAATCGCTATTCTCGGCTCACACTATTGATCTTGCACACATAGTGCAGATATCTTGACCTCGAAGCCTGGGCTACCGGGCGCGTCACCCCTGACAATGGTGAGGTCCGCATGAGTGTGACCGCAGACGAACTGGTCGCTGACCGTTCCGGCGGAGTGTCATGGCTATGGCGCCGCCAGCTCAACCACTACCCCGACACCCGGCCGCGCGTGATGTACCTGGGCATCACGGTGCTGGCCACGATCATGCTGTACTACGAGCTGTATGTCGGCGGCTCGGTCTCCACGTTCATCTTGCCCAGCCTGAAGATGAGCTTCACGTTCTTCGTGCTGACCCTGGCCTTCGGCAACCTGATCGGTGCGTTCGGATCGCTGTTCGCCGGGCTCACCGACCGGCTGGGCCGGGCCAACCTCGTGGTCTTCGGCCTGCTGTTCACCGGAGTGTTCGTGCTCTTCGTGCTTCCCGCCGCGACGAACAAGTGGGTCTTCACGATCGAGGGCTTCGTGGTCGGGGTGGTCGAGGGCATCTGCCTGGTCGCCACTCCCGCGCTGATCCGCGATTTCTCCCCGCAAGTCGGCCGGGCTACGGCGATGGGCTTCTGGACCAGCGGCCCGGTGCTGGGCAGCCTGATCGTCGCGGTCGTGGGCAGTGCCACGATCCCGGCCGCCTTCACCCCGCAATCCGACCCGCGGTTCTGGGGCCATGAATATGTCATCTGCGGCATCGCCGGGATCGTGGTCTTCGTGATCGCATTGGTCGGGCTCAAGGAGCTGTCACCGCAGCTGCGAGACCAGCTGATGGTGACGATGCGGGACCGGGCCTTGATCGAAGCCAAGGCCAAAGGCATCGACATCGAGGCCGCGCTGAAGCATCCGTTCCGCCAGCTGCTGAAGGTCGATGTCGTAGTCTCGGCCCTCGCGATATCCCTGATGCTGCTGATCTACTACACGGCCGTGGGATTCAGCGTCATCTACCTGTCGAGCATCTTCGGCTTCTCGACCAAGGATGCCAACGGCCTGGGTAACTGGAACTGGGGCTTCAACGTCATCGCGGTGATCCTGATCGGCGTGCTCTCCGACCGGCTCAAGGTGCGCAAGCCGTTCATGGTGGTCGGCGGCATCGCCGCAGCGGTCATGACCATCATCTACCTGCTTCAGGCGGGGCTCCAGCCGAGCTACTACACCCTCGCCATCATCCTGGCGTTGCTGTCGTTCTCCCTCGGCGTGGCCTACACGCCCTGGATGGCGAGCTTCACCGAGACGGTCGAGGCGCACAACCCCGCGCTGACCGCGACCGGCCTGGCGATCTGGGGCTGGATCATCAGGGTGGTGGTCTTCGCCTCGTTCCTGCTGCTGCCCACGGTGGTCAACTCGGTCACCCCGCTGGTGAACGACGGCGCCCAGGTTCAGGCGTACAGCACTAAGTACCCCGCGTTCGCCTTCGCGGCCGCGAACCCCAACATCGTCGCCAAGGCCACGAAGTACAGCGTCCAGATAGCCACAGCGCAGAAGTTCGGGCCAGAACTGGCCGCGCTGCAGAAGGACCAGACGAATGTGGGCACCGTGTACCTCAATTGCGCGACGCCGAACAAGGTTCCGAAGGCGGTGCTAGCCAGCGCCATCGCATCCGCCGGCGGCGGCGCGACAGGAAAGAGCGTCCTGTCGACGATGTGCGCGAACGCGGCTGCCATCGCCGGCGTCATCAAGGTGGCGCCGCAGCTTCAGTCGCTTCAGCCCTACGCGAAGCAGCTGACGGCTCTGGCCAGTATCCCCAAGCCGGTGGTCGCCTTCATGACCGCGCACGGCACCGCGGTGGCGAACGCCGCCGCCTCGGCTCCCGGCCAGTGGAAGAAGTGGTACTGGATCTGCTTCGGCGGGATCATCTTCTTCCTGCTCAGCATCCCGCTGCTCCGCGGTCGGTGGACCACGGCCGACGCCCGCAAGGACGAGGAAGAGCACGAGGCCATGGTGGAGGCCGAGCTAGCCGCTATGAAGGCCTGAGCCGCCGCCCCCGGGCGGCCCAGGCACTGGCACTGGCCCGGCAGGTGAGTCTGGCCCGGCGGGTGACGCCGTGACGCCCGCCGGGCCAGACTCGCTCTGTGCCCGGATCAGCGCGGCTGGGTTTGTTATGCCATCGTGGGCAGTCGGCCGAACCAGAGCCCGGGAGGATCACTCGTCATGTCCGACGACGTGCTGGCGCTTGCCGACCGGCTCTGGCGGGGCGAGCTCGGCCCCGGCGACTATCATCCGGTCAGTCACCTGGGCGGCCTGGCCGAGATCTGCGACGGGGTGGTGTTCGTCCCCTCGTTCGCCAACGTCTCGGCGTTCAGCACCGACGACGGCCTGGTGCTGGTGGACACCGCAAGCTCCTTTGTGGCCACCGCCGTGCACGACGAGCTCAGGCGGTGGAACGGCGGCCGGCTGAACACGGCGGTGTACTCGCACGGCCACATCGACCATGTGTTCGGCGTGCCGGTCTGGGAGGCCGAGTCGGCGGAGCGCGGGTGGCCCGCGCCGGTCGTGATCGCGCACGAGGCGCTGCCCGCCCGGTTCGACCGGTACATCATGACCGCCGGGTACAACGAGGTGATCAACCGGCGGCAGTTCGGCGTGGACGGGTTGCACTGGCCGGTCGAGTACCGGTATCCGGACCGCACCTACGCCAGCGAGCTGGCCCTGGATGTCGGCGGGGTGTGCTTCGAGCTGCGGCACGAGAAGGGCGAGACCGACGACCATACAGTGACCTGGGCCGCGGACCGGCGGGTGCTGTGCTGCGGTGACCTGTTCATCTGGGCATCGCCCAACGCGGGCAACCCGCAGAAGGTGCAGCGGTACCCCAGGGAATGGGCCGGCGCCCTGCGCCGCATGATCGCGCTCGAGCCTGAGTACCTGCTGCCGGGCCACGGGCTGCCCGTTGTCGGCGCCGAGCGGGTCAGGCAGGCGCTGACGGACACGGCCGAACTGCTCGACTCGCTGGTCGACCAGACCCTGGCGGTGATGAACGCCGGAGGCAGGCTCGACGACGCCATTCACGGCGTCGTGCCGCCTCCGCACCTGCTCGACCGGCCCTACCTGCGGCCGGTCTACGACGAGCCCGAGTTCATCGTGCACACCGTCTGGCGGCTGTACGGCGGCTGGTGGGACGGCAACCCGGCCAGCCTCAAGCCGGCTCCCGAGCGGGCCCTGGCGGCTGAGCTCGCGGCTCTGGCCGGCGGCCCGCAGGCGCTCGCCGACCGGGCGCTGGTACTCGCCGACCGGGCGCCGGCGCCCGCGAACGGCGCGGCGTCTGCCGGGCCGGGCAGCGCGGCGGGCGCGGCCGGCGCGGCCGGCCCGGGCAGCGCCCGAACGCCGGTCGGCTCGACTGGCTCGGGCGAGCCTGGCGGTGAGGCTGCGCTGCGGCTGGCTGGTCACCTGGCAGAACTGGCCTGGCTGGCGGCACCGGAGGATCCGGGTATCGGGCGAGCCAGGCACCAGGTCTTCACGGCCAGGGCGGATGCGGCGACGTCCACGATGGCGACCGGCGTCTTCAGGTGGGCCGCCCGCGAGTCACTGGCAGGCACGGTCAGCGAGGACCCAGCTGCCGGGCGGCTCTCGGCCGGATGAATGTGCCATCCATCACTGATCTCGCGGATGGATGGCACATTCATCCACGGGGCGGTCGGGTGGGTCGGCTCTACCAGGACTCGATCAGCGGCAGCAGGTCGGACAGGGTGTCGATCACGGCGTCCGGCGTGGCGTCGGCGAAGGTCGGGACGTCGGAGTTAGGGACAAGCACCGCGCGCATGCCGACGCTCTTCGCGCCGTGGATGTCGTCCCACGGCCGGTCGCCCACGAAGACGCAGCGCTGCGGGTCGCTGACGCCGACCGCAGCCATGGCGGCGCGGAACGCCTCGGGGTGCGGCTTGGTCCAGTCGATCTCGCTCGAGTAGACGGCGCCGTCGATCAGGTCGAGCACCCCGTCGCGGCGGAACACTTCCTCGTGCCAGCTCCGCGGCCACATCGTGTTCGACAGCACGCCGATCCTGATGCCGTGCTCCCGCAGCTGCCGCAGCACGGTAATCCCGTCCGGGTCGGTGAACGTGTGCGGTTCCCACTCCCGCAGGTACGTGGCGATCAGGTCGTCGGTCGGCTCGATCCCGGCGCGCTCCAGCAGGCCGAAGATGGTCGCGCTGCGCTGCTCGGTCCTGGCCAGCTCCCACAGGGCGATCTCGGCCTCGTGCGCCGCGGCCGCGCGGTCGTGGTGGTCGTCGGGATAATGCGGCTCGCAGACGACGCGCCACAGCTCGGCGTTGTCGATCGTGTGCCAGGGAGTCAGGGTGCCGCCCCAGTCGAAGATCACCGCGTCAACCGTCACCTCCTGATCATATCCATCCCGATAAAGCATGCATCGATGCAGATCAGAGCGATGTCGGCGGTGATGGCCAAATTCGGCATTGCCTGCCGTTCCCTTTAAAGACAGGATTACGGGGGACAGGTGCGCAAAAGGATTGGCTCAGACTTCGCATACCTGTCGCTTCGCGTTTGATTCCGGCTTTTAGCGTGCCTGCTGCCGGACGCTCCGGCACCGCCGCCGGACGCGGCACACGAGGAGGATCGGATGCACAGACTGGAACACAAGGTCCGCCGGCGGCTGTCCGCCCGGGCAGTCGCGGCTGCTAGCGCCCTTGCGGTCAGCTCGCTGGCGCTGGCCGGCGCGGTAGCGCCCGGGATGGCATTCGCCGCGCGCTCCGGTCCGCCGCGCTCCGGCGCGGCCGCTGGCGATCCGGCGAACGCGTGCCGGCTCGGGAACGGCGTCAAGCACGTCATCCAGATCACGTTCGACAATGTTCACTTCTTCCGCGACAACCCGAACGTTCCGTCCGATCTGCAGATGATGCCGAGCCTGATGCAGTTCGTTCAGAACTACGGCACCTGGATGTCCAACAACCACACGCCGCTGATCGCCCACACGGCCAATGACATCCTGACGACCGCGACCGGCTTGTACGGGGACCGGCAGGGCATGCCGGTCTCGAACAGCTACCGGACCTTCAACCCGGACGGCACGACCGATCCGGCCGGCTCGTTCGCCTACTGGACGGATCCGGTCTTCGACACCTCGAGCACGCCGACCACTGGCCACGACGCGAACCCGTCCATGGTGTACTCCTCGGCGCCGCCGGCCACCGCGCAGAACCCGCCGGCGCCGAGCACGATCACTCCCGCGCCGTGGGTTCCCTACACCAGGGCTGGCTGTGATGTCGGCGAGGTCGCGACCGCGAACCAGGAACTGGAGAACACCGCGGTCGACCTGCCCAAGGTCTTCGGGGCGAACTCGCCGGAAGTGGCGCAGCTGAACGCAGATGGCGACAGATTCAAGGACGCCGAGGTTGCCGACTACGTGGGCATCGGAGTGCACTGTGCCCAGGGCGCCGGCAGCCAGTTCTGCTCGACCGCCCAGGCTGTCAAGTTCGGTCAGGCCACCCCGAGTTCCACGGCGGTCTCCGACCTGCTCCCGAACGAGCCCGGGGGCTACAGCGGATTCCTGGGGCTGTTCGGGCACCGGTACGTGGCTCCGCAGCTCGGGGCTGGAACGCCAAATGTTACGCATAACGGCTTCCAGGTCACGAATGCCGCGGGCAACCTGGTCGACCTGAGCGGAAATCAGATCAACGGCGCATTCCTGGCCAACCATCCTGGGTTCCCTGGGTTCGGTCCGATCAATGCCTCGCAGACACTGGCCTACATGTCCGACATGCTGGAATCCGGCGTGCCGGTAGTGAATGGCTATATTGCCGACATCCACGGCAACGAGAGCATTCCCGGCCTGTCCGCCTGCGTTGGAGCCCCCGCAGCCCTCGGCCCGGGAAGCGCGTGCTACGTCGCCCAGGCGCAGTACTACAACCAGGCCTTCGCGGCGTTCTTCCAGCGGCTGGCTGCCGATGGCATCACCCCGCAGAACTCGCTGTTCGCGATCAGCTCGGACGAGGGTGACCACGTGGCAGGGGCCAACGTCGGGCGCCAGGTCACGCCGCAGCCGCCCAACTGCGACGGCGCGACAGTCAGCGGCACGACGGTCACGCCCGATGTGGCCTGCAGCTACGCGACAGGCACGTTTGGGGAGCTCGCGGGCAACCTGACCGGCCTGCTGGCCACCCAGGCGAATAACACCACGCCGTTCACGCTCGAGTCCGACAGCGCTCCGGAGTTCTACGTGACCGGGAACCCGGACCCGGCGTCCGCATCGGTGCGGACGCTGGAACGGGACACCGCGGGGCTGACGGCCTTCAACCCGTACACGAACACAACTCAGCCGATCACGAACTATCTCGCTGATCCGACCGAAGAGGCCATCCTGCACATGGTGAATGCCGATCCGGCCAGGACCCCGACGTTCGCGCTGTTCGCCAAGCCGGACTACTTCCTGTCGCCGGGCTCGGCGTCCTGCTCGCCGTGCGTGAGCGTCAACCCCGGTTTCGCGTACAACCACGGCGACTACGCCGCGGAGATCAACACGAACTGGCTCGGCATTGTCGGGCCTGGCGTGAAGAACCTCGGCGTGGACGGTCCGCAGCCAGCGGACGGTCCGAACTCGGCCGGGCCGGACAGCGGGCAGGTGACGGTGCCTGGCAGCGGGACCACCGGCACCTGGATCGACGAGACCGACATCAGGCCGACGATCATGTACCTGGCTGGGCTGCGGGACGACTACGAGCACGACGGCCGGGTCATCACGCAGATCCTGACCGACCCGAACCACGCGCTGTCCCAGCCGGGGGTGGCGCTGCTCGGAACCTGCTACAAGCAGCTCAACTCCAGCGTCGGACAGTTCGGGACTGACACGCTGATCGCGTCGACCGCCGGGATCGAGAGCAACTCCTCCGGCGACGCGACCTACAACCACGTTGAGCATTCCCTGCACGCGCTCGACGTGGCCAGGGACAGGCTGGCCGGAGCCATCAAGGGCGAGCTCGAGGCCGCGGCGTTCGGCAATACCGAGATCCACGGTGCCTTCGGGCAGACCGCGGCGTGCGGGGCACTGATTGCCGCCGCGCACGCGCTGGCCAGCCACAGCTAGCGGATCCTGCTGCGTGCGGCGGCGGTCCCCGGCATCCGGCCGGGGGACCGCCGCCGCACGACGCTGATCTGGCAGGGTTTCGGGCGGCGAACCAGCGGGGCGAACGTGCGGAGTCCCCGCTCGCCTGGGACACTAGACACAGGCTTGGACCGACGTGCTCCGGCCAGGGAAGGGGTGCGTGAGATGGCCGATCAGGAGGATCAGGCGCAGTCGCGCCGGGCGGTGGCGGTGAACAACGGGGCCGTCGCGGCCGCCGGGAACGGCAAGGTCGCGAAACGTGACTCCGATGAGATCGTCGCGGAGATCGAGCGCACGCGACAGAACCTCGCGCGCACCATCGACTCGCTCGCCGATCGGGTCAGCCCGGCGAGCAACGTGCGCCGGCTGCGCGAGCGGGCGGCCGAGGAGATCAGCAGGCCGGAGGTCCAGCTGGCCGTCGTGGCCGTAGCGCTCGCGGCGACCGGCATCACGATCTACAGGATCTGGGGCCGCCGCCGCGGCTAGCGGCTCAGTCAGCAGCCCCAGCATCAACGAGCCGTCGGGCGAGTCGAAGTCACCTTTCCTCGAATCGCGAATTGCCGTGGCACCCGGTCAACTGGATCGAAGTCCCGCGCCGGCCGTTCCGAGCGTGGTCTCGGGAGCGCCCGCGGCTCAGCTTGTCGCGGCCGTGCCTATTCTTAAAGAGCGGCTAGGTACGGGAAAGGGTGGCCGGCCATGTTCGAGCGCTTTACCGATCGGGCCCGCAGTGTCGTGGTCTTGGCTCAGGAAGAGGCCAGGCTGCTCAACCATGACTACATCGGCACGGAACATCTGCTGCTCGGGCTGATCCGCGAGTCCGAGGGGATCGCGGCGAAGGCACTGACGTTGCTTGGCATCGAACTCGACACGGTCCGCGAGAACGTCGAGGAGATCGTCGGACGCGGCACTAAGGAGCCGTCCGGGCATATCCCGTTCACGCCGCGGGCCAAGAAGGTGCTCGAGCTGTCCCTGCGGGAAGCACTCCAGCTCAGCCATAACTACATTGGCACCGAGCACATCCTGCTCGGCCTGATCCGCGAGGGTGAGGGTGTCGCCGCGCAGGTGCTGGTCCAGCTTGGCGCGGACCTGTCTCGGGTTCGGCAGCAGGTCATCCAGCTCCTGCACGGCCCTGGCGGCGGGGGAGAGGCCACCGCCGGAGCGGGGCCGCTGTCGAGGCTGACGGGCCGGAGGGATAGAGCGCTGCTGTCCGGATTCCGCACTCAGCTGACGGCCATCGTGTCCCGGCTGACCGCGGTCGAGCAGCGCGTCGGCGTGGGGCCGGACACCAGCGAGCTTGACGGTCTGATCGCGCAGGTTACCAGCGAGCGGCGGGCCGCCGCCGACGCCCAGGACTACGAGCGGGCCGCCACCTTGCGTGATCGGGAGCGAACGCTGCTCGCGGACAAGGCATCCCGCGAGCAGGAGTGGGCAGCCGCGCACCCCGACCTGCCGTCGCTGGCCGAGACGGTTCGTCAGCTCGGCCAGGAGGTCCGGCGGCTGCGAGCTCTGCTCAGCCGGCCCGGTATCGAGCCGAAGGACGACGAGAAGCAGGACCACGGGCAGGACGACGGGGAGCAGGGCAACGAGCACGGGGAGCCGCGCGACAGTACCGCGTGATCGCCCAGGCCGAGCCCGGTCAGGATCGAGCCGGGTAGGAGCGTGCCCGGTCAGGATCGATCGCGGATGAGGTCGCCGACGCCGTCGAGAATGCGGTCAAGGCCGAAGGTGAATTCCGCCTCGGGCGGGTCCGCCCGCTCGAACACGCCCGCGGCGATGAACGTCGCGATGGCCGGGAACCGCCGCGGGTCGGCGAGCCGGCCAAGGGTGCTGGCGCAGGTGGCCATCCACGCGCCAGGCGTCTTGCCTGAGGCGAGGACCGCCGCCTCGATGTCAGCGTCGATGCTCGCGGAGTTCCTCGCGTAGCCGTTGATCAGCAAGATCACCGATGCTTTCTCCACCTCCCGCAAGGACGTGCCGGCCAGGCTGCTCAGCCCCTCCTCGAACCATGCGACCTCGTTCGGCCGGATCGGCAGCCCGCTGATCGGGACCTGGAGCAGCCACGGATGCCTCTGCAGGCTGGCCCGCATCCCCCAGGCCCACCGGGACAGGCCAGTCCGCCAGTCCTTCGTCAGGCACCTGGGCGACCGAAGCCGACGGCCGTAGGCGGCGTCGACCATGAGCGCGACCAGCTCGTCCTTGGCCGCCACATAGCGGGACAGCGACATCGTCCCGGTCCCGAGTTCGGCCGCGACCCGGCTCATCCGCTGATGACCTCCGCGCCTGGGTGCGGGTGGTCGGCCTGTCTCACCTTGGAGCGGCGGTCAGTTGTTCACTGCGCCGGCGCAGTGGCTCGGCAAGGTCGGGGTGGTCGCCTGTCCCGGCGCGGGCGAGCAGCCGCGCGATGGCGTAGAGCTGTGCGACGGTTCCGGCTGGCGTGCTGAGTATGTCCTGGAAGGTGCGGTAGACGCGCTCGGCGGTGCCGGGTGCGGGGAGGCTGTAGTAACAGAGGATTGCCGCGTCGAGGCCGACCGGGCCGCGTCCCCCGACCGGGCGGGTCAGTTCCAGGCCGTCGCGGAGCGCGGCGACGCACGGGACCGTGAACGGCCACCGGTCCCGCTCCTCGTCGCTGATCAGTGCCTGCTCGACCGACACGCTCTTGACGAACATGCTCGCCCTTGTCCCCCTACCGGCCTGGCAGCCGCCTACCGGTAGTTAGGGGCGCAGGCTCCGACGGGTCGGCAGTTCCGGGCCGGGCGGCAGGCAGGACTGCGCGACGGCCCGCATGGCGGGTCGCATATGTTAGACACGCACGGCCAGGACGCCGGACGCAACGAGTCCAGGCGGGCGACCTGCGCAGCGAGACCCCATTGCCGTCGGCAAGTAACCGGCCATATCCGGAATGTAACCCAGTAAGCCGGTGCCGGAAACAGGCTGCAAGGGAGACCGCTGAACGCCTACGTCAAGAAGGTAGTGGACGCGCTTCCGCGGCTGACAGATCAGGAGCGCGACCTGCTCGCGCTGATCTTCCGCAACCGCCACAGGTGACCACCGCCGGGCGTCTCCGCAGGTCACCGGCCGTGGGCAGGTAACCGAGGTCCACGATAGGTCCACCGTCGGCCGCCGCGTCCGGCGTGCTGTTCCGGCTCCGCACGAACTGATGCCGGCCGCGTGCCCGGGCATCGGTCAACCTGGCGCCCGGGCACGCGGTCAGCGGTCAGCCGACCTTGGTGGCGTGCCCGGCCCAGTACGGTGCCCGCAGCTGGCGCTTCAGCAGCTTTCCCGAGCCCGTCCGCGGCAGCTCCGCCATGAACGACACCGACCGCGGCGATTTGTACCCGGCCAGGTGCTCGCGGGCATAGGCCATCACGTCGGCCTCGGACAGCGACGCGCCCGGCGCGAGGACGACGGCCGCGTGCACCTGCTCGCCCCATTCCTCCGAGGGGATGCCGAAGACCGCGACGTCGAAGATCTCCGGATGCTGCTCGAGCGCGGCCTCGATCTCGGCGGGGTAGGTGTTCATGCCGCCGGAGATGATCATGTCGTTCTTGCGGTCGCAGATATAGAGGTACCCCTCCTCGTCCCGGTAGGCGATGTCACCGACCGTGTGGAAGTCACCGTGCCGGGCGGCCTCGTAGCTGTCCGGCTGCTTGTAGTACTCGTTGAAGACCCCGGTCGACCGGACGTACAGCTCGCCCGGGTGGTCCGGGCCGGTCCCCGTCACCTCGTTGCCGGCCGCGTCGAGCAGGCGGATCTCGACCCCCGGAGCTGGCTTGCCGCACGAGCCGGGCTTGCGCAGCTGGTCCTTGGGCTCGAGGACGCAGTTCACCCCGAGCTCGGTCGACCCGTAGATCTCCCACAGCGAGTCCGCGGGGAAGTCGGCCAGGTAGGCCTGCTTCAGCGCGAAGCTCCACGGCGCGGCATTGGCCAGCATCCGCTTCATCGACGACCGGCCGTACCGGTTCTTGACCTCAGCGGGCAGCGCGCATACCAGCCGGATCAGCGGCGGCGCGGAGAACGTCGAGCTGACCTTGTAGGTATCCACGAGGCGGAGCCAGTCCTCGGGTTCGAACTTGCGCTGCAGCACGATCGTCTGGCCCAGCGCCAGCCCGGCTCCCATGAACGCGCTCGGGCCGCTGTGATACAGCGGGCCCGAGGTGAGGTAGACGTCATCGGGGGTGTAGCCGATGAAGCCGATCAGCGCGATGGCCGTGGTCTGGTCCGTCATGTTCCGGTAAGCGCCCTTCGGCTTGCCGGTCGTCCCCGAGGTGTAGATCATCGTCGCCCCCGGGCTCTCGCCCTCAGCCTCGCCGGGATGCTCAGCCGACGCGCTCGCGACCAGGTCCTCGCCGAGCAGGCCGGCCTGGGGGGTGCCGCCGTAGGCAATCACGTGGCGCAGGCTGCCCAGCTGCTCGTCGCCTGGGGTCGCGAGCAGGTGGGCGTATTCCGCGTCGACGTAGGCGACGCTGGCGTCGGAATGGACGACGATGTACTGGGCCTCCTCGGCCGTCAGGCGGTAGTTCAGCGGCACGGCCACCGCGCCGATCTTCCTGGTGGCATTCATCACCGCGACGACCTGAGGCGAGTTAGGCCCGCACCAGATGACCTTCTGGCCGCGCCCGACGCCCAGCGACGCCAGCGCGTTGGCCAGCCGGTTAGCCTCTGCCTCTAGCTGAGCGTAAGTCCAGGTGGTGATGCCCGCGCCGGCGCTGTCGTCGATGACAGCAAGCTTGTCCGGCTGAGTTGACGCATAGAGCGACAGGAGGTCTGGCATGTGGTCGTGTCCTTTAGCTCCGGCTTTCGTGATCAGGACTAGCCTGTCGTGCTTCCGGCTAGTTGTCACCATCCCGACCGCGGGCAGGATGGTGATGGCGGAGGATCGGAACTGAAACCGGACCCGCGCAGCGAGGAGGGTGACCGATGACCACTGTCAGCGTCCGCTACATCGTCCATGACGTCGATGCGGCGATCGCGTTCTACCGCGACAACCTCGGCTTCTCCGAGGTCATGCACCCGGCGCCCGCTTTCGCCATGCTGTCCCTCGGCGACCTGCGCCTGGTCGTGAGCGCCCCGGGCGGCGGACCAGGCGGCGGACCGGGCGGCGGCGGGCAGGCCATGCCGGACGGCACGCTGCCGCAGCCCGGCGGCTGGAACCGGTTCATGATCGAGGTCACTGACCTGGCCGCCACCGTCGCAACGCTGCGCGGCAACGGCGTCAGGTTCCGCAACGACATCGTCACCGGCGTTGGCGGGAAGCAGATCCTGGCCGAGGACCCGTCAGGCAACGCGGTCGAGCTGTTCGAGCCGACCGCGCGGGAAGCCAGGCTCCAGAAGCCGTCATGAAAGATTCTCTGGCGCTGGTGTCGATTCGGCCGCTCGGCGTTCGTAGCGAGGGTAGAGATCCGGCCAGAGGCCGGCCTGGACCGAGAGGGAGCGTCATGAAGCAGTACCTGCTAGCCGTGCACGGGGTCGAGGGTCAGCCGCTGCCGTCCGAGGACGAGATGCAGCAGACCTACAAGGATGTGGACGCGGTCAACGCCGAGCTCGAGGCCGCAGGGGCCTGGGTCTTCGCGGGCGGCCTGCATCCGCCGGCGACTGCGACCGTCGTGCGGATCAGCGACGGCGAGGTCGTCACCACCGACGGCCCGTTCGCCGAGACCAAGGAGCAGCTCGGCGGGTTCTGGGTGATCAAGGCCGCCGACCTGGACGATGCGCTGGCCTGGGCCGCCAGGGCGACGAGAGCCTGCCGCGCACCCGTCGAGGTCCGCCCGTTCCAGGAGGACCCGGAGGGCTAGCCGCCCGAGGACGCACGCCTATGTCCGTCAGCCCAGATGAGATCGCAGGTCACTTCAGGCGCGAGTACGGCCGGTGCGTCGCCACCCTGATCCGCTTCTTCGACGATATCGACATCGCCGAAGAAGCGGTGCAGGAGGCTTTCGCGGTGGCCGTCAGCCGCTGGCCGGAGACCGGCCTCCCGCCGAACCCCGGCGCGTGGATCACCACGACCGCCAGGAACCGGGCCATCGACCACCTGCGGAGGGAAGCCTCCCGCCATGACCGGCACGCCCGGGCCGCCCTGCTGTACGGGCAGGACGACCCGCCCGAGCAGGCGGGCCCCGTGACCGACGACCGGCTGCGGCTCATCTTCACCTGCTGCCACCCGGCGCTGGCCAGGACCGCGCAGGTGGCGCTCACCCTGCGGCTGGTGTTCAACGAGGGCCACACGGCCACCGACGGTGACGCCCTGCTCCGGCTGAACCTGTGCGATGAGGCCGTCAGGCTGGCGCGGGTGCTGGCCGAGCTGATGCCCGACGAGCCCGAAGTACTCGGCCTGCTCGCGCTGCTGCTGCTCACGCACTCGCGCACCCCGGCGCGCACGGCCCCCGGGCAGCCGCTGGTGCTGCTGCCCGATCAGGACAGGTCACGGTGGGACCGCGCGCTGATCGAGGAAGGCCAGGCGCTGGTCCGCAGGCGCCTGCGCCGCAACCAGCCCGGTCCCTACCAGATCCAGGCGGCGATCGCGGCCGTGCACAGCGATGCGCCGACGGCGGCGCAGACGGACTGGCGCCAGATCCTCGCGCTCTACAAGCAGCTGACGGCCTGCGCGCCCACCGCCGTCGTCGCGCTCAACCGCGCCGTCGCGCTCGCCGAGGTCGACGGAGCAGAGGCTGCCCTCGCCGCGACCGACCGCCTCGACCTCGGCTCCTACTACCTGTTCCACGCGACCCGGGCGAGCCTGCTACGGCGCCTCGGCCGGAGCGCCGAGGCGGCGCGGGCCTACGAAGCGGCTCGGGCGCTGACCACGAATGAGGCCGAGCGCGCGTTCCTCGAGCGTCAGCGGAATGCCTTGCCTTCGCCGCGGTAGGTCGGCACGGTGGCGGTCACGGCGCCGCCGTCGATCAGGTGCAGCTCGTTGAACCGCTCGCACAGCTCGCCGGCCTTGGCGTGCCGGAACCAGACCCGGTCGCCGATCCGCAGGTCATCGGCGGCCGCGCCGAGCACGGTCGTCTGCACCTCGCCGGCGCCCTCGCTGCCGTCCAGCGTCAGCCCGGCTGGCCGGTGCGGGCGTGGCAGGCGGCTCGGGTCACCAGGTCCCGATGCCATGTAGCCGCCGCCGAGCACGGTGACCACGCCAGGGCCCGGCCGGCGGACGACCGGCAGCGCGAACAGGGCCGCCGGCCGGCCGGAGAAACGACCGGTAGGCGTCGAACAGGCTCGGCTGGTACAGCCCGGAACCCGCGCCGATCTCGGTGACCGCATCCTCGGCCGCCGTCGCCGCGATCGAGCCGGTGCCGCTGCCGTTGCCAGACGCAGCCCCGGCCTGGTGGTGATCGCCCTGGCCAGGGCGGCTGCCTGCGCCGGAACTCGGACTGGCGAGCGCCTCGCGCCGACCCGCAGCTGTCCGGCGAGTGCCTGGTAACCAGCGTCGATATCGATGGCCACCCGCACCGGGTGCGGGTCGGGCACGGTCGCGGCCGCCCTGGCGACCAGGTCGAGGTGCCCGACCGAGTCGACCATCACGGTGATCGCCATGGCCGCCGCCGGGTCGGCGGCCAGCCTGGCAAGCGCATCGGTGTCGGCGGTCGGGTAGGCGACCACGATGTCGTCGCTGGTCCGGCACTCCGCGAGCCACAGTGCCTCGGGGAGGGTGAACGCGAGGACGCCGCGGAAGCCGTCCAGCTCCAGCGCGTCATCGGTCAGCCGCCTGCACCGCACCGACTTGCTGGCCAGCCTGATCGGCGTGCCGCCTGCCCGCCGCGTCATGTCGGCGGCATTGGAACGAAAGGCCGCCAGGTCGATGACTGCGAACGGCGGCTCGAGATGGGCCGTAGCCGCGTTGAGCCTGCGCAGGTCGTCGGCCTCAGCGGCCGGCGTCACTCCTGCTCGGCCGTCAGTGCGGTGTACTCGGCAGCCGAGAGCAGTCCCGGCGGCAGCTGATCGCCCGAGTCGAGCCTGATCTTGAACAGCCAGCCGGCGCCGTACGGATCGGAGTTGACCAGGCCGGGGTCCTCGTCGATCTCGGGGTTGACCTCGGTCACCTCGCCGTCGGCTGGGCAGTAGATATCGCTGACCGACTTAGTCGACTCCACCTCGCCGCACGGGTCACCGGCCGTCACCCGCGCTCCCGGCGACGGCGCCGTGACGTAGACGACGTCTCCCAGCGCCCGCTGGGCATAGTCAGTGATCCCCACCCTGGCGGTCGCATCGGAGATCGTCACCCATTCATGCTCGGCGGTGTAATACAGCTCTTCAGGAACGCTCACGGTGCCACCTTTCTCGTGCCAGTCATCCGGGCAGGTCCTTGTTATCCCAGATCTTGAGTGTCAGCGGGCCGGAACCGGTCAGTTCCCGGCCGGCCGCTTGTAGAACGGAAGCGGTACCATCTCCGCCGGCTCGGCGGTGCCGCGGATATCCACGGCGAGCCGGTCGTCGCCGGCGCCGGCCGCGGACCCGGCCTCGCCCGCCATGACGTAAGCCATCGCGATGGGCCGGCCAAGCGTCGGGGACGGCGCTCCGCTGGTCACCGTCCCGCACGGCTCACCATCCCACAGCACCGAGTAGCCGTGCCTGGGAACCCGCCTTGACTTGCCGACCAGACCAACCAGCGTCCGCTCCGGAGCCGCCCTGGCCCGCTCGGCAAGGGCGTCGCGGCCGACGAAATCACCGGGCTTGTCCAGCTTGACCACCCGGCCCAGTCCCGCGTCGAACGGCGTGACGTCCCGGCCGAGCTCGTTGCCGTACAGGGGCATGCCCGCCTCGAGCCGGAGCGAATCCCGGGCCGCCAGGCCGGCCGGGACCAGCCCCTCGGCCTGGCCGGCGTCGGTCAGTGCCTGCCACACGCTTTCCGCGTCCTGCGGCCTGACGAACAGCTCGAACCCGTCCTCGCCGGTGTAGCCGGTCCTGGCCAGCAGCGCGTCGGATCCGGCGACCTTCGCCGGGTAGCTGGCGTAGTAGCGCACCCGGTCCAGGTCGGTGTCGGTCAGCCCGGCCAGGATGCCGGCCGACCGCGGGCCCTGGATCGCGATCAGCGCGTAGTCGGTGGTCCGGTCGGTCACGGTGGCCCTGCGGCCGTCGGCCCGCTCGGTGAGCTCGGCCGCGACGGTCGCGGCGTTGGACGCGTTCGCGACGACCAGGTACTCGCTGTCGGCCAGCCGGTAGACGATCAGGTCGTCGATGACGCCGCCGTCCGGCGCGCAGATCATCGTGTACCTCGCGCGTCCCGGCTGGATCGCCGACGCCTCGCCGACCAGCGCGTAATCCAGGGCGGCGGCGGCCCCGTCGCCGGTGATCAGCAGCTCGCCCATGTGCGAGAGGTCGAAGAGGCCGGCGGCGCGCCTGACCGCGTTGTGCTCGGCCGTCTCGCTGCCGTAGCGCAGCGGCATCAGCCAGCCAGCGAAGTCGGTCATGGTCGCGCCGAGCCCTTCGTGCACGGCGGCCAGCGGGGTGCGCCGGGGCGTCGGGGACTGCGGATCTGGCATCTGCGACTCCGTAAGCGGCGGGGACATCAGCGGCGGGCGAGGCGCGAGCAGCAGGCAGGCTCGGTGCTGGCCCAGCCTATCGCTGAGCGGGCAGGCGGAACTGGCCGGCGGCTAGCGGCGGCGGTTACTGGGCTGTGCGCTGACGGCTGCGAGGATAGGACAATGACGCTGCTTACCGAAGACGAGATCACGGCCGCTCTCGGCCGCGTGCCTGGCTGGGAGCGGACCGGCAACGCGATTGCCAGGACGGTCACGCTCGGCGACTTCCGCGATGCGATGCTGTATGTCGGTGCGGTGGCCCACCTGGCTCAGGCCGCGAACCACCACCCGGACATAGCCATCGCGTGGAACAAGGTGACGCTGACCTTGTCCACGCACTCCGCTGGCGGCCTGACCGGCGCTGATTTCTCGCTGGCCAGCCAGATCAGCGCGCTACCGTGACAGGAGTCTGTGCCGCGTGGTCGAGATCAAGACCAGGGGTGAGATCGAGGCGATCCGCGCCGCCGGTCAGGTCGTCGCGCGGGCGCTGGACGCGGTACGCGATCACGCGACCAAGGGGACCCGGCTGACCGAGCTGGACGAAGTCGCCAGGTCCGTGCTCGCGGCGGCCGGGGCTAGTTCTCCCTTTCTCGGATACCAGCCGTCGTTCGCGCCGGTTCCCTTTCCTGCCGTCGTCTGCACCTCGCTGAATGACGCCGCGCTGCACGGGATCCCCGGCCGCCGCCGGCTGGCCGATGGTGATCTGGTCAGCATCGACTGCGGCGCCACCCTCGACGGGTGGGTAGCCGATGCCGCGATCTCCTTCACGGTCGGACCGCCGAGTGCCGCCGATGACCGGCTGATCGGCGTCGCCCGCGCCGCGCTTCAGGCGGGTATCGGGGCGGCCGTCGCCGGTGCCCGGATCGGCGACATCGCGGCCGCCATCGGCGCCGTGGGCCGCGGCGGCGGGTACGGGATCAATACGGATTTCGGCGGTCACGGCGTCGGCCGCTCCATGCACGAGGCGCCCTCGGTGCCCAACGAGGGCCGGACCGGGCGCGGCCTGGTGCTCAGCCCTGGTCTTGTCGTGGCCATCGAGCCGTGGTTCATGGCCGGCGGGAGCGACAAGTACCAGATCGATGACGACGGCTGGACGATCCGGACAGCCGACGGCAGCCGCGCCGCCCACGTGGAGCACACGATCGCCGTGACCGGCGACGGGCCGGTCGTTCTCACCGTCGCCTGAGTCGCGAGGATGGCGGCTGGCCCGGTGCTCGGCTGCTGGGAGGTCGATGGGCTGGGAGCCGGGTGGGGCCTGACCGGCCTCCTGACCGGCCTGACCGGCCTCCGGGTGGGGCTGAAGCCTCGTCCTGGATCTTGTCCTGCGGACGGCACCGCGCCCCCGTGCGGTCCCGTCCGCAGGACAATGACCCGGCCACTCGCCGCGACCCTCGTCATCTGCGCGTGCCAGGCCCTGGCGGATCAGCCAGAGCGGCACCGCGCCCCCCGGACGAAAGTCCCCCTCCGCGACGTGCGGCTTCCCCCATTCCCCAGCGCCGCGGTCCCGGGGTCCGGCAGGAGCCGGGCTGTGCGCCGCTTGGGGTTCTAGTTATACACGTTACGCAGGCATGACTACAGCTAGTTACAAGAATGGCCAAGCATAGTGACGGAACGCGTTCACCAAATGGCTCTGATCGCGCCGAGTGCGCCATTGCGCCGGCCATCGCGCGGTCACGACCGCGACGCCGGATCGCGTTCCATGGCCCCGAGCTGCCCCACGTCGACCCGCTGTCATGATCGCGGACGCTAATCAGAGCCGGGACGATTTTCAGCGCATTCAGCCGAGAATCGTCCCGGCTCTGAAAATCGTCCCGGTTAACAGACCGGAGTTGCCCGGCTGGCGGCTAGCCCGCGAACGGCACCTTCGCTACATGGCTGGATCTGCCGCATGCCGCGGCCCCTTAAGGCCAGCCGAGTGCGGTGCGGTCTAGCTGAGCTCGCAGGGCAGGTGCTTGATCCCGTTGATGAAGCTCGACAGCAGGCGGTCGGGCTCGGCCGCCGCGCGGATGTCCGGCACGCGGAGCAGCAGCTCGCGCAGCATCACCGTGATCTCGCGCCGGGCCAGGTGAGCGCCGAGGCAGAAGTGCGGTCCGGCTCCGCCGAATCCGACGTGCGGGTTGGGGGAGCGGGTGATATCGAACCGCAGCGGGTCGTCGAAGACCGACTCGTCGCGGTTGGCTGACCAGTAGATCAGCGCGCACTTGTCGCCCTCGCGGAACTGGTGCCCGTTGACAACCACGTCCCTGGTGACCGAGCGCCGCATCCAGATCACGGGAGAGACGTACCTGACGATCTCCTCGACGGCTCCGGCGATCCGGCTGTCGAAGTCGGCGAGCAGCAGGTCGCGCTGATCGCGATGGTCGGTCAGCAGCACGAGCGCGTGCGAGAGCGCCGTGCGGGTGGTCTCGTTCCCGGCCACCACGAGCAGGATGAAGAACGAGGCGAGCTCGGCCGGCGCCAGCTGCTCACCGTCGACGTTGGCGGAGGCTAGCGCCGAGATGAGGTCATCACCCGGGCTGCCCTCGCGCTCGGAAGCGAGATTGGTAACCAGGCCGGCTAGCTCGGCGCCGGCGGTCAGGATCTGCGCGATGGCCGTGTCCATGTCCTCGCTGAGGAACTCGGGGTCACCCCCGGCCAGGATGACGTTCGTGTTCCGCAGCACCATGTCGAAGTGCTCGTCGCCGATCCCCATCATGTCGCAGATGATCTTCAGCGGGAGCCTGGCCGACACGTGGCTGACGAAGTCGCACGGGCCGGTCGCCAGCAGGTCATCGACGATGACGGCGGCGGCCCGCTGTACGTCGTCCTCGAACTTCTTGATCATCTTGGGGGTGAACACCCGGGACACGATCCGGCGGAGTCTCGCGTGCCGCGGGTCATCCATGTTGATCATGGAGCCGAAGTACTCGTTGAACTCCGGGGGCAGGTCCACCAGGCTGGTCGCGCCGCGGGCGGAGGAGAAGACGTCGGCATGCCGGCTGGCCTCCAGCACATCGGCATGCTTGACGAGGGCGTAGTAGCCCTGGTTCTCGGTGGTGAACGGAGTCTCCGGATCGGCGAAGAACGGCGGGGCGCCGAGCCGGCGCAGTTCGGCGAATGCCGCATGCCGCTCGGCAAGCGACAGGGTCCAGAACTCGTTCTGCGACAGGTCGATGTCACTGGCGGCCGGCGTCGGGGATGCTGCTGGCGTCGTCAATGCAGGCCGCCTTCCGGATCACGTCACTCCGTCTGATGGTCTCAGACCAGCACAATGATAGCTAGCTGCCCCTTTATCACGTAGTGATACACTTTGCGGTTCGATCGGGCCTCGGCCGGGTCGGTCAGGTCGGTCTGGCGTCCGCCAGGCGGGTCGCCGCCAGATGCAGGCCGTGCTCCAGGGGCCCGACGTCGCGCATCCGCAGGCCCCGCCAGACGATCAGGGTATGGCCGGCCGCATCGGTCACCTCGGCGTTCCAGGCTGGCCCGGATGCCTCTCCGGCGAGTCTGCCAGGTGCCTGCCTCGGCCTGGGTACCGCATCCGCTACCTGGCCCGTTTCGGCCGGCTCGTCCTGGGTGACGAGGATCGTCACCCTTCCCTCCGCCGCACGGCCGGAGAACCAGACACTTTCGCAGCCAGCGAGGATGAGCCTGCGGTGCGGAACGCAGGCCTGCACGAGCTGGAGCGTCGCATCGCTCAGCCCGGCGCTGCCCAGCACAAGGTCCGGCCGGCCCGACGCTCGCTGCGGAGGAACAGCGCCGAACCATGGCTGCTCGTCGGGACCGTCGGCGATGCCTACTGCCGATCGCGGGCCCGTCAGGCGTACCGTTGCCAGCCGCCTGAACCGCCCGGCCTGGAAGTAGACCGGCCCGTACAGCTCCGTGCCGGGGATGGTACCGGCCCGCTGGCCGCGCGGCCGCCCGGCCGGCCACGTGCTGGCTGGGGACCGCGCGCCGGCCGGCGGCCGCGGGTCGGCATGCTCCGGCTGCGCCCCGCCGAAGGTGGCACGGCCATGGTCGACAGTGAATCCGCTGTTGCCGGACCGGATGGCGACGGTGACGGAGTCGCCGTCGCGCACGGCGCAGAGCCTGATCACCGTCTGCGATCCGGGTGTCCCGGCCGGCAGCACGATCGGCGCGCTCATGGACACGTCGGTCGCGCTCCGCACCGGCGCCCCCGCCAGCGCCGATGCCGCCTGAGCCATCGCCTCGAGAGTCATCGCCGGCGGCAGCACGGGAACGCCGTCGACCTGGTAGTCGCCCAGGTAAGGATCGGCCAGCAGGGACAGGCTCGCCTCGGCGATCAGCTCCACGCCTGGGTAGTGCACGATTATCCGTTCGACGAACCGCGCGGACGCCCGCCCAGCGCCCGGCCCGCCGCCCGGGCCGGGGCGCGGGCCGGCCGCCGCTACCGGCCGCGGCGCTGGCACGCCAACCCGGCCGTGCAGCGCGAACCGGCCGCTCAGCCCCTCGGTCGCGAGCAGCCTGAGTAGCTGCCTGGAACCCTCCTCGGGCGGCATCGCGGTGAACCCGGCGCGCTCCATGGTCTCGGCGAGGTCGGCTCGCTGGCCCAGGCCATCGCCGGACCAGGCGGGCCAGTCGACGTGCAGCGCGCGGCAGCCGGGACTGGCCGCTGCGAGCTGCGCGCCATAGTCGGCGATGGCGCCGGTCACGAGCGCGCTCGCGCCATCCCCGGCCAGCCCGTACCGGCCGGTGACGCAGCCGAAGGTCACGATGAACCGCAGCTGGCCGGCGGGCGCCCCGCTCGCGCGGGCGACCGCGCGGACGGCCGCCGCCATCTGATCGAGCGGGTTCGTGTGCGTGCGCGCCAGATCGTCCGCACGCGCCGGCGTCAGCTGGTCGAGGGTTACTCGCGCCACCTGACCTGCTGCGTGACTGATCGCGGTCACGCGGCCGAACCGCGCCTCGATGCGCCGCACGGCCGCGGTCAGCGCCGCGTGATCGGCCAGGCCGACGAGTTCGTAGCCGACTTTCGCTCCAGCGCCGCGCAGCCGCTCGAGGCCGGCGACGGCGGCCTCGTCGTGATCGGGGTGCTCGCGGCCGACGACGACGACGGTGGCGCCCGAGCATGCGAGTACCTGAGCGAGCGCCAGCCCGGCGGCGGCGGAGCCTCGGCTGATCAGGACGACGTCTTCGGGCCCCAGCGGGAAGTCGCCGCCGCCGGGACTGTACAGCGGGCACATCACCGGCTCCGCGACGGTCCCGTCCTGGCCGATGGTCAGCTCGCGGTACGCACCCGGAGCCGCCGCCGCGATCCGCTGCGCCGCGACAAGGCCGTCGGGAGTCAGCGGCGTGCGAACGACGGTGATGCCGACGGACGGATGCTCAGCATGCAGGGTCGCCCAGAGCCCGGCGGCCGCAAGCCCGGGGCTGATCGCGACAAGCTGGCCGGTGCTGATCGCGTCCCTGGCGGCCAGCACCGCGGCGCCCCGGGACGCGGCGTTGTCGAGGCTGCCGAGGATGGCGAGGGTTCGCTGCGCCGCCGGATCATGCCGGAAAAGCTCACCAGCCTTGCGATCCAACGGCTCGCACCCGCCCGTGTGCAGCCGCCAGGGCCGGTCGTCGCCAGCGGGAACCGGAAGCGCCGGCGCCTGCTCCCGCTCGGTGTAGCAGCGGAACCAGGGTGCGACGCCACCGTCGGTGTCATCCGGCTTGGCCAGGTCGGGCCCTGCCTGGACGACTGCCGGCTCGGCCGGGGCGGGCTGAGGCTGTGACTGACCGGCCGCCGGCTCCGCGTGCGCGGGCTGCGACTCGCATGGATGGGTGATGAAGACCTGCTCTCGCCAGATGTCGACCGGGCGGCTCGGCCGCCGGGCGTACAACCCCTCCGGCCTGGTCAGTGCCCCGGCCGCGAACAGTGCGGCGGCGGCGTGCGCGGCGCTGCCGCCATCCGCCGGATCGCCGTCGATGCTGACGGTCGGCAGGCCGGCCGCACCTCCGATCCCGCTGACCTGGCCGCCGCCGGCCTGCCCGGTTCCGGCTTGCCCCGTGCTGGCCTGTCCGGTGCCAGCCTGGGCCGTGCTGGCCTGTCCGGTGTCAGCCTGGGCCGCGCCGGCCCGCGCGGCGTCGACCTGAGCGAGAGCCTTCGCCAGGTGCTGGTCCTGGCCGGTCTGCACCAGCAGCCCGGCGCCGTCAGCCGCAGCCGCGATCGCGGCGGCGAGGGAACTGGCCGCGGCACGGTCGCGCCCGGCCGCGGGCCCGTCCGCGCTGTCGGCCACGACCTCGGCCCCGAGCCGCGCCTCGAAGAGCTCAGCGCAGAGCATCTCGGCGATCGCCTCTGGCTCGGCAACCTCCCGGCCGGTTGACCCGGATATCAGCCGGCGCCCCGGCCGCCGGAACGCGAAGCTGCCGAACTTGCCGATCGTGCTGCCGAGCTGACCGGGCGCGGAGTCGGCGGGCGCCGCCAGCACCGCAGAACGCAGCGCAGTCAGTGTCCGCGCGTCCGCCGGGGTCGTGCATCCTGCCCAGACAAGTCCGGCCACCTCGCCGATGCCGTGCCCGACCGCGGCGGCAGCTTCGACGCCAAGCTCGTCGAGCCAGCGCAGGATGGCCAGGATCCGGCTGAGCTGGCGCTGCGGGAGATCCGGCAGGTCGTCTGGCTGGCCGGAGATGACGAGGGCGACGTGGCCGCCGGTGGGCGTTCCGGCGGAGCCGCCTGCAGCGGCGGCGGCGAAGATGCCGGGCCGGGTGGTCAGCAGCGAGCCGGTCAGCTCGGGCAGCAACATGATGGCCTCGCTGGCCCGGCGGGCGAGCTCCTCCTGGCCGGCGGCGGTGAGCGCGATCCTGACCCCATGCTGGCCGGTCACGCCGGGATCGGCAGCGGCCGTCCTGGCGAGGTGGACCGCGAGGTCCTGCAGCTGCGCGTCGGACAGCCACGGCGCGATCTCCGTGATTCTCGACAGGATCGCGGCCATCGCCGCGTGGTCCGGCGCCTGCAGCAGGTAGGCGAAAGGATGCTCGGGACCCGCCGGGTAGGTGCCCGTCGAGCGGGTTGCGGCCAGCCTGAGCGCTGGTTCGGTGAGGTTCTGCGGAACCGGCGCCGTCTTGGCCTTGATCCTGGCCGGCCGCAGCGACCTGGCCGGAGCCGGAGGCAGGGTCTGGACGGCGCGCGGCAGCAAGGCACGCGGCCGGATCTGGGGCGGCCTGATGTCCGAATGCTGCGCTGGCTCGCCTCTGAGGACCAGGTGGACGGCGAGCCCGTCCGGGCCGACGGCGCTGACCCCGGCGTGCCTGGTGCCGGCCGGCCACGGCTCGGGCGAGGCGGGCAGGCGCAGCGCTGCCCGTCCGTCGCGCAGCATCGGGTGCGGGGTACGGACGCCGGTGGACGGCGGCAGGACCCCGTTGGCAATCGCGAGCACGGCCTTGATCAACGCCGCAGCGCCGGCGGCGGCCCCCGTGTTGCCGATGTTCGCGCTGATCGACCCCAGCACCGCGACCTGCCGCGCACCCGCCCGCAGGGCAGCGAGGGCCGTCAGCTCGGCGTGGTCGCTGGCCTGGACAGCCGCCCCGCAGCCTTCGATGAGCTGCACGTCGCCCGGGTCTACCCCGGCCATCTCGTGTGCCCGCCGCATCGCGAGCAGGTGCGCGGCCGCGTCCGTCTCGGGCAGGTCAGGCTGGCCATTCGACGCGACACCCCAGCCCAGGATCTCCGCGTACACGGGCAGGCTCGCGGCGCGTGCGTCGGCGGTCCGCATCAGCAGCACCACGCCGCAGCCCTCGCCGGGCAGGAAGCCCGTCGGGTGCTCGTCGTAGACCCGCATGTCCGATGTCGCAAGCCGGCCGGACTTGGCCAGGCCGACCAGATCGAGCGGATCGATGCTCAGGTCGACCCCGCCGGCCACGGCGACGTCAAGCTCGCCGGCGGCAAGCGCCAGGCACGCGGATGCCATCGCGGTCAGCGAGGACGCTCCTGCCGCGTCCACCGTGAGACCGCCTCCGCGCAGGCCGAAGTGGCGGCAGATAGCAGTGGCCAGGCTAGCGGGCGTGCTGCCCGCCAGCGTCTGTGCCGTGACGGCCGGGAACGGTGCGAGGTAGCGCTCGGCGGCCGCTGCGAGCACCCGGCCGGCGACCTCAGCGGGCAGGCCCGAGGCCGACATGGCGTCGGCCATTACCCGCCGCGAGTACGGCCAGCGCAGCCGCAACGCGGCCGCGGGCGATCCGTCGCCGGCCATGGTCGTCCCCATGAACACGCCCGCCCGCTCACCGGCCAGGTCGGTGCCGCCAGGGAAGCCGGCGGCCGCGAGGGCGCGGGCCGCCGTCTCCAGCGCCAGCCAGTGTGCCGGGTCGGCGCTCGCGTAGGCCGACTCGGAGATGCCGAACGCGCCGCGGTCGAACCGCCAGCCCTCGATCAGAGCGGCTCTCGTGCTGTAGGTGGCATCCTGCGCACCGGGGTCCGGGCTGTAGTAGTCAGCCAGGTCGACGCGGCCGCGCGGGATCCGGCGGAAGGCACGCCGGCCGGTGAGGGCCGTGTCGAGCAGGCTGGCCGCGTCATCCGCGTCCGGGTACCGGCAGGCCAGCCCGATCACGGCGACCGACCGCCGGCTGTCGTCGGGCAGGCTCCCGGTCACCTCACCCGTCATGGCGTCAGCCCGCAAGGCGCCTGACTATGCGGGCCGCTGCCTGTTTCCCCGCTTATTCCGCCACCTGTGCCGCAAGCCAGAATCAGGTGGCTAAATAGGAGCGCGGAACTAAATGGCAGCGCAGAACGCCGTATATCCATCATTCCCCCGAATGCGGACTGTCTTCCCCTGGCCCCGATCGGGCTGGAGCCGTCCCCGTATGCCCAGGCTGGCTGGCCGCAACCCACTCCTCAAGGGCCGCTGCGGACCGCCCGCCGGCCGCCCTGAGCGAGGACCCATGCCGTCGGCCAACACGCCATTATCTGCGTGTGCGAAGGCCCGGTCAAGGCCGATTAAGGCGCGCGTCATGATGCCTTAATACTGCCGGTGCCGCGCCGTGATTTTTCTGGCGGCCGGTTTTCTGATGATTAATATGATCAATGACGAGATGCTTATGGCGCGGAACCCGGGGCGTATAGCTCGATCCTGGCCCGGCCATCCCGCGACGCCGCCGTGAGGCCGAGGCCGACGGAGCAGACGTCCTCGGTGCCGGGCCCGGATGCCATGGCCGGCACGACGACCTGGCTCTGGCCCCCAGGCCATTGCCCGAGTACCCTTCGACGCCAACCGCCCAGGCCAGCCGCTTGCCGGCGGTCGCGATGCCGGATAGTGAGCTGTCCGGAGTTAGCGGGGGTTCCGGCACGACATGCCAGGATGCGCTTGTGCCTGGCAGCGCGCTCCGTGTCCGATGGCGCCGATACTCCGCCCTGCGATATCCTGTGCCTGTGCGTTGCACCATGCTGCTCCTTAGTTAGCCGCGCCGACCATCTGGCTCGTTGGCGCGGCTGCCCCTCGTGACCGGGGGGCTTTTTGTTTGGAGCCACAGGTCAACCCCTGGCGGTGCAACCCTATGAACCAATCGCGAGGACGCAATGACATCCGTTGATAATGCGGAGGCGGTAGCCGCAGGCCAGCCGCAGGCAGCCAAAGCCGACCAGCAGGAGAAGTGGGATCCCCGGTCGGTCCAGGAGAAGTGGCTGGCCAGGTGGGACGAGATGGACCTGTTCCGGGCCAGCGACGACCCGGCCGACACCCGGCCGCGCACCTACGTGCTCGACATGTTCCCCTATCCGTCCGGCGACCTGCACATGGGTCACGCCGAGGCGTACGCGGTGGCCGATGCAATGGCGCGCTTCTACTTCCAGCGCGGGCACAATGTCCTGCACCCGATCGGCTGGGATGCCTTCGGCCTGCCCGCCGAGAACGCCGCGATCAGGGGCAATTCCCATCCGGCCGACTGGACCTACAAGAACATCGAGGTCCAGGCGGCGTCCTTCCGCCGGTACGCGCTGTCATTCGACTGGACCAGGCGCCTGCACACCTGTGACCCCATGTACTACCGCTGGACGCAGTGGCTGTTCCTGCGGCTGTACGAGCGGGGCCTGGCCTACCGCGGCGACGGTCACGTCAACTGGTGCCCGAAGGACCAGACCGTGCTGGCGAACGAGCAGGTGGTCAACGGCCGGTGCGAGCGGTGCGGCACCGAGGTTGTACGGCGGGTGCTGACCCAGTGGTACTTCAAGATCACTGAGTACGCGGACCGGCTGCTGGCCGACATGGAGCCGCTGGAGGGCAGCTGGCCGGACCGCGTCCTGCTGATGCAGCGCAACTGGATCGGGCGCAGCGAGGGCGCCGAGGTGCAGTTCGCGATCGAGGGCCGCGACGAGCCGGTCACCGTGTTCACGACGAGGCCGGACACGCTGTACGGTGCGACCTTCTTCGTGGTGGCTGCCGACTCACCGCTGGCCGCTGAGCTGTGCGTTCCCGAGCGTCAGGAGGAACTGGACGCGTACCTGGCTCAGGTGCGCAAGCTGACCGACATCGAGCGCCAGTCCGCCGAGCGTCCCAAGACCGGCGTGTTCCTGGGCAGGTACGCCATCAACCCGGTGAACGGCGAGCGGATCCCGGTGTGGGCCGCTGACTACGTGCTGCTCGACTACGGGACCGGCGCGATCATGGCGGTGCCCGCGCACGACCAGCGTGACCTGGACTTCGCGAAGGAGTTCGGCCTGCCAGTCCAGGTGGTCGTGCAGACCGACCAGCCCGATCCCGGCCAGACATGGCAGGCGACGCCGGGTGACGGGACGCTGGTCAACTCGGGCCCGCTGGACGGCATGACCAAGGCAGCGGCGATCGCAGCCATCACCGCGATCCTGGCGGAGAAGGGCCTGGGCCGGGCCGCGGTCAGCTACCGGCTGCGCGACTGGCTGGTCTCCAGGCAGCGGTTCTGGGGCGCGCCGATCCCGATCGTGTACTGCGAGTCCTGCGGCGAGGTTCCGGTCCCCGACGACCAGCTGCCGGTCACGCTGCCCGACCTGCGCGGCCAGGACCTGGCGCCGAAGGGAATCTCGCCGCTGGCCGCCGCTGCCGACTGGGTGAACACGCAGTGTCCCAAGTGCTCAGGTCCGGCCAGGCGCGACACCGACACGATGGACACCTTCGTCGACTCGTCCTGGTACTTCCTGCGCTACTGCTCGCCCGGCTACACCGGCGGCCCGTTCGAAGTCGAGTCGGTCCGCCGCTGGTGCCCGATCGACCTGTACGTGGGCGGCGTCGAGCACGCGATCCTGCACCTGCTGTACAGCAGGTTCTTCACCAAGGTCCTGCACGACATGGGCATGGCCGACTTCGAGGAGCCGTTCCGGCGGCTGATCAACCAGGGCCAGGTGATCAACCAGGGCAAGGCGATGTCGAAGTCGCTGGGCAACGGCGTCGACCTGGGCACCCAGCTGGCCGCACACGGAGTGGACGCGATCCGGCTGACGATGCTGTTCGCCAGCCCGCCTGAGGACGACATCGACTGGGCCGACGTACGTCCTGAGGCCTCGGTCAAGTTCCTGGGCCGGGTCATCAGGATCGCCACCGAGGCGGGCGCGGCGTCGGCGCCCGGGGGAACGGCATCCGGCGGTGACGTCGAGCTGCGCAAGGTGACGCACAAGACCGTCGAGGAGGTCACCCGGCTGATCGAGTCGGCCAGGCTGAACGTCGCGGTGGCCAGGCTGATGGAGCTGACGACCGCCACTCGCCGGGCGATCGACGCCGGGCCGGGCGCTGCGGACCCGGCGGTACGGGAGGCGGCCGGGACCCTGGCCGTGCTGCTGTCGCTGTTCGCGCCCTACACCGCGGAGGAGAGCTGGGCGCTGCTGGGACACGAGCCGTCGGTGGCCAAGGCCGGCTGGCCGGTGGCCGACCCGGCGCTGCTGGTCGAGGACGAGGTCACCTGCGTCGTCCAGGTCAACGGCAAGGTGCGGGACCGGCTCGAGGTGCCGCCCGGCATCTCCGAGGATGACCTGCGCGAGCTGGCGCTGGCTGCCCCCGGCATCGCCCGGGCGCTGGGCGGCCGGGGGATCGCGAAGGTGATCGTCCGGGCTCCCAAGCTGGTGAACGTCGTCCCCGTCCCTGACTGACCGTTGCTGACTGGGCGGAGCCCGGCCGCAGCTGCGCTGCGACCACCGGCAGAGCCGCCCACCGCGAACGCCGAAGCACACGAGCAGCTCCGCGGGCCATCCGCACGCGTCGAAGTCGCTGGTGTCCATGGTCGTGACCCGCTGAGCGCTGGTGACGATGCGCGCGATGCGGTCACGCATACCCGGGCCATCCGGATCGGGGAACTCTCAGACCCGGCGCAGCACCGCCACGACCCGGCCGAGAATTTCCGCTTCGTTGCCTGGGATAGGCGTATAGGCGGGGTTGTGCGGCATCAGCCAGACGTGGTTGCCCGAGCGCTTGAAGGTCTTCACGGTAGCCTCGCCGTCGATCATGGCCGCGATGATGTCGCCGTTCTCCGCGACGGGCTGCTGCCGGACGACGACCCAGTCGCCGTCGACGATGCCGGCGTTCATCATCGAGTCGCCGACGACCTTGAGCAGGAAGAGAGTTCCCTCGCCGACCAGCTGCCGGGGGAGCGGGAAGATGTCCTCGATCGACTCCTCGGCCAGGATCGGGCCGCCGGCGGCGATCCGGCCGACCACCGGAACGTAGGCCGCCTCCTGCGACGTGATGTCCATCGCCATGTCGTCATCGAACCCAGGTTCGGGCCGGACCGCGGGGTGCCCGGGCAGCCTGACCTCGACGGTCCGCGGCCGGCCTGCGTCGCGGCGCAGGTAGCCCTTGTTCTGCAGGGTGGAGAGCTGGTAGGAGACGCTTGACGTGCTCGTGAGCCCGACGGCCTCGCCGATCTCGCGCATCGAAGGCGGATAGCCGCGGCGCTGCACGGACTCGCGGATGACCTGGAGTACCTTGCGCTGCCGCCAGGTCAGCACGTGATCCGGATCGGGCTGGTCGGGCAGGTCAGGAACGGGCACGGGCGTGCTGCCCCTGGGTTTCCTGCCGGGCTTGCCGCGCGGCCGGTCGCCGCTCCGCTCTCTGTCGGTGTCCTCGGGCTGGTCGTCACCGAGCGCAGTCCGGCTTCCCCGTGCCCCTCCGCCTTCTGTGTCGCCGCTCATTCGGGCCTCCGGTTCGTGGCTTGTGTCATGGCCGACGCTAGTGGTTCGTGTCGGCTAGATCAAACATCTGTTCGACCGATCTCCAAAAGTGTCGGACCGCTGCGATATAACACGATCGCATGTTCGTTCGATCGAACGTTAATCCGATCGAACAGGGATACTATCGAACTGCCGTTCGTAACGAGGAGGCGGGCAATGGGAATCACCAGCGCGGCCGAGGCGAAGCTCGACGCCAGGATCAGGCCGGACATCACCGTTCTGCGGTCCCGCACCCCCTACCCGAGGCGGCACCGCCCGCCGCTTTCCGTGATCGCGGGCGGAGCCGACGCCGGGCCGGCCGCGGCGGCCGGAACCGCGACGACCGAGAGCGGCGAGCAGTGCGCGGGCTCGTCGAGCACGCAGGCCTTCGCCAGGACGGTGAGCACCGAGCGGACCACCTGGCGGGTCGCGCGTACCGAGCGGACCGTGGTGGCGCGGGCTGCCGCGGCCAGGAGAACGACGGTGGCCGAATCCCCGGCGACGCGTTCCCGGCCGGCCAGGGCCACCTCGGCATCGGCCCCGATCCGGCTGACCAGGCGCGGCCGGATAGTCGTCGGCGTGCTGATCACGATGGTCGTTGCCGCGATGACCGCGCTGATCTGGCTGGCGGTGGCGGGGCAGGCCGAGGCGGCCAGCCACCTCCGCCCCGGCGGGCCGGCCGGCCACTGGATGCTGCGGGTGGTGGTCCGCCCCGGCCAGACGCTCTGGAGCATTGCCACGAAGGCGGACCCGGCCGCCGATCCACGCGCCGTCATCCAGGAGATCGTCGGCGACAACGCGCTAGCCGGAACGGCCGTCCAGGCGGGTCAGGTGCTCTGGGTTCCGCGCGGCTAGGAGTCGGACGCCGGGCGCGGCGCCTGGCCGAGGTGCTCCGCCGCAACCCGCCTGGGCACGACCATCCGCCACGCGTCGGTGATGAACTCGCGGGCCTCGGCCAGCGTCAGAGCTGCCATCCGCGCGTCGATCCAGTTGTACCGCTGATCGCTGAGGCGCTCGAGCAGGAACCGGCCCGGCTCGGCGGCGATGAGAGCCGCACGTTCCTCCCGCGGGAAGCCGAAGCCCAGGATGGTCTCGTCGGGGGAGAGCGTGGCATAGACGATCCGGCCGACGCGGAACTTGACGTAGTCGCGGATCAGGTGCTCCTCGGTGCGCGGCAGCGCCATCGCCCACGCGCGCACGTCGTGAACGGTAACTTTCTGTGCCATCTCGGCCATCTCGGAATCTGCCACACTCCCATATTCTCAGCCGCACGAACCTGACCGATATCCCGCCAGATTCCTGCCTTCGGTGCCAGCCCCGCAGCGCAGGCAGAATGGTGCCGTGGATCAGCGGATCGCCTCGGCCAGGTTGCGTGACGGCACGCAGATCGCGTACGCGACCGCCGGTCCGGGGCCGTTCCTGGTCTATGCGCCCGGCGGCGTCGCCGGAGACGGCGCGTGCCATGCTTGCGCTGTGCTACGAGACCGACATCAGAGCCGCGCTCTCGCTGCCAGCCGTCGACGGTCCTGGCCCCGCTCCGCCTGGGCGGCCGTGATCATCGACGCGGTCCTGCTGCTCGTGTGCGCGGGTCAACATTCGGTGATGGCCAGGTCCGGGTTCAAGCGCCGACTGGCAAGGCTGCTCCCCGCGGCTGCTGAGCGGAGCACGTATGTGCTGGCAGCGAGCCTCGCGCTGATCCTGCTGTTCTCGCAGTGGCAGCCGCTGCCTGCGCTGGTCTGGCGGGTCAGCACGCAGCCCTGGGTGGCACCGATCTGGTCGGGATACGCCATCGGGTGGCTAGTCGTCGTGGCCACCACATTCATGGTCGATCACCTGGACTTTCTCGGGTTGAAGCAGCAGGCTGGCGCCGGGGTGACGGGTCGCACAGGCCGCCGGTCGTGCGACTCTGGCTGGTCCTGGCGGTCCTGCTGGTCCGGCCGGTTGTCTGTCATGAAGTCGGCGAAGACCTGC
>DATKQH010000047.1:0-2945 GCA_035532775.1 Streptosporangiaceae bacterium
GCAAGGCTGCTTTATAAATCACAGGGATTACCAGAACAATCAGATCACGCGGATCGGCGAGTTGCACGTCGCGAGCAGCGGCAACATCAAGGGCAGCTACTATTACGAAACAGATGCTGACAGCAATATGAGCATCGGGGAAAGCGGCAACGGCAGCAACTTCACTGCCGGCGGGTCTATTGGCATCGATAACTCGATTGGCGCCGGAGGCTCGACAGTGCATACCGGCGGCTGGGTCAAGTACGTCGATGACACCATGAACTACGTGAAGCAGAAGTGGGTTGAGCAAATCGGCGGCCAACTTTGCTACTACATCATCCAGCCATACAGTTCTAATGGCGATGCCTACGATGGCACGCTTACCCCACCATCCAACCCGTGGGGCAACTGCGCCAGCGCACCTTACGAGGCTCGCATCAACCCAGGCGGTTCATGGGATGCGCTGAATTCCAAATCCGTGACACTTATGTGGGCGTTTTCGGCGTTCGGGCTCTTTCAGGGCAGCGGGTCCACCGGATACCAGACCACCAACAGAATTAGCTATCAAGACAACGGGAGCAGCAATACCTACGTATGCGGGGGCGGCGGCAGTCCTGGCGACGTCCAGGGTTCCCCGGTGATCTACAACAACCCAAATTAGGAGAGTCAATCAGGTGGGAAGGATGTTGCCCCGGTCCCGGCGCGGACGCCAGGCAGTGGCTCTGGCTGCTGCCGTCGTGGCCGGGGCAGCGATTCTCGCCGGCGTCGAACTCGGAACGTCGGGCTCGCCACTGACATTCACCGCCGGCGCCGGCCTGGCTAGCCAAGCTGCCCGACTGGGGCAGCCGGTCTCTTACGCAGCCTTCCTGGCGACCCATCCGCCCGGTTACTCGTACCAGGTCACCCACGTCAGTCTCATCCCAGTGCCGGGATTCCGCGCTCCGCGCCTGCTTGGCGCCGTGTTCCTGCGAACCAAGGCACCACCGCTCCAGGCATTCGGTTACCCGCCGCTAGAACTCAACGGCACGCCCTGGCCCGTTTACCCGCTGGGCCGATACAAGGCCAGAAGCGGCACGCCCCCCCACCGCCCGGAACTCGTCCTCATGTACGGCCTCCGTGGCAGCCAGCTCGGCGGATATGCGACAGCGGGCATCCGCATCAGCTACGTGGTCGCCCAGCGGAGCTACACAACCGACATCTACAACGGCGCGCTGCTCTTCTACTACCCGCGGCATGAGACCCATGGGCAATACCGAGAAAGCATGGCACAGTACTCACGAATGGAGAACCGGGTAGCTATGGCGATGCAAAGGCTACCTGGCGTCAAGGCTGCCGGCGGAGGATAACGGTGACAACGCAGGATCGTCATCGAATAGCCGCATAACCGGAATCTTCGGATTCCGGTATACATGGGGCTTCTGACCGTGCTATACGACCACGACGCCGACTCGATGGAGTGCTTCTCCGCCGAGCCGCCTCGGGGGTTCCTGGCCTGCCACTGGCGCATCGATCGCACTCGTTAGCTAACTCTAAAAGGTCGGCGTTGGTCCACGGCCACCTCAGGCTTGGGCCCGCTCCCACCTTCCACGAGCCAGGGTTATTCATCTATGGCGTCCACCATCGAATTAGCGACTAACGGACCTTCCCGGCTGTCGCACGTCGGCGTAAGTTGAAATGGACCGACGGCCATTGGGGGGTGGGGAAGACGACCGCGCAGATCGTAGAGGTGACTCTGCCGAATGGCGACCCGGTCTTGGTCAGTGTCAGGGTACCCGGGCCAGGCAGCGAGGCTCATCGCGGCACTCAGGATGTTGCGATAGGTGAAGTTGGAGCCGTGATCCAGGCCGGGTTGCTGCCCGGCTTCACGGAGACGATCCGAGGCGTCGTGTCATCGGTGCAGCATGCACTCGAGCAGGTCAAACCCGACGCGATCGCCGTGGAGTTCGGCATAGAAATTACGGCTCGGGCCGGCAGGGTCCTGAGCGTCCTGGCCGAGACGGGGGGGCACCGCGCACGTCAGCGTCACTGCCTCCTGGAATCCGGACAGAGGCTCGGGACGCAACCCTGAGGCGGCCACCGCGGATGAGTGAACGGCATCCCGCAGAGCGCCTGCTGGCCCAGTGCACCGCGCGGCTGGATGCGGATGGCCTCCCGCGGGGCACGGCGTTTTTTGTGGCACCGCGTTACGCAATCACGTCCGCACATGTCGTCAGTGGGTTGCCGGGCCTGCCCGTGGTCCTGCATAACCGGCAGGGAGTCTGGGCGGGCCAGGCCGAGGAAGTCTGGCCTCCGGCTTATCCTGGCTGGCTTGGCCTGCCGGATCCTTACCCGGCGCCCGACGTCGCCCTGATCAGGATCGACGACGGTCCTGTGCACTTGTGCGCGCTGCTCGCTGAGCGGCTGCCTGCTGACGGCACGGATGTGAAGGCGTGGGGACACGGCAGTCATTTCGATGCCGGCAAGACGGTTACCGCCGAGACGGAAACCTTCAGGCTTACGGGAGAACTGGAGACGCCCGACCCTGACTGCACGCTCCGCAAGCTCGGCCATGGACAAGCGAGCCCAGGCATGAGCGGAGGCCCGGTCCTCGACGTCAGCAGCGGGCCGCACCGTCAACGTGCACGCCCTGATTGCCACCGGGGTCTCCGCCGGCGGCAGGCGGGAGATCCTGGGCATCGAGGTGGCGTCGTCCGAGGACGGCGCGGGGTGGCTGGCGTTCCTGCGCGGGCTGGTCGCACGGGGCCTGTCCGGCGTCCGGCTGGTCACCTCCGACTGCCACCACGGCCTGCGCGACGCGATCGCGTCGGTGCTGCCCGACGCCGCGTGGCAGCGCTGCCGCACGCACTACCACCGCAACCTGCTCACCAAGGTCCCCCGTTCCGCCCAGCCGTGGGTGTCAACCCTGGTCCGCACCATCTTCGAGCAGCCCGACGCCGCCTCCGTCCGGGCCCAGCACCGCCAGGTCG
>DATKQH010000048.1:0-37293 GCA_035532775.1 Streptosporangiaceae bacterium
GCGGCTGCAGCGGGGTGTGCGCCAGCGTTGCGACGCCGGTCGCCGCGATGGCGATGACCAGCACTGCGGCGGCCGCGGCGACCGGCGCCAGGCGGCGGCCGACCAGGCTGGCACCCCATCCCGCTCGCTGCTGGCCGGCGCCGTTATACCTCGTGCTAGCTGGCGGCAGGCGCAGCGGCGGAACGCTGTCGGGACTCACTTCGCGCGCGGTCTCGCGGCTCGCGGCGCGGAGCTGGTCTTCGATCGAGCTCATGGCTTCTCCCCCAGCAATCGGCCCAGCGCGGTCAGGCCGCGGTGCGCCGTCGACCGGACCGTGCTTGGGCTGATCTTCAGGTCCCGCGCGATCTCGGCCTCAGACAGGTCCAGGTAGAACCTCAGGACCAGGACCTCGCGCTGGCGATCAGGCAGCTGCCGGAGTGCGTGCATCACGTCCCGGCGTTCCTCGCCGCTCAGCACGGCCGACTCGGCCGACACGGCCGGCGGCGCGTAGAGGTGCTGCCGGGCGCTCGTGGTCCGCCGGCGCAGCACGGACCTGGACCCGTTCAGCACGGCCGAGCGCACGTACTGCAGCGCCTTGTCGCTGTCGGACAGCTGATCCCAGCGCCGGTACAGCCCGCAGAACGCCTCCTGCACCACGTCCTCGGCGGCGGACCGGTCGCCGAGCATGACATGGGCCAGGCGGATCAGGCCGAGCGCGTGGGCCTGATATAGCGCGGTCACCGGCAGATCGGCACGGGCCTCTTCTCGCCGGAGGTCAAGGTCCATGTGACAGAGACGCGCCCGGCGGCGATCCGCTGCTCAGGCTGGCGAATGAATCCGCACCGACCGCACCCGGCCCGGCCGTAGCGCAACCTGAATCACCTGACGGGAGCATGGCCGGAGCATAACTGGCAGATTGGCGCGGGATCGAGAGCCAGAACGCAGTGTGCGGCCGCCGCGTTACCCGTCAGGCTAGGTAGAGTCGTGCACGAGGGCCGAGAAGGCCGCGATCACTGAGCCGCTGGGTGCCCAGCATGCCGGGAGTTCCGGGGAGTAGTTCCCCGGGGCCAGCCGAGCCTGCCGGGCCCGCGGCACCCGCAAGGAGAGCGTGCAGTGCCGAAGCTTGTCTATGACTTCATCGAGGGCAACAAGGACATGAAGGACCTGCTCGGCGGCAAGGGTGCCAACCTCGCCGAGATGACCAACCTTGGGCTGCCCGTCCCGCCCGGCTTCATCATCAGCACCGATGCGTGCCGGCATTACCTGACCCAGGGCGCCGTGCCCGAGAGCCTGGCCGCCGAGGTGACCGAGCACCTGACCGGGCTCGAGCAGGCGAGAGGCAAGACGCTCGGCGACCACGACGACCCGCTGCTCGTCAGCGTCAGGTCGGGCGCCAAGTTCTCCATGCCGGGGATGATGGAGACGGTGCTGAATATCGGCCTGTCCGACGCCTCGGTTCAGGGCCTGGCCAAGCAGGCGAGCAACGAGCGGTTCGCCTGGGACTCCTACCGGCGGCTGATCCAGATGTTCGGCAAGACCGTGCTCGGCATCGAGGGCCACGAGTTCGAGCACGCGCTCGACGCGGCCAAGCAGGCCAAGGGCACCAAGAACGACCTCGACCTGGACGCCGAGGACATGAAGTCCCTGGTCGACACCTACAAGCAGATCGTCAAGGCGCAGACCGGCCGGGACTTCCCGCAGGACCCGCGCGAGCAGATGGACATGGCGGTCAACGCCGTCTTCGATTCCTGGAACGCCGACCGCGCCATCTTGTACCGGCGCCAGGAGCGGATCCCCTCCGACCTCGGCACGGCCGTCAGCATCGTGGCCATGGTCTTCGGCAACCTCGGCCCGGACTCGGGCACCGGTGTGGCCTTCACCCGCGACCCGGGCAGCGGCCAGCAGGGTGTCTACGGCGACTACCTGCAGAACGCCCAGGGCGAGGACGTCGTCGCCGGGATCCGCAACACCGTCCCGCTCCAGGACCTCGAGAAGATCGACCCGAAGTCCTACGCCGAGCTGATGCAGATCATGGAGACGCTGGAGAAGCACTACAAGGACCTGTGCGACATCGAGTTCACGATCGAGCGCGGCAAGCTGTGGATGCTCCAGACCAGGGTCGGCAAGCGGACCGCAGGCGCGGCGTTCAGGATCGCGATCCAGCTGGTCGACCAGGGCCTGATCGACATGGACGAGGCGCTGCGCCGGGTCTCGGGCGCGCAGCTCGCCCAGCTCATGTTCCCCAGGTTCGGCGACAGCGAGACCGGCACCCTGATTGCCAAGGCGATCAGCGCGTCACCTGGCGCGGCCGTCGGCAAGGCCGTCTTCGACTCGGCGACGGCAGTGGAATGGGCTGACCGCGGCGAGGACGTGATCCTGGTCCGGCGCGAGACGAACCCCGACGACCTGCACGGGATGATCGCCGCCCGCGGCATCCTGACCAGCCGGGGCGGCAAGACCAGCCACGCCGCCGTGGTTGCCCGCGGCATGGGCAAGACCTGCGTGTGCGGCGCCGACTCCCTTGAGGTCGACGTGAACGCGCGGCAGTTCACCGCGCAGAGCAACGGCAACGGCCAGGTGGTCGTCCGCGAAGGTGACGTGATCTCGATCGACGGCACGTCGGGTGCGGTGTACCTGGGCGAGGTGCCCGTTGTCGCCTCGCCCGTGGTCGAGTACTTCGAGGGCAGCCTCGACCCCGGCGCCGACGAGCTGGTCAGCGCCGTGCACCGGATCATGACCCATGCCGACTCCCGGCGCAGGCTCGGCGTCCGCGCCAACTCCGACACCGGCGAGGACTCGGCCCGCGCGGTCAGGTTCGGCGCGCAGGGCATCGGCCTCACCCGGACGGAGCACATGTTCCTCGGCGAGCGGCGGCAGCTTGTCGAGCGGCTGATCCTGGCCGAGGACGCCAAGGGCCGGGAAGCGGCACTTGCCGAGCTCGAGCCGCTCCAGCGCGGCGACTTCGTCGAGATCCTCGAGGCGATGGACGGCCTGCCGGTCACGATCAGGCTGCTCGACCCGCCGCTGCACGAGTTCCTGCCCGACCTGACCGAGCTGTCGGTCAAGGTCGCCCTGGCCGGCGACAAGGCGACCGATAAGGACCGCAAGCTGCTCGAGGAGGTCCGCAGGCTGCACGAGCAGAACCCGATGCTCGGCCTGCGCGGCGTCCGGCTCGGTCTGGTCATCCCCGGCCTGTACGCCATGCAGGTCCGGGCGATCGCGCACGCGGCGGCCGACCGGATCAAGGCGGGCGGGAACCCGCACGCGGAGATCATGATCCCGCTGGTCGCCGCCGTGCAGGAGCTCGAGGCTGCCCGCGACGAGGCCGAGCAGGTACTGCGCGACGTTGCCGAGGAGACCGGGGTCAGCGGCCACACCCTGATCGGGACGATGATCGAGGTGCCCAGGGCCGCGCTGACCGCCGGGCAGATCGCCCAGGCGGCCGAGTTCTTCTCGTTCGGCACCAACGACCTCACGCAGATGGGCTGGGGCTTCTCCCGGGACGACGTGGAGGGCGCGTTCTTCGGCCGCTACATCGAGATGGGCATCTTCGGGGTCTCGCCGTTCGAGACCCTGGACGCCGAGGGCATCGGCAGGCTCGTCAGGATGGCCGTCGAGGAGGGCCGCGCGACCCGGCCGGACCTGAAGATCGGGGTCTGCGGCGAGCACGGCGGCGACCCCGAGTCGGTGCGCTTCTTCCACGAGGCGGGCCTGGACTACGTGTCCTGCTCGCCGTTCCGCGTCCCGGTCGCCAGGCTCGAGGCAGGCCGGGCGGTCGCGCTCGAGGCGTCAGGAGGCAGCGACAGCCGGTGACCGTAGGGAGCGGTAGCTGGCTCGCCGGGTACGACGGGAACGCGACGGCCAGGTTCGCGCCCGAGGTTGCCAAGCGCGCGCACAGTCAGGAGCGGACCCCGTTCCAGCGGGACCGCGCCCGGGTGCTGCACAGTTCGGCGCTGCGCAGGCTCGCCGCCAAGACCCAGGTGGTGGAGGTCGGCCAGGCGGACTTCCCGCGCACCAGGCTGACGCACTCGCTGGAGTGCGCGCAGATCGGCCGGGAGCTCGGGGCCGCGTTTGGCTGCGATCCTGACCTGGTCGACGCGGCGTGCCTGGCGCATGACATCGGGCACCCGCCGTTCGGGCACAACGGGGAGTCCGCGCTGGCCCAGGTCGCGGCGGGCGGCGGTGGCTTCGAGGGAAACGCGCAGAGCCTGCGGCTGCTGACCAGGATCGAGGCCAAGGTTCCCGGCGCGGGCCTGAACCTGACCAGGGCAACCCTGGACGCCACCCTGAAGTACCCGTGGCTGGCATCCCAGGCGGAGGCGGGGAGCGGAAAGTACGGCTGCTACGACGACGACGCCGAGGTCTTCGCCTGGATCAGGGAGGGCGCCCCGGCTGGACGGTCCTGCCTGGAGGCGCAGGTCATGGACTGGGCCGACGACGTCGCCTACTCCGTCCACGACCTCGAAGACGGCCTGCACAGCGGGCTGATCATGCTCGGCCAGCTGCACGACCCCGAAGCGCGTCGCCAGGTCACCATCCTCACCCAGGCCGAGTACTGCCCGCCGGGGGCCGTGAGCGTCGAGGAGTTGTGCGAGATCTTCGACCGGCTGCTTGAGCTGAGCTGCTGGCCGCGGCGTTTCGACGGTGAGCCGCAGACCGTCGCCGCGGTGAAGAACCTGACCAGCGAGCTGATCGGCCGGTTCTGTGACGCGGCGCTGCTCGCCACCCGCCCCGCCGGGAGCACACCGCTGGCCCGTTATGCCCATGATCTCGAAGTCCCCAGGCAGCAGCGGATGGAATGCGCACTGCTCAAGGGAGTGACCGCCTTCTACGTGATGGGGCGAGCCGGCGCGGTCGCGGCGCAGGCCAGGGAGCGAGCGGTGCTGACCGAGCTGGCGGCGGCGCTGGCGGCGGGCGCGCCGGATGTGCTCGATCCGATCTTCAGGCCCGCGTACGAGTCGGCGGGCTCCGATGCCGCCCGGCTGCGGGTCGTCGTCGACCAGGTCGCCTCGCTGACCGACACCTCCGCGCTGGCCTGGCACGCCAGGTTCTGCGAGTAGCCGGGCCGGCCGTAGCTGCGCTGCCCGTCGCGCCGGCCGGGCCGGGCCAGTTAGCTGCCGATCGCGGTCTCCGGATCACGGCCCGACCTGACCAGGGTCAGGATCTCGCCGAGGCCGTCCAGCGACCAGCCATTCTCGCGCACGTCGACCGACACCCGGGCGCCGGCCACGTGCAGTGAGTCGATCCGCAGCGGCAGGAACCTGGCCGGGATGGCCGGGTCGCACCACAGCTTGCCGACCGGCACCGACGGGTCGAACCGCAGCAGGGTCCGCAGCAGGTGGAACGGGGCGGCCGACGCCCACGCCTGCGGCGAGCACGAGGTCGGGTAGCTGACCGGGTCGGCGAACTCGCTGCGGTCGAATCCGCAGAACAGCTCGGGCAGCCGGCCGCCGAACCGCTCAGCGGCCTCCAGGATGCCGCCGAAAACCTGCTGGGCTTCCCTGACAAAGCCGTACCGCATCAGGCCCGCCGCGCAGATCGCGTTGTCGTGCGGCCAGATCGACCCGTTGTGGTAGCTCATCGGGTTGTAGGCGCAGTTGGACGCGGCCAGCGTCCTGATCCCGTAGCCCGAGAACATGTCCTCGCTGGTCAGGTGGCGGGCGACGGACGCGGCCTTGCCGGCGTCGACGATGCCGGTCCACAGGCAGTGGCCCATGTTGGAGGCCAGCGAGTCGATCTGCCGCTTCTCGCCGTCGAGGCCGAGAGCGAAGTATCCCTTGTCCGGGATCCAGAACGCCCGGTTGAAGTCGTCCTTGAGCACCTGCGCCTTGTGTGCCCAGTAGTCCGCACCGTCGGCGTCCTCGCGCTCGGTGCAGAAGTGCGACTTGGCCAGGTAGGCAGCGTAGACGTAGCCCTGGACCTCGGCCAGGGCGATCGGCGGGTCGGCCATCGCACCGTCCGCGAAACTGATGCCGTCGAAGGAGTCCTTCCAGCCCTGGTTGGCCAGGCCGAGCTCGGTGCTCCTGCCGTACTCGACGAAGCCGTCGCCGTCCTTGTCGCCGTAGTTCACGATCCAGTCGAGCGCGCGGTCGGCATGGGGGAGCATCTCGTCCACCACCCGGCGTTCCAGGCCCCACCGGCGCAGCTCGCCGAGGAGCATCACGAACAGCGGCGTGGCGTCGACGGTGCCGTAGTAGACGCTGCTGCCGCCCAGCCACAGCGACGCCTGCATCCCGAACCGCATCTCGTGCAGGATCTTGCCCGGCTCCTCCTCCGTCGCCGGGGTCACCTTGGTGCCCTGGAGGCTGGCCAGCGTCCGCATCGTGCCGAGCGCCAGCGAGGGGTCGAGCGGCAGGACCATCCACGAGGTGAGCAGCGAGTCGCGGCCGAAGATGGTCATGAACCAGGGTGCGCCCGCGGCGATGACCGCGCGGTCGGCGTGCTCGGGGTCGAAGATCCGCAGCGACCCGAGATCCTCCGTGCTGGCCGCGAAGACGGAGGCGAGCCGGACATCGGATGCCCTGACCAGGGGGCTCTGCCGCCGCCAGTCAGCCAGCCGCTGCTCAGGCCCGGCCAGGTCCGGCCGCCCGCCGTTCGGATGCGCGTGCGCCGACCTGAACTCGATCAGGTCCCGGCCGTTCAGGGACGGCGTGATCTGCAGCGACGTGCTCCACGCGCCATGCGCGGGCACGACCGCGTGCCAGGTCAGCTGGCTGGCCGAGACCTCGAGCTCGGCGTCGGGATGCCGGGCGCCGGTGATCCGCGCTCCGCGCAGGGCAGACCCGACCTGCCGGTTCAGCCTGATCGAGTCGTCGTCGACGTCGACGGTCATTCCATCGACGCCCGCCGAGTCGCCGTGGACCCGGCCCTCCTTGACCTCGAACACGTCGGCGAAGTCGCCGCCGATACCGATCCGCAGGCTGACCGGGAGCGGCTCGGTGCTCATGTTGCGGAGCGTGATTTCCTCGTGCATGCCGTCGTTGAGCAGCCGCCTCCTGGCGACCAGCATCGTGCTGTCGGCCAGGCCGGGCATCGGCGGCATCCGGCTCAGGAACGTGCACGCGAACGGCTCATGCGACTGCGGCGCGAGCGGCTCAGGCACGTGCCCGTTGATGCTCAGCTCGAGCCGGCTGATCAGCCTGGTATCCCGGACGAAGAGGCCCTGGGCGCCGCCAGGCCGCAGGTCGCCCGAGGTCTCGCAGATGCAGAACGTCGTGCCTTCGAGCAACGTCACCTGACCGCTGGGCGCGCCCATGGTGGTCGCGGGCGCGCCATCGAATGTCCATACCTGGCCCATCTGGTGCCTCCCGTGTGGACTGACTGCGCCGGTGCCCGCACCCCCAGGCGTAACTGCGTTACCTGAGGGGCCGCGCTCTGGTGGGGAGTTGGCCGCGGCCTGACTGCACTGCGTAGTTCAGTGATCGCTACCCGCCGCGCGACTATGGCACACCCTTACCACGCGGATACCCTCGGACTTGCTCACCCGTGTTCTCAGGAGGAAAAAGTGCCAGCCAGCGACGCGGCGCTCGTCCGATCATCGCACCCGTCGGATGCCTCGCCAGCTGCGGCGGCGCAGCGCACGACGACGGTCGGCGTGCTCGCGCTGCAGGGCGACGTCGCCGAGCACCTGCGCGCGATCACCGCGGCGGGAGCGCACCCCGTTCCGGTGCGCCGGCCTGCCGAGCTGGCCGCCGTCGACGGCCTGGTCATTCCCGGCGGCGAGTCGACCACGATCTGGAAGCTGGCCGCGATCTTCGACCTCGTCGAGCCGCTGCGTGAGCGGATCAGCGCCGGTATGCCGGTTTTCGGAACTTGTGCCGGGATGATCATGCTGGCCAGCCGGCTGGTGGAACGGGCCAGCGAGCAGGAGACCTTCGGTGCGATCGACATGACGGTCAGGCGCAATGCGTTCGGCCGCCAGGCCGACTCCTTCGAAAGCGATATCGAGATCCACGGCGCGGGCGGCCCGCCGTTCCGCGCGGTGTTCATCCGGGCGCCCTGGGTCGAGGAAGTCGGGCCGGGGGTTGAGATTCTGGCTACCGAGCCCCGCACGGGTAGGATCGTCGCCGTCCGCCAGGGTCCGGCGCTCGCCACGGCATTTCACCCCGAGCTCACCCAGGACAACCGCGTGCACGCGATCTTTACTGACATGGTGAGGGAACTGTCATGAGCGGCCACTCCAAGTGGGCCACCACGAAGCACAAGAAGGCCGTCGTCGATGCCAGGCGAGGCAAGCTGTTCGCCAAGCTGATCAAGAACGTCGAGGTGGCGGCGCGCAGCGGGGGTCCGGACGCGAATGCCAACCCCACGCTCTACGACGCCGTGGCCAAGGCCAAGCGCAGCTCGGTGCCGAACGACAACATCGACCGGGCCGTCCGCCGCGGCGCGGGCCTGGAGGCGGGCGGTGCCGCCTACGAGACGGTGACCTACGAGGGTTACGCGCCAGGCGGCGTCGCCGTGCTCGTCGAGTGCCTGACCGACAACCGGAACCGGGCGGCCGCCGAGGTCAGGGTGGCGCTGACCCGTAACGGCGGCTCGATGGCCGACGCGGGCTCGGTCTCGTACCTGTTCGGCCGCAAGGGCGTGGTGATCGTGCCCAAGTCGGACACGATCGGCGAGGACGACGTGCTGATGGCGGTGCTCGACGCGGGCGCCGAGGAGGTCAACGATATCGGCGAGTCCTACGAGGTGGTCAGCGAGGCGACCGACCTGGTGCCGGTGCGGGCCGCGCTGCAGCAGGCCGGCATCGACTACGAGTCGGCCGAGACGCCGTTCCTGCCGTCGGTCGAGGTGCCACTGGACGAGGAGACCGCCAGGAAGGTCTTCAGGCTGATCGAGGTGCTCGAGGAGTCCGACGAGGTCCAGGACGTATACGCGAACTACGCGGTCTCCGACGAGATCATGGAGAAGCTGGGTTGAGCTCCGGGGCGAGTCCTGGGCTGGGCCGTTGAGCCAGCCCGCGCTGACGATCCGGCTGATGCGGGCAGATGACGTCGTCGACGCCGAGCTCGACCTGCGGCACCGCTCGTTCGGCCCGATGGACGCGGCGGACCGCGAGTTCTGGCGCGCCGAGGTGCGGGGCTGCATCGAGGGCGGCCGGCAGTTCGGCGTCTGGGACGACGGCCAGCTCGTCGGCGCGGCCCGGTTCTACGACATGCGTCAGTACTGGCACGGCCGGGCGGTGCCGATGGCAGGCGTGGGCGGCGTCAAGGTCGCGCCAGAGGCCAGGGGCCGCGGCGTCGGCCGCGCGCTGATGACGGCGCTGCTCGGCGCGATGGCCGAGCGCGGCTATCCGCTGTCGGCGCTGTATCCGGCGACCGCGCACCTGTACCGGTCGCTGGGCTGGGAGATGGCCGGCGGCCACTACCGGGCCGAGGTGCCGGGCAGGTCACTCGGCTCGCTGCTGCCGCCCGATCCCCAGGTCCCCGTTCCGGTGGAAGCGGGCGAGGTCGCGGCCTGGCCGCCGGGCGCCGGGCCGCCCCCGGCGGTGCGCCGGGCCGGCCCGCAGGACGCCGCCGACGTGCTCGCGGTGCTCGCGGCGGTCCATGCCGGTGCCCGCGACTGCGGCCCGGCCACCCTCGACCCGGAGAGCGTGCGGCGCTGGCTCGCCAGCCCGCACCTGTTCTCCTACCTGGCGCCAGGCGGGTTCCTCGGCTACGGCTGGCACGGCGGCAGCGACCACGAGATCATGGTGCACGTCCTGGCCGCCGGCTCGGCGCAGACCGCGCGGGCGCTGTGGGGGATCGTCGGCTCGCATGCCTCGGTGACCCACACCGTCCACGCCGTCGTGGGCCCGGACGATCCGATCGGCTGGCTGACCAGGGAGCCCGACGTCCGCCTCCGCCTGCACAAGCGCTGGATGCTCCGGGTGCTCGACCCCGCCGCAGCGATCAGCGGCCGCGGCTTTCCCGCGGCGGCCGATGCCCGCGCCGTGCTGCGGCTCGCCGATGCTCAGCTGCCAGCCGGCGCCGGGCTGCATACCCTCACCGTGCGCGACGGCGAAGGTTCCCTGCTTCCGGGCATAACGGAGCGCTCGGCCGCCTCGCCTGCCCAGGAGCCGGTCATGCTCGGCCCGCGCGGATTCGCCGCCCTGTACGCGGGCGTCCCGATGGCGACGCTGCGCGTCGCCGGGCTCGCGGCGGGCGGCGATCGCGGGACCGACGAGGCGCTGGACGAGGTCTTCGCCAGCCAGCCCTACCTGCTCGACTACTTCTGATCTCGCGCCCCCCGCCGCTGATCGCCCGCCCCCCGCTGGTCCCGCCCCCGGCCGCTGATCGCCCGCCCCCCCCGCTGGCCCCGCCCCCCGGCCGCTGATCGCCCGCCCCGCCGCTGGTCCCCGCCCCCGCCGCTTCATGATCGTGGGAATGCGCCGGGGTAAACCGGTATGGGGGAGGAGCCCAGTGCGGCAATGCCGCACGCCGGGATCTGTGCGGGGGGCCGCGCGCAAGGGCGGTCCCTACCGCGACCGGTTTTCCGTGCTGTCACGCGGTCAACCCACCACGATCATGGAATCAGCCGCGTGGCCCGGCGGCCCGCGCGGCCGGGCGACACGCCGGGACGCGGTTGACCGGCACGGTTCGTGTGCGAGCCGGTAATGTCGCAGCCGAACACTTGTTCGCCAATACTCAGGCGGTGGCCGCATGCGGGTGCTCGGTGTCGATCCCGGTCTCACCCGGTGCGGCATCGGCGTCGTCGACGGCGGACCAGGCGTGCCGCTCAGGCTGATCGGCACCACGGTCGTGACCAGCCCGGCCGGCGCGGGAATCGGCAGCAGGCTGCTCATCCTCGAGGAGCAGTTTGACAAGTGGCTGCACATGTACGAGCCCGATGCCGTCGCGGTCGAGCGGGTGTTCAGCCAGCACAACGTCCGCACCGTGATGGGCACGGCGCAAGCCGGGGCCGTGGCGATCGTCTGCGCGGCCCGGTTCGGGGTGCCGGTCGCGCTGCATACCCCGAGTGAGGTCAAGGCGGCGGTGACCGGCAGCGGCCGGGCCGACAAGGCGCAGGTGACCCACATGGTGACCAGGCTGCTCCGGATGACGGACCCGCCGCGGCCCGCGGACGCCGCCGACGCGCTCGCGCTGGCGATCTGTCATCTGTGGCGCGGCGGCGCGCAGGCGAGACTGGCGGCGGCCGGTACGGCGGCCAGTACAGCGGCGGCCAGTACAGCGGCGGCCGGGGCGGCGGAACGAGCGGCACAAGCAGGAGGAACTCGATGATCGCGCATCTGGACGGCGTGGTGACGACGGTCGCTCCGGAGGGAGCGGTGATCGACGTTGGGGGAGTCGGGCTGCTCGTGCAGTGCTCGCCAGGGACACTGGCCGGCCTGCGGCCGGGCGAGCGGACCAGGGTCTGCACGTCGCTCGTCGTCCGCGAGGACGCGCTGACCCTTTACGGCTTCGGCAGCGACGACGAGCGCAATACGTTCGAGCTGCTGCAGACCGCCAGCGGCATCGGGCCGCGGCTCGCGCTGGCGATGCTGGCCACGTTCAGCCCGGACGGGCTACGCCGCGCGGTCGCCGCCGAGGACGTGACAGCGCTGACGAGCGTGCCGGGTATCGGGCGCAAGGGCGCCCAGCGGATCGTGCTCGAGCTGGCCGGCCGGCTCGGGTCGCCAGGCGAAGGCAGTCAGGCCGGGGCCGGCCTCGCGGTCGCCGGTGCCAACGGGGCCGGACCCGGCAGAGCCGGCGGCGTCGGGGTCCTGACCTGGCGGGACCAGGTGCGCACCGGCCTGGTCAACCTCGGCTGGCAGGCCAGGGACGCGGATCAGGCGATCGCGATGATCGAGCCGGAGCTGCTGACCAGCCAGGCGGCCGGCGAGCCGGGCGCCGATGGCGGCGCCGCCAATGCGGGCGAGGTCGACGTCGCCGTCGCGCTGCGGGCGGCACTGCGCGTGCTGGGGCGATCATGAGCGAGCCGGAGGGGCGCGGCGTCGCCTGGACTGAGGAGCGGGGGACGAGCGACGAGGGAAGGCGTCGCGTGAAGGCGCCCGTGAGGCGAGCGGGAGCCACAGCATGACCGGAAGCGACACCGACCGGTTCGTCTCCCCGCTCGCCGACGCCGACGAGCGGCAGATCGAAGGCGCCCTGCGGCCCAGGCAGCTCGCCGAGTTCGTCGGCCAGGCCAGGCTCCGCGAGCAGCTCACGCTGGTCCTCGAGGGCGCGATGCGGCGCGGCAAGGCGCCGGACCACGTGCTGCTGTCCGGGCCCCCCGGGCTGGGCAAGACCACGATCGCGATGATCATCGCGGCTGAGCTCGGCGCTCCGCTACGGATCAGCAGCGGCCCGGCGATCGAGCGGGCTGGAGACCTGGCCTCGGTGCTGACCTCGCTGAACGGCGGCGAGGTCGTCTTCATCGACGAGATCCACCGGCTGGCCAGGCCAGCCGAGGAGATGCTCTACCTGGCGATGGAGGACTTCCGGGTCGACGTGATGCTCGGCAAGGGACCAGGCGCGACCGCGGTGCCGCTCGACGTCGCGCCCTTCACGCTGGTCGGTGCCACCACCAGGGCCGGGCTGCTACCGGCGCCGCTGCGCGATCGGTTCGGCTTCACCGGCCACCTCGACTTCTACGACCCGGCCGAGCTTGGCGTGATCATCCGCCGCTCGGCGGGCCTGCTGGGCGTGACGCTGCGCGAGGATGGAGCCGACGAGATCGCCGGCCGGTCCCGCGGGACACCGCGGATCGCCAACCGTCTGCTCCGCCGGGTCAGGGACTTCGCGGAGGTGCGCGGCGACGGTGTCGTCAGCAAGGCGGCGGCCAGGGCCGCGCTCGAACTGTACGAGGTCGACGAGAGCGGCCTCGACCGGCTCGATCGGGCCGTGCTGACGGCGCTGGTCAGGCGCTTCGGGGGCGGCCCGGTCGGCCTGTCCACGCTCGCGGTCGCCGTCGGCGAGGAAGCCGAGACCGTCGAGGTGGTCGCCGAGCCCTTCCTGGTGCGAGCGGGCCTGATGGCCAGGACGCCGCGCGGCCGGGTCGCCACCCCGGCCGCCTGGGCTCATCTGGGGCTCGTCGCGCCTGCCCCGGCTCCCGCGCCAGGCGGCCAGGGGGATGATTCTGGCGCCATCACGCTGTTTGACTAACGTGAGCGTGCCCGGCACCCGGGTGCGGAACAGTACATCTGGTTGCGGGCCGGTCACGATCACTCGATGGAAGTCGTAGCCTGTTTGTGCGCGGCGCTCGCGCCGCTAAACTTCGGCAGTTGGTCTTTCCCAGCCGCCTGGCACTACTGCCGGTCCTGCCGGTATGGTTCCTGCGCTGCACCCGGCCGCTGCGCCATCAACCGGAAGGAAACCCCGCTATGGGGACCATGATTCTCGCCGCTGGCACCACCTCGAAGAGCGGCAACCCGGCGTTCACGTTCATCATCCTCGCCGTGCTGGTCGGCCTCTTCTACGTGCTGATCATGCGCCCGCAGCGGAACCGGCAGCGCAAGGCGCAGCAGACCCAGAGCCACGTCATGCCTGGGCAGCGGGTCCGCACCACGGCCGGCATGTACGGCACCGTGGTCTCCGGGGACGACCGTGACGTCGTGATCGAGATCGCGCCGGGCGTCGAGGTGACGATGTTGCGCCGGGCGATCATGGATGTCGTGTCCGACGATGCTATGCCGTCGCACGAGGACATCGTCACCGGCGAGGCGCAGGACCACGAGCCGGAGCCCGAGGCCGAGGAGGCCAGCGATGACGCCGCGCCCGAGGACGGCTGGGACCTCAAGAAGGACCGCAACTAGCCGCACCGCGGGATCCAGCCGCACCGCGGGCCGATCGAACTAAGGACAGGCACAGGTGGCACCCCCTAGTAACAGGCCGTCCCGGCCAGGCGGTTCCGCGTCCCGGCCGGGCGCGGCATCGAGGCAGTCAGGGCCAACGTCCAGGCCCTGGCGGTACCTGGCGGTCCTTGCCGCGCTGCTGATCGTCATGATCGCGACGATCATCGGCGGAGCCGCCCTGCGCCCGGGAAGCTGGCACAGCAAGTTCAAGGTCGGCCTCGGCCTCGACCTGTCCAGCGGTACCACCGTGACCATCAAGACCGTGGTCCTGGGTCCGGGCAACCGGACGCCGACCAGTTCGGACATGTCCCAGTCGATCGCGATCCTGAACAGCCGGCTGAACGGCCAGGGTTTCACCGGGGCCAAGATCCAGCAGCAGGGCACCAACGACATCGTCGTCTCGGTCCCGCACCGCAGCGCCGAGGACATCGCCCCGCTGCTGCGCTCGGCGGTGCTGCGCTTCCGCCAGGTGCTGCTGGTGGCGCCCGGTCGCCCGACAGCGCTTACTCCCGCGCCGTCAGCCAGTGCGTCGCCTTCACCGAGTTCCTCGCCTTCACCGAGCGCAACGCCCTCGTCGAGCACCAAGGCCTCGGCGAAGGCGTCGGCGTCACCGAGCTCCTCAGCGTCGCCGTCGGCTGGAAGCGGCCAGGCCGCTGGTGCTCGCCAGCTTGCCGGTGCCTCCCGCGCGAGCGCGAAGTCATCGAGCAGCGCGTCGCCTCAGCCGTCTCCGTCGGCGTCAGCCAGCTCGAGCGCTTCGCCGAGCGGGTCACCGTCGCCGAGCCCGAGCGCGTCACCCACCGTCCGGCTGCCGACCGCCGCTGATGCGTCCGGCGATATCAGCAAGGTGCATAGCAAGGCGGTCATCGCCGACTTCAACCGCCTGAACTGCACGAACAAGAAGTGGCAGAGCGCGATCTATGGCAATGACCCCGCGAAGTGGGACAACGCCAACTCGCAGGTCGTGGCCTGTGACTCGCAGGGCAACAAGTATGTGCTCGACGTCGCGAAGGTTCTCGGGACGAACCTGACCAAGGTCGCGGCGGTCCTGAACACGCAGAGCCAGTGGGTGGTCAACTTCAATCTGGACGGCAAGGGCCAGAAGGCCTTCGGTGACCTGACCTCGCAGATGTACCAGAAGTACTTCAACCCGCAGACGGGTACCGAAACCTCGGTCCTTGACCAGTTCGCGATCGTGCTGGACGGCAAGGTCGTCTCGGCCCCGCAGGTCACAGGCGCGATCGCGACGGGCAACGGCGAGATCACCGGGCCGGGCGGCAGCTTCACGCACGCTCAGGCGACGTCACTGACCAACGTGCTCAAGTACGGCGCCGTGCCGCTGGCGTTCGTTCCGCAGTCGACCACCTCGATCTCCCCGCAGCTCGGCGCCTCCCAGCTCACGGCTGGACTGATCGCCGCGGCCATCGGCCTGCTGCTGGTGGTGATCTACTCGTTCCTGTACTACCGGGGCCTGGCGATCGTGTCGGTGCTCAGCCTGGCGACAGCCGCGCTGATCACCTGGCTCTCGGTCATCATGCTCTCCAAGTATCAGGGCTTCACGCTCTCGCTGGCCGGCGTGGCCGGTCTGATCGTCGCGATCGGCATCACCGCCGACTCGTTCGTCGTGTACTTCGAGCGATTGCGGGACGAGGTCAGGGAGGGCCGGTCGCTGCGGGCTGCCGTCGAGCGCGGCTGGCAGCGGGCCAGGCGGACCATCCTGGTCTCCGACACGGTTTCGTTCCTCGCTGCCCTGCTGCTGTACATCATCGCGATCGGCGACGTCAGGGGCTTCGCGTTCACTCTCGGACTGACTACGCTGATCGACATTGTCGTCGTGTTCTTGTTCACCAAGCCGATGGTCTCCCTGCTCGCCAGGACCGAGTTCTTCGGCCGCGGTCACAAGTGGTCAGGTCTTGACCCGGCCAGGCTCGGAGCGAAGTCGCCCTGGCGGGGCTCGCGCACCGCGACGGCGAGGCCAGCAACCGGCAGCGCGGCGACTGCCGCATCGGCCACCGTGGCCCGGACCACCCCGAAGGAGGCGTGATGTCCAGGCTCGGCAGCATCGGCGGTCGGCTGTACCGCGGCGAGGTGTCGTTCGACTTCGTTGGCCGCCAGCAGCTCTGGTACCGGATCTCCGGCGCGATCTTGCTGGTCAGCGTCGTGGCGCTGCTCGTCTTCCACCTCAACTTCAGCGTGGACTTCAAGGGCGGTTCAGTCTACAAGTTCAAGGCTCCCGCGGCGACATCCACGCAGGTGACGAACACCGTGGTTGCGGCGGGCACCGGCAGCACCATTACCGTCCAGAAGGAGGGCGGGACCAGCTGGACCGTGCAAACTCCGGTCCTGAGCACGACGACCCAGTACGGGGTCCAGAACGCGATCGCGGCCAGGTTCCACCTGCCGGCGAACCAGGTCAGCCTCCAGTCGATCGGACCGAGCTGGGGCAGCCAGATCTCGCAGAAAGCCATCGAGGCGCTGATCGCCTTCCTCGTCGTGATCGTGCTCTACCTGTCGATCGCCTTCGAGTGGCGGATGGCGACGGCTGCTCTCGTGGCGCTGGTGCACGACATCGTGATCACGATCGGCGTCTATGCTCTGCTGCGCTTCGAGGTCAGCCCGGCGACCGTGATTGGCCTGCTGACCATCCTCGGTTACTCGCTGTACGACACGGTGGTCGTCTTCGACAAGGTCAGGGAGAACACGGCGGGGCTGCTCGCCACCCGGCGGACCGCCTATAGCGAGGCCGCGAACCTGGCGCTGAACCAGACCCTGGTCCGGTCGATCAACACCTCGGTGATCGCGCTGCTGCCCGTCGTCTCGATCCTGGCGGTCAGCGTCTTCCTGCTCGGCAACGGCGAGCTGAAGGACCTGTCCCTGGTGCTGTTCGTCGGCATGCTGTCCGGCACGTACTCCTCGATCTGCATCGCCACGCCGGTACTGGTCGACCTGAAGGAGCGCGAGCCGGCGTACAAGCAGTTGCGCAAGCAGATCGCCCAGCGGGCAAGCAGCGCCAAGCGGCAGGCCAAGGTCGCCGTCGGCAATGCGACCGGTGCCGGCGAGGTGGTCCAGGACGGCGCCGAGATACCAGAGGCGACGGTCGAGGACGTCGATGCTCAGGCAGCGCCGGTGACTGCGGCGCGTCCCGCCGGTGGTTCCGCAGCGCCCCGGCCCGCGTCCGGGCCACGGCAGCAGCCGCGGCGGCCCAGCGCGTCGCAGCGGCGCCCGTCAGGCAAGAAGAAGCGCAGGTAGGCTGCGGTGTCCGCGACCGAGGCGGGCGCTGGCGAGGCTGACTCGCCGGCGGGCTCTGGCCGTGATGATTCGTCGGCGGCCGCCCGCGGCCCGTCGGCTGCGTCAGCTGTGTCGGCCGTCCGGGATCCCGCCGATATCGCCGCCGTGCTGCGCAGCCTGATCAGGGACGTCCACGACTATCCGCAGCCCGGCGTGGTGTTCAAGGACATCACGCCGCTGCTCGCTGACGCGTCCGGGTTCGCCGCGACGATCAACGCGCTGGCAGCCGGTCACGACCGGATCGACAAGGTCGCCGGGATCGAGGCCCGCGGTTTCATTCTCGCCGCTCCGGTCGCCTGCAAGCTCGGCGTCGGCTTCGTGCCGGTGCGCAAGCTCGGCAAGCTGCCAGGCCCGACGCATGCTGAGACGTACCAGCTGGAGTACGGCACTGCGACGGTCGAGGTCCATCTGGACGCGTTCGCGCCGGGTGACCGGGTGCTGATGATCGACGACGTTCTCGCCACCGGCGGCACTGCCGCGGCGACCGCCGAGCTGGTCAGGCGCAGCGGCGCCGAGGTGGTCTCGCTCAGCGTCCTGATCGAGCTCGGCTTCCTCGGCGGCCGGGCCAGCCTGCCCGGCGTGGAGATCCGCGCGCTGCTCGGCCTGTGACCCGCTGACATCGGCTGCCAGGATCGCCTGCCCCCGGGGGGGCGTCGGCGGTGCCTGCCTTGCTCGTCGGCTGTGCATGCCCGGGGCCGCCGGCGGTGCCTGCCTCGCTCGTCGGCTGTGTCGGCCTGGCTCACGACAGGTCACACCGCGGATACACTAGTGACTTCAACTGACGCGAGGAGCGGCAGTGGCCGGTGACGTTGCAACGGCTGGAAAGGCCGGAAGCGGAGTCACCCAGGAGGCCGCGGGGCAAGGCCCTGAAGACCGAGAGCTGCCCGTGGCTGGCAATGGGGTGACCCGGGCAGTTGGCGCGCCCGATAGCCGGTCCGACACCCAGCCATCCGGCACCGAGTCATCCGGCGCCCAGCTACCCGACACGCAGCTACCCGACACGCAGCTACCCGACACCCAGCCAGCGCCCGGGGCCGAAGCTCCGTCCGGCAATGGCAGCGCGCCGCCCGACAACGACACCGCCCCGGCTGAGAGTGGCACGGAGGCCAGCGCGACCAACTCGCCCACCCGGTCGATGCCGCGCGACCTGTCGACCCCGGACGGGTTCGGCTCCGGATCGTCCGGGTCGGGTCACGCCGGGGTCAGGCGCCGGCTCGGCCGGTTCGGCGCGTCCCGCGGCGGCGTCAATCCGGTGCTCGAACCGCTGATCAGAACGGTACGCACCACGCATCCGAAGGCCGACATCCGGCTGATCGAGCGGGCGTACGAGGTGGCGGCGAAGTACCACGCGAATCAGTCGCGCAAGAGCGGCGATCCCTACATCACGCACCCGCTCGCCGTGGCCACCATCCTGGCCGAGCTGGGCATGAACCACGACACGCTGTGCGCGGCGCTGCTGCACGACACTATCGAGGACACCCCGTACACCCTCGACGAGCTGCGCCGCGACTTCGGCGAGGACATCGCGACCCTGGTCGACGGCGTGACCAAGCTGGACAAGGTCAAGTACGGCGAGGCCGCCCAGGCCGAGACCGTCCGCAAGATGGTCGTCGCGATGTCCCGCGACATCAGGGTGCTCGTCATCAAGCTCGCCGACCGGCTGCACAACATGCGCACCCTGCGCTACCTGCCCAGGCCGAAGCAGGAGCAGAAGTCACGCGAGACGCTGGAGATCTACGCCCCGCTCGCGCACCGGCTCGGGATGAACACGGTCAAGTGGGAACTCGAGGATCTGGCCTTCGCGACCTTGTTCCCGAAGCGATATGACGAGATCGCCCGGCTCGTCTCCGAGCGCGCTCCGCGCCGGGAGGCGTTCATCCAGGAAGTGATCGATGAGGTCTACGCCGACCTGCGGGAGGCGAAGATCAAGGCGAAGGTGACTGGCCGGCCGAAGCATCTGTACTCGGTCTACCAGAAGATGATCGCCAGGAATGTCGGCTTCGACGAGATCTACGACCTGGTCGGCATCAGGATCCTGGTCGACACCGTGCGCGACTGCTACGCGGTGCTCGGCTCCGTGCACGCGCGATGGAACCCGGTTCCCGGCCGGTTCAAGGACTACATCGCGATGCCGAAGTTCAACATGTACCAGTCGCTGCACACGACAGTGATCGGCCCGGGCGGCAAGCCAGTCGAGCTGCAGATCAGGACCTGGGGCATGCACCGGCGATCGGAGTACGGCGTCGCCGCGCACTGGAAGTACAAGGAGGAGGTCGCGACCGGCCGCAGTCCGTCCGACCTGGCCTGGCTCCGGCAGCTCGTCGACTGGCAGCGCGAAACCGCGGACCCGGCCGAGTTCCTCGAGTCGCTGCGGTTTGAGGTCGGCAGCGCCGAGGTCTACGTGTTCACGCCGCGCGGCGAGGTGATCGCGCTGCCGCAGGACGCGACGCCGGTCGACTTCGCCTACGCGATCCACACCGAGGTGGGCCACCGCACCGTCGGGGCCAAGGTCAACGGTCGGCTCGTGCCCCTCGAGTCGCCGCTGTCCAACGGCGAGACCGTGGAGATCCTCACCTCCAAGGCCCCCGATGCCGGTCCGAGCCAGGACTGGCTCGGCTTCGTCAAGAGCGCTAGGGCCCGCAACAAGATCAAGCACTGGTTCTCCAAGGAGCGGCGCGAGGCCTCGGCCGACACCGGCAAGGCGATGATCGCGCGGACCATGCGCAAACAGGGCCTGCCGCTGCAGCGGCTCGCCAGCGCCGACGCGCTCCAGGCGATCGCGATGGAACTCCGCTACCCGGACCTGTCCGGTCTGTACGCGGCCATCGGCGACGGTCACGTCAGTGCCCAGTCGGTCGTGTCCAAGCTGGTCAAGTCGGCGGGCGGCCTGGCCGGCGCGCAGGAGGACCTGGCCGAGGCCACCGTCCTCACCAGGCAGCCGACCCCGCGGCCGGTGACCGGCGACTCTGGCGTCAATGTCGAGGGAGCCGCCGACGTCTGGGCCAGGCTGTCCAAGTGCTGCACGCCGGTGCCGGGCGACAAGATCACCGGATTCGTCACCAGGGGCAACGGCGTGTCGGTGCACCGCACCGACTGCGTCAACATCGCGCACCTGATCCAGTCGGAACCCGAGCGAATGGTCAATGTGCACTGGGCGCCGCGGGAGAGTTCGCGCTTCCTCGCCGCGATCCAGGTCGAGGCGCTGGACCGCACCGGGCTGCTCTCTGATATCACCAGGTCGATCTCCGAGCAGCACGTGAACATCCTGTCCGCCTCGGTCACGACGCGCCGCGACCAGGTCGCGCTGAGCAAGTTCACCTTCGAGATGGGCGATCCGGAGCATCTGCGCCACGTGCTGCGGGCCGTGCGCACCATCGACGGCGTCTACGACGCCCATCGCGTCACCAGTTAAGCAGCATCTGCCCGAATTGGGCGCCTCGGCCAAACCCGCGCCGACGACATGTCATGACTACGCGTCAGATTCGCGGGTAGTTTGTACCTTTTACGGTCGCCGAACTCGCGATATCAGCAAACAGAGCGGCTCACGCTGGTCCCGCCGCCGCGATCCGTCCGTCCGAGGGCCCAGCGTGTCCATCGCGGACAACATCGGGCTCGGCAGGCCGGGTGCGTCCTCGGGCGCGGTTCTAGCCCGCGCCGACGCCGGGCCGACCCCTGCCGCGCTCGTCGCGGCCGTTGCCGGACCATGATCGTGGACGTTAGTCAGAACCCGGACGATTTTCAGTTCCAGGCGCTGACAATCGACCACGTTCTGAAAGTCGTCCACGATCATGAGGCCCTGCGGGGCCGGGAGCAGCGCCGGCGGGCTGGGCGCGGCGCGGCCTCGGCGGGCTGGGTGAGCCGCGTAGGCGGGCTGGGTGAGCCGCGTCGGCGGGCTGGGTGAGCCGCGTCGGCGCGGTCGGTCGCGCTCGTCAGCTGGTGAGGTCGGCGAGGGTCTTCTCGGCCTCGGCGAGCCAGGCCCGCCTCGTCTGCAGTGCCGACGTGGCGCGCTGGCGGGCGGCCTCGTCGCCCTTCTCATTCGCCTGCTCGAGCTGGCCTTCCAGGTTGTGGATCGTCTTGCGGATCTGGTCGATCGTGTCCCTGGCCCGGGACAGTGCCTCGGGGTTGGTCCGGCGCCACTGGATGTCCTCGGCCTTGCGCACCGCGTCGTCGACCTTCTTCAGGCCGCCTTCGAGCCGCTCCTGCGAGTCCCTGGCGACGGCACCGATCTTGTCCCAGCGCTGATGGATCGAGCGCAGCGCGGCCCTGGCGGTCTTGGGGTCGGTCACCGGGAGCAGCCGCTCGGCCTCGGCGAGCAGTTCCTCCTTGGCCGTGGCTCGCTCCCGTAGCTGGCTGTCCTTCGCCGACATCGCGGCGGACCGGGCATCGAAGAAGGTGCTCTGGGCGGCCCTGAACCGCTTCCACAGCTCGTCTTCCGCAGCCCGGTCGGCGCGACCCGCCTCCTTCCACGACGCCATCAGCTCGCGGTAGGCGGCCGCGGTCGCGGCCCAGTCGGTCGAGGAGGAGAGCTCCTCGGCCCGCCTGACGAGTTCCTGCTTACGTTCCCGCACGCCCTCGCGCTCTTCCTCGAGTGCGGCGAAGTAGCCCTTGCGGCGCTTGGCGAAGGCACTGCGCGCAGCCGACATCCGCTTCCACAGCGCTGCCTCGGCCTGACGGTCGCCGTGCGGCGCCGCCTTCCACTCGTCCAGCAGTTCCTTGAGCCGGTCTCCGCTGGACTTCCAGTGCGTCGCCTCGGCGGCGAGCTTCTCGGCCTCGGCGACGATCCGCTCCTTGACCTCGATCGCCTCGATCCTGGCGCGGTCCCGCGCCGCCTTGTGCTCTTGCTGGCGCTGGTCGGCCCGCTCGGAGAGCGAGTCCAGCCTGCGCTTGAGTCCCTCCAGGTCGCCGACAGCCTTGGCCTCGGCGATGGCGGCGTGCAGCCGGGCGATGGTCGCCTTGGCCTGACCGGGCGCGAGGTCGGTGGTCGTGATCCGCTTCTCGAGCAGGATGACCTCGGTGGCCAGGGAGTCGTACCGGCGGGTGAAGAAGGCGAGCGCCTCGTCGGGGCTGCCTGCCTGCCAGATCCCGACCACGCGCTCACCTTCTGAGGTGCGAACGTAGACGGTTCCGTCGTCGGCTACCCGGCCCCACTGATGGCTTTCGGTGCTCACCGCTTACCTCCAGCTCGGTACCTGACTAGGGGCATGCCCGGTCTGGCATGTCTAATCAGGTCTTCTTGATGGTCACGCTCTCAATGACGACCTTTTCCTTAGGATGGCCGTCACCTGTCCCGTTGTCAGTCCCTGCCGCAGCCACTTTCTGGACCACGCCCAGCCCGCTCACGATCGTGCCGAACGGCGTATACGCGGGCGACAGCGACGTGTCCTTGTAGACGAGGAAGAACTGGCTGCCGTTGGTGTTGGGCCCGGCGTTGGCCATCGCCACCGTCCCCTGGTGGTAGGTCGCGCCCGCCAGGTTCTCGTCGTTGAACTTGTAACCGGGTCCGCCGCTGCCCGTACCGGTCGGGTCACCACACTGCAGGACGAAGATGCCGCTGGTCGTGAGGCGGTGGCAATGAGTGTTGCTGAAGTAGCTCTTGCTGGCCAGGTAGACGAACGAGTTGACCGTGCACGGGGCCTTGGAGTTCAGCAGGTTGATGACGATATTGCCGCGGTTGGTCTTGATCGTCGCCTGGTAGGTCGCTTTCAGGTCGGGCTTGGCCGGCGGCAGCCCGACGTTCTTGGACACGGGCGGGCTCTTGGTGTAGGCGCACGCCGCGGCCGCCCCGGACGCCGTCGGGCTGGGCGTCGCCGTCGGGCTGGCGCTGAGCGTGGGGCTGGCCGACGCGCCCGGCGAGGACGCCGCTGACGGCTTGGCGCTCGCGCTGCTCAGGTGCACGACCGTGAAGGCCACGACCCCGGCCAGGACGAGCAGGACCAGGCCCGCTGACACCCACTGCGCCGTCTTGCGGGCCCGCTGCTGCCGTTCGGCCTCACGGGCTATCCGGCGCTCATAGCGCTCCCTGGCCAGCTTGCGCTGGCGCTCCTGCTTACCCGCCACCCGTCCAACCCTCCCGTTATCAACCGGTAGTGATGCCACTGAAAAACTTCGCGCATGGTATCCGGGCCAGGCAAGTGCCTACGCCCTGTGTTATCGGTTCGACGCACCAACCGAGCCGTCTTGTAACTGGCGCTAGCCTGGTCTGCGTCGCGAACCAGTCGCCGGGCGTACCTGGACTGCGATCCGATCTGCTACTCGCGCCCGGTCAGGAGGTCACCGTGCTGATCGCCGGATTTCCCGCCGGATCGTTCGCCGCGAACTGTTACATCGTGGCATCCGGACCTGGCGAGGAGTGCCTGATCATAGATCCTGGCCAGGATGCCGAGGACGGCATCGAGGAGATCCTCTCCCGGTACCGGCTGCGGCCCGCCGCGGTGCTCGCCACGCACGGGCACATCGACCACATCTGGTCGGTAGCACCGGTCTGCGGCGCGAAGGGCATCCCGGCCTACATTCACCCGGCCGACCGGGCGCTGCTCAGTGATCCGGCCAGGGGACTGTCCCTGATGGCAGGCCAGCAGCTCTTCGGCGGCATCACGTTCGCCGAGCCGGACGAGGTGCTCGAGCTCGCCGACGCGACGACGCTCGACCTGGCCGGAGTCAGCCTGGTTGTCGATCACGCTCCCGGCCACACCCCAGGGTCGGTGACGTTCCGGCTGCCCGACACGGTGTTCACCGGCGATCTGCTGTTCGCCGGCTCGATCGGGCGTACGGACCTGCCTGGCGGCGATTACCAGACGATTCTCGATAGCCTGGCCAGGGTCTGCCTTCCGCTACCGGACGAGACCGTCGTGCTCTCGGGCCACGGGCCCCAGACGACGATCGGGGCGGAGCGGGTGACCAATCCCTTCCTGGCTGGGCTCGCGCCCGCATCGGGCCCGGCCAGGGGGCTGTGAACGCGGGTTAGCTGGTTAGGTTGCCGACAGAAGGGCTGGGTCGAGAGATGATCCGCACGCACGAGGCTGGCGCGCTGCGCCCTTCACAGGCGGGGCAGCAGGTCACGCTCGCGGGCTGGGTCGCGCGGCGCAGAGACCACGGCGGCGTGGTCTTCATCGACCTGCGCGACGCCAGCGGCGTCGTCCAGGTCGTGGTGCGGCAGGAGGACGTCGCGCACGAGCTGCGGGCCGAGTTCTGCGTGCAGGTCACCGGTGAGGTGCGGCGCCGGCCGGCCGGGAACGAGAATCCCGAGCTGCCGACCGGCGAGGTCGAGGTCGCCGCCGAGCAGATCGAGATACTCGCCGAGTGCGATCCGCTGCCGTTCCCGATCGACGGGCACGCCGAGCTCAACGAGGAAGTCAGGCTCAGGTACCGGTACCTGGACATCAGGCGGGCCGACATGGCGGCTGCGCTGCGCGCCAGATCGACTGCGGCCTACCTGGTCAGCGACGTGATGCGGGACCACAACTTCGTGAACGTGGAGACACCGTTCCTGACCAGGTCGACCCCGGAGGGCGCCAGGGACTTCCTGGTCCCGGTGCGGCTGCAGCCCGGCAGCTGGTACGCGCTGCCGCAGTCGCCGCAGCTGTTCAAGCAACTGCTGATGGTCTCCGGCCTGGAACGCTACTACCAGCTCGTGCGCTGCTTCCGCGATGAGGACTTCCGGGCCGACCGGCAGCCCGAGTTCACCCAGGTCGACCTCGAGATGTCGTTCGTCACCCGCGCCGACATCATCGAGGTCGCCGAGGACCTGGTCCAGCGGCTGTGGCGGGAGATCGCCAGGTACGAGATTGCCCGCCCCATCCCTCAGATGACCTATGGCGACGCGATGGCCAGGTTCGGCTCGGACAAGCCTGACCTGCGGTTCGGCTGCGAGCTGATCGACCTGACGCACTACTTCGCCGGCAGCGGCTTCCGGGTGTTCCAGGCTCAGCACGTCGGCGCCGTCGTGATGCCGGGCGGCGCCGCGCAGTCGCGGAAGGAACTCGACGGCTGGCAGGACTGGGCCAGGTCGCGCGGGGCCAGGGGACTGGCCTACGTGCTGATCGGCCCCGACGGCTCGGTCTCCGACGCGGGCCCGGTGGCCAGGCACCTCTCGGAGTCCGAGCGCGGCGGGCTCCCCGCCGCGACCGGAGCCGGGCCGGGTGACTGCGTGTTCTTCGCCGCGGGAACGCCGAACGCCGCCAGGAGCCTGCTCGGCGCGGCCCGGCTGGAGATCGGCGCGCGGTGCGGGCTGATCGATCCCACGGCGTGGGCGTTCACCTGGGTGGTCGACGCGCCGATGTTCGAAGAGGACGGGGAAGGCGGCTGGACCGCGGTGCATCACCCGTTCACCTCGCCGCTGCGGGAATGGGCGGACAAGTTCACCACCGAGCCGGGCGGTGCGCTGGCCGACGCCTACGACCTCGTCTGCAACGGGACCGAGATCGGCGGCGGGTCGATCCGCATTCACCGTCCCGACATGCAGCAGCAGGTCTTCGACGCGATCGGGCTGTCACGGGACGAGGCGCGGTCGCAGTTCGGCTTCCTGCTCGACGCGCTGCGTTACGGGCCGCCGCCGCACGGCGGCATCGCGTTCGGCTGGGACCGGATGCTGATGCTGCTCACCGGCCGGGAGTCGATCAGGGATGTCATCGCGTTCCCGAAGGCGGCGTCGGGCAACGACCCGCTGACCGGGGCGCCGACGCCGATCACGGTGGCGCAGCGCAAGGAGGCCGGCGTGGACGTCGTCGCGGCGCCCGCGGCGCCCGCCCCGCCTCCGCCGCCGGTCAAGGTGGCATCTGATTCCAGCTGATCGGGAGTGCCCCAGAGTATGGTCAAGCCGTGACCGCAAAGGATGCACGATCGCAGCAGGGCGCGAGCCTGTTCGACGCTGCGGGCGAGGAGGCGGCCAGGGCGGTCGCCCCGCTCGCGGTCCGGATGCGGCCGAGAAACCTCGACGAGGTGCGCGGCCAGCCGCACCTGACCGCCGAGGGCTCGCCGCTGCGCAAGCTGGTCGAGCATGCCGCGCCGATGTCCGTGCTGCTCTGGGGACCGCCCGGCACCGGCAAGACCACGCTCGCCTACGTGCTCAGCCAGGTGACCAGCCGCCGGTTCGTCGAGCTATCCGCCGTCTCGGCTGGAGTGAGCCAGGTCCGGGCGGCGATCGAGGCCGCCCGCGCCGAGCTTGGCCTGACCGGCAGCCAGACGCTGCTGTTCATCGATGAGGTGCACAGGTTCAACAAGGCACAGCAGGATGCCCTGCTGCCCGCGGTCGAGAACCGGTGGGTCTCGTTCGTCGGCGCGACGACCGAGAACCCGTCGTTCTCGGTCGTCGGGCCGCTGCTCTCCCGCTCGCTGCTGCTGACCCTGCGGCCGCTGCCCGACGAGGACATGCGGGCGCTGCTGGACCTGGCGGTCGCGGACGAGCGCGGGCTCGGCGGGGCCGTGACGCTGGCCAGCGAGGCCGCCGAGGAACTGCTGCGGCTGGCCGGGGGAGACGCCAGGCGGGCGCTGACCTACCTCGAGGCCGCCGCCCTCGGGCTGCCGGCGGGCGGCGTGATCGACACCGCGGTGCTCGAGCGTGCCGTGGACCGGGTCGCGGTCCGCTACGACCGGGCCGGGGACCAGCACTACGACGTGATCAGCGCGTTCATCAAGAGCATCAGGGGCAGCAACGTGGATGCCGCGCTGCACTACCTGGCGCTGATGATCGAGGCCGGCGAGGATCCGAGGTTCATCGCCAGGCGGCTGATCGTGCATGCCAGCGAGGATGTCGGGATGGCCGATCCGTCGGCCCTGTCCGTGGCGCTGGCGGCGGCCCAGGCAGTCGAGTTCGTCGGCCTGCCCGAGGTGCGGATCAACCTGGCCCAGGCGGTGATCCACCTGGCGCTGGCGCCGAAGTCGAACGCGGTCATCAAGGCGATCGGCGCGGCGGCCGATGATGTGCGGTCGGGGCGGTCGGGTCCGGTGCCGGCCCACCTGCGGGACGCCAGTTACCGCGGGGCGGCCAGGCTCGGCCACGGCAAGGGGTACCTGTACCCGCACGACTTCGCCGAGGGGATCGTCAGGCAGGACTACCTGCCGCAGGCCGCGGCCGGCCGGCGGTACTACGAGCCGTCACGGCACGGCGCCGAGGCCAGGTACGCCGACCGGGTCGAGCGGATCAGGTCGGTGCTCGACGGCTCGGCCGACAGCCAGCGCGAGCCAGCGCCAGGCGAGGGTGAAGGTTGAAACCCGCCAGCGCGGCAAGCGATAGCGCGGCAGACGGTAGGGTCAGGCCCAGTGACAGCGACCTGGGCCAGGAGGGAGCGGTGCCGATGAACGCGGGGCAGCTGGCAGCGCTGATCGCTGCTGCGTTCTTCGCGGTCGGCGTGTGCGCGGCTGTCTACGTGCTCGCCAAGCTGGCCAGGCTCATCACGGCGGCGACCTCGATGGTGACCAGCTATCAGGCCGGTGCAGACGATCTGCTTCAGCGCACCCGCGCCGCGGTCGAGCGGGCGGACGAGCAGCTCGCGCGGACAGGTGCCCTGGCTGACGGCGTCGACGAGGTTGCCGCGAGCATGTCCGAGCTCTCCGAGCAGGTTGCCGCCGTCGCCGGGACCGCGCGGCTGATCGCCTCGGGCCTCGGTGCTCCGGTGCTGCGCCTCGCCGCGGCCGGCCATGGCGTCCGGCGCGCGATGGCGATCCGCAGGGCAGGCCGCCCTGTCGCTGAGCTCCGTGCGGAGGGCGGGACGGCACAGGTCAGGGCGCTGCCCGATCGGGCGCGGCGATGATCAGGCGGATGATCTGGCTGGCGATCGGCGCGGTTCTCGGCATCACCGGCTACCGGCGGCTGACGAGGGCAGCGAAGTCACTGCTGCCGCACGGTGACCTGCTGGCCCCGCTGGGCCGCCGGGCAGGAGGTTCGGTGCCCGCGCGGCGAGCGCCGGCCAGCGACGCCGGTGCCGGAACCGTGGCGTTCGTTCGCGATGTCCGGGCCGGGATGGCCGAGTACATGGACCGGCACCGCGACATATGAATCGGCTTTCCGTCGGTTCAGGCAATACGCTCGTAGGCTAGCGAGGCCCGGGCCACGGCGCGGACCGCAGGCAAGCGACAACCCTAAGGATGGCCGCTGATGGAGTCGGCAGAGATCGCCCGCCGTTTCCTTGACTACTTCGCGCAGCGCGGGCACACCGTCGTCCCCTCGGCCAGCCTGGTCGCGGAGGATCCCACGCTGCTGCTGGTCAACGCCGGGATGGTCCCGTTCAAGCCGTACTTCCTCGGTCAGCGCGTACCGCCCTTCCCGCGCGCTGTCAGCGCGCAGAAGTGCGTGCGGACGCCGGACATCGAAGAGGTCGGCAAGACCACCAGGCACGCCACGTTCTTCCAGATGCTCGGCAACTTCTCCTTCGGCGACTACTTCAAGGAACAGGCCATCCCGCTGGCCTGGGAGCTGCTGACCAGGCCGGAGTCCGACGGCGGATTCGGGTTCGGTGAGAGCAGGCTCTGGGCGACCGTCTACACCGGCGACGACGAGGCGTACTCGATCTGGCACGACTGGGTCGGCGTGCCGGCGGACCGGATCCAGCGCCGCGGCCTGGCGGACAACTACTGGCACATGGGCGTGCCGGGTCCTGGCGGCCCGTGCTCGGAGATCTACTACGACCGCGGCCCCGAGTACGGCCGCGAAGGCGGTCCCGAGGCTGACGAGGACCGCTATCTCGAGGTCTGGAACCTCGTGTTCATGCAGTACCAGCTCAGCGCGGTCCGGAGCAAGGTGGACTTCGACACCCAGGGACCGCTGCCGTCGCGCAACATCGATACCGGCATGGGCCTGGAGCGGATGGCGGCACTGCTCCAGGGCGTCGACAACATCTACGAAGTCGACACCATGTGGAAGGTGCTCGAGCGGGCCGCCGAGCTGACCGAGCAGAAGTACGGCCGCGACCACGTCACCGATGTTGCGCTTCGCGTCGTGGCCGACCATGTGAGGGCCTCGGTGATGCTCGTCGCCGACGGCGTCATCCCGTCTAACGAGGGCCGCGGCTACGTGCTCCGCCGGATCGTCCGGCGCAGCGTGCGGAACCTGCGGCTGCTCGCCGGATCCCAGCGCGGCGGCGACGGCGGCCGCGGCGGATCGGGCGAGCGCTACCTGAACGAGCTCTCGTCAGTCGCGATCAGCGCGCTCGGCGACCAGTACCCCGAGCTGATCAGGGACGCGCCCAACATCCACACCGTGCTCGACGCCGAGGAAGCGGCGTTCGGTGGCACGCTGCGGACCGGCACCGCGATCTTCGACGCGGCAGTGGAGGAGGTGACCCGCCGGGGCGAGCGGACGCTGGCCGGCGGGCAGGCGTTCCAGCTGCACGACACCTACGGCTTCCCGATCGACCTGACGCTGGAGATGGCGGCCGAGCAGGGCCTGACCGTCGACGAGACCGAGTTCCGCCGCCTGATGTCCGAGCAGCGGCAGCGGGCGAAGGATGACGCCGCCGCGAAGAAGACCGGCAACGCTGACATCTCGGTCTTCGCTCAGTTCCTGGAGCGATCCGGCAAGGTGATCTTCACCGGCTACGACGAGATCGCGTCCGACGGAACGGTCATCGGCCTGCTGGTGGCCGGCGCATCGGTGCCAGCCGCGGGCGCCGGCAGCGAGGTCGACGTCGTCCTCGACCGGACGCCGTGCTACGCGGAGGGCGGCGGCCAGCTCGCCGACATGGGCATCATCCGGTCGGCGGGCAGCAGCGCGAGCGACGGCGCGACCGTCGAGGTGCTCGACGTGCAGGCGCCGGTGCCCGGGCTGATCGTGCACCGGTGCCGGGTCACGGCCGGTGAGATCACTGTCGGCGATATGGTGCACACCGAGATCGACATCGAGCGGCGGCGGGCGGTCTCCCGGTCCCACACCGCGACGCACCTGGTGCACCGGGCATTCCGTGGTGCGCTCGGCGAGTCGGCGGCCCAGGCGGGCTCGGAGAACTCGCCTGGCCGCTTCCGGTTCGACTTCACCGCGATCGGCGCGGTGCCTCCCGCGGTGCTCGCTGACGCGGAGGACGAGGTGAACGAGGTCCTGATCAACGATCTCGACGTCCGCGCGTTCCACACCTCGATCAGCGAGGCGCGGGCGATGGGAGCGCTGGCGCTCTTCGGGGAGAAGTACGGCGAGCAGGTCCGGGTGGTCGAGGTGGGTGACTACTCGCGTGAGCTGTGCGGCGGCACCCACGTGGCGAGGTCGGGCCAGCTCGGCCTGATCAAGATCCTCGGGGAGTCCTCGATCGGCTCCGGAGTCCGGCGGGTCGAGGCCCTGGTCGGTATCGACGCCTTCCGCTTCCTCGCCAGGGAGAGCCTGCTGGTGAGCCAGCTCACCGAGCAGCTCAAGGCGCCGCGCGCGGACCTGCCGGACCGGATCGCCGGGATCGTGACCAAGCTACGCGACGCGGAGCGCGACATCGCCCGGATGCGCTCGGCGCAGCTCGCGAATGTCGCCACCGACCTCGTCGCGCGCGCGGACAACGTGAACGGCGTCGTGTACGTCGCCCATCAGGTGCCAGACGGCACGCCACCTGACGGCATCCGCAAGCTCGCGCTCGACATCCGCGGCCAGATGCCGCCCGACCGGCCGGGCGTGGTCGTGACCGCCGGAGTTCCGGCGGACCGGCCGGCGGTCGTGATCGCCCTGACCGACGCGGCCAGGGCGCGGGGCCTCGCGGCTGGCTCGCTGATCGCCACGGCCACCGGCGTGCTCGGCGGCCGTGGCGGTGGCCGGGACGATATCGCCCAGGGCGGGGGCGCGGCGATGGGCGCGCAGACGGCTCAGGCACTAGCGGCGGCGTTTAGTGCGGTTCGGGATGTTATTGACGGCATCGGTCCGTCGGGTAGCGTAACGTGAGATCGTGCTGCAGCCGAGTTGTGCCACTTCTGAGACCAGGCACCTGGAGCCCGACGCGTTGAGGACCGGCGTCAGGCTTGGCGTCGACGTCGGATCGGCTCGGATCGGGATCGCCGGCTGCGACCCGGATGGGCTCCTGGCCAGCCCGCTGACGACGGTGCGCCGCGGTCGCGGCGATCTTGCCGAGATCGCGGCTCTGGCGACTGACCGGCATGTGATCGAGATTGTCGTCGGGCTTCCGACGAGCCTTTCTGGAAAGGCTGGACAGGCCGCTGACCAGGTACGATACTTTGCCGAAGCGCTCGCGGACATCACCGCGCCTACGCCAGTCAGGCTCGTCGACGAACGTTTCACCACAGTCATCGCCCATGCCGCGCTACGTCAGGGCGGCCGCAATTCCAAGGAGCGCCGTACGGTGATCGACCAGGCTGCCGCGGCACTGCTGCTTCAGGAAGCGCTCGATGCCGAGCGTCAGACGGGGAACCCCCCTGGCGAGCTTCTCGGCGCGAGGCAGGGCGGCAACTCATGACGGCGGACGGCGGGCACTGGGCTCGCAGCGGTCGGCGCGGACCCGATCCTGACCCCGGTGACGAGGAAGACTACGACCAGCGGGCCGGCTACAACGGCCGCGCGGGCGGCTATCCGCCCAGTGCTGGCGAGTACCGCACCGGCGAATCCCCTGCTGGCGGGTACACGGCCGGTGAGTACCGGGCCGGCCAGGGCGGGAATGGCGAGTACGGGACCGGCGGATACGGGGCTGGCGGAAACGCTGCTGGCGGTTACGGGCGGCCGGGCGAATATCAGGCCCGCGACGGTTATGGCCGGCCCGGCGGCGACGGAGAGGCGCCCGGCTACGGGGAACCGGGAGGCTACGACCGGTCCGCCGGATATGGCGACTCCGCCGGTTACGGCGATCCGGGCTATGGCGCATCCCGCTACGGCGACCAAGGCTACGGCGATCCCGGCTACGGCGAGCCTCGCTATGGCGAGTCAGGCGGCTACCGGGAGCCAGGCGGCTACGGCGACCAGGCTGACCACGATGCGGCCGGCGGCTACGGTCCGGTCGGCGGCCATGGCGCGGCTGGTGGTTATGGCGCACCGGGCGGCTATGGCGAGCAGGCCGACTATGACGCACCCGGCGGCTACGGTGCGTCCGGCGGCTACCCCGCGCGTGGCGGTTACCCCGAGCCAGGCGGTTACCCCGAGCCCGGCGGCTACGGCGATCAGGCTGGCTACGGCGATCAGGCTGGCTACGGTGACCCGGCTGGCTATGGCGAGCCGGGCGGCTACCAGGACCAGGCGGACTACGACGCCGGACCGGCCGGACGAGGCCGTCACTCCGCGGGACGGGCATCAGGCCGAGCCGATGTCAGCAGCACCGACCCGTACGGCGGTGCCGTCTACGGCGAGGAGGCTGGCCGGGACCCGTACGGGACAGGCCCGCACCAGGAGCCGGCGTACGGATCGCCGGATCCGTACGGGCAGGCGGGAGGCCCCGGGCCGTACGACTCGAACGGCCAGCGCGGGCTGGCCGGCGTACGCCGGCCAGCTGAGCTCGGGCCGGGGCAGGACGCCGACTCGACAGCGAGCTACCCGTGGCCGGGCCAGTCCGGAGCGGCCGGGGCCGGTCCCGACTCCGGGTCGGCTAGCCGGCCTGACAGCGACACGGGCTCGCACGCCGGATGGGCCTTCCGGCCCGAGACGGGATCCTACGGCTCAGGGGCGCTCGGCGGCCCGGAGAGCGGATCATTCCCCGAGCCGGATACCGGCACGTTCGGACCGGCCGAATCGGGTACGTTCGCCCGCCCGGACACGGGCAGCTTCGGCCGGGCCGACTCCGGCGCCTTTCCCCGCGCCGTGCCGGACTCGTACGGCGGCGACGACTCCGCCACCTTCGGCCGGCTCGACCCGGGATCCTTCGGCGCCGACGACGAGGACGAACCCGCCGGACAGCTAGATTCGAACACCCACGACTCGGGCACCATCCGGTGGATGTCGGGGCCGCCGCCAGCCAGGCCGCGGCCGGATCGCAACCAGCCGGGCCTTCCCGAGCGCGGGGATGTCCCTGGTGGCCAGGGCGGCTACACCGAGTGGCGCGAGGATCCGGCCGACGACGAGTGGCACGATGACGCGGACGGCGGGCTGCTCTCACGGCGCTTTGGCCGCGGCGGCGCGGGTGGCGGCGACTCAGGCGACTCAGGCGGCGGCGGGAGCCGGACCCGTACGCGCGGCCGCAAGCGCCGCCGGATCCGGGGCAAGGCCGCCTTCACGGTCGCGATCTTCGTGGTGATCCTGGTCGTCGGTATCGCCGCAGCCATCGGCTACAGCTTCGTGAATCGCTGGATCACGAACCGTTACGGCGACTACGCGGGCGCCGGTACCGGTCAGGTACAAGTGACGGTTCCAGAAGGCGCCACATTGGGGGGGCTAGGCCCCATGCTGGTCAGCGAGGGTGTGATCATGTCGGTGCGGCCCTACGACACCGCTGCCGCCGCTGCCACCGGAACCCTCCAGCCCGGCGTCTACCGGCTGCACCACCACATGAACGCGGCGCTGGCCGTGAAGTACCTGCTGGGTTCCAAGGCGCGGCTCGCGGACAATGTCACGATCATCGAGGGCACCCGCGCAAGCGCTATAGCCGCGATCTTTGCCAAGCGGACCGGCTATAAAGCCAGCCAGTTCATGCAGATCATCGATCATCCGCCAGCCTCGCTCGGGCTGCCTTCCTGGGCTGGTGGTTCCACCGCCGAGGGCTTCCTCTTCCCGGACACCTACACGCTGCTGCCGCACGAGACACCGTTGCAGATCCTGCATGCCATGGTGCGCGAGTTCAATCAGAAGGTCGCCAGCATCAACCTGGCCAGCGAGGCCAAGACCGTCAATACGACCCCGTGGCATGTCCTCATCGTCGCCAGCATGGTGCAGGCCGAGAGCGGCCCCGGCGACTTCGGGAAGGTCGCCCGCGTCGCCTGGAACCGGCTGGGCCGAGGAATGGCGCTGCACTTCGACAGCACGGTTTTCTACGGCCTGAACACCTATGGCACGGCGGCGACGAACGCTCAGATCAAGAAAGACACGCCTTACAACACCTATATCCACACCGGTCTGCCGCCAGGCCCCATCGGCAGCCCTGGGCTGGCCGCTATCCAGGCAGCGCTGCATCCTCCGCACGGCCCGTGGCTGTACTTCATTACCGACCTGAGGACCAAGCCAAGCAAGACCTACTTCACGCCTGACTATTCCCAGTTCCAGCAATGGCAGCAGCAGTTCCAGGGCTGAGCACCGACGATCGCCGGAGGGTTCGGGCGGCCGTGCTCGGCTCGCCGGTCAGCCATTCGCTCTCACCGGTCCTGCACACCGCGGCCTACGCGGCGCTCGGCCTGACCTGGTGGCGCTACGAGCCGATCGAGTGCGACGAGGCTGGCCTGCCCGGGCTGCTCGACCGGTGCGGGCCGGACTGGGCCGGGCTGTCGCTGACCATGCCGCTGAAACGGACCGTGCTGCCGCTGCTCGACCGGATCGAGCCCCTCGTCACCGAGGTGGGCGGCGCCAACACGGTGGTGTTCGCCGCCGCTCAGCGGCTCGGCTACAACACCGACGTCCCCGGCATGGTCCGCGCCCTGGCCGAGCACGGCGTCGAGGCGGGCCGGGCGGCATCCGGGTCAGGTTCGGCTGGCCCGGCGCTGATCCTCGGCGGCGGCGCGACCGCGTGCGCCGCGCTGGCCGCGCTGCGCGACCTCGGCGAGCGGTCCGCCGCGGTGGCGGTCCGGGATCCGGCCAGGGCTAGGGGCCTGCTCGCGGCGGCTGACCGGCTCGGCGTGGCCGTGACCCTCCGGCCACTGGAGTCGTCCTCGCTGACCGGCGCCCGCCTGATCATCTCGACTGTCCCGGCTGGCGCCGCCGATTTTGCGGCCCAAATTTTCGCTCAGCTGGTCCCCGTGCCCAGCCTGGTCTTCGACGTGGTCTACCACCCGTGGCCGACGGCGCTGGCCGCTGCGGCCAGGAAAGCCGGCGCCGCCGTGGTCGGCGGGTTCGATCTGCTGCTGTACCAGGCCGCGCTCCAGGTCGAGCTGATGACCGGAAGGCCCGCGCCCGTCGATGAGATGCGGCAGGCGGGCCTGGCCGAGCTGACCAGGCGAGCCGGCGCGCCGGCGCGGTGAGGTTCCTCACTGTCACCGCGACGGCTCCTGGATCGACCGCGGACACCGTCGTGGTCCCGGCGCCATAGTGCCGGCATGCGCGTGGTTGTCGATGGTGTAGGTCTCTACGTCGACGTCGAGGGCTGCGGCCTAGTGGCCGATGGCGACGCGATGGTGCCGGGCCCGACTCTCGTGCTACTCCACCGGGGGCCCGGGCAGATGGTGAGTGCCACGTCCATCGTCGGCGCGATGGGCAGCCGGTGGCGGCGCGGCCGGGCGCCTGCGTCCGGATTTGGCGGAACAATCGATCGTGATCCGACCGCTGGAGTGCCGATGACGGACCTGAGCTGATGACGGACCTGGGCCGATGACGGCACTGACTTGCGCGGAGATCTGCGCGGGCGCAGGCGGCCAGGCGCTCGGACTCGAGCAGGCCGGCATCGGGCACGCGGCCGCGGTGGAGATCGATGCCGACGCCCGCGAAACCCTAATGGGGACTGGCGGGTCACCTGTGCCGGGCGAGTTGCCTGGTGCGGGAGGCTTGTAACCGGTAGCAGCCGGCGGGTGAGCACTCTGCGAAACCCCGGACCTTGAGTCCTAGGGTGAGACCGTGCCCCTGCCCGGCTTACCGGGGAGGATGGACTGCTGATGGGGTGGCGTGCCCGGCACTGGCCGTGAGCACTGAATCCATTAGGGCGCTGGCGGTTCTCCCTGCTGCTGCCGGACATGACGGATAGTACGGGAATGAGGATGAGGGCTTGCTGTTCATTGGCGACGACTGGGCCGAGGGCCACCATGACGTAGTGGTGCAGGATGATGCGGGCAGGACGCTGGCCCGGCGGCGGCTGCCGGAGGGCGTGGACGGGATCGCCCGGTTCCATGATCTGGTCGCGTCCTGCCTTGGCGAGGACGGCGAGCCGGACCCGGCGCAGGTCGTGATCGTGATCGAGACCGACCGGGGCGCGTGGGTCAGGGCGCTGGCCGCGGCCGGGTACGAGGTGTGCGCGGTGAATCCGAAGCAGGCTGCCCGGCACAAGGAGACGATCTCGGTGTCAGGGAAGAAGGACGATTTCTTCGACGCCGCGTGCCTGGCCGATATGGGCCGGACCCGGCGGCACCAGATCCGGGAGCTGGCCGCTGACAGCGACCTCGCCGAGGCCGTCAAGATCGCGGCCCGCGCCCACCAGAAGCTCGTGTGGGAACGCACCCGGCACCTGCTGCGGATGCGGTCCGCGCTGCGGGAGTACTTCCCCGCCGCGCTGGAGGCCTACGCGCCGCTGACCCTGTCCGGCCCGGACGCCCTGGAACTGCTCCGTAAGGCGCCGGACCCGGAATCGGCGGCGAAGCTGACCGCCGCCCAGATCACCGCCGCGCTCAAGCGGGCCGGGCGGCGCGGCGGCCTGCCGCAGCGGGCACAGGACATCCAGGCCGCGCTGCGCACCCCGCACCTGGCCCAGGCAGCCGTCATCACCGAGGCCCACGCTGCCTCAGTGATGGCTGCGACCGCCGTCATCACTATCCTCAACGAGCAGATCAAAGCCATGGAGACCAAGGTGAGCGGGCTTTTTCACCGCCACCCTGACGCCGGGATCTACCTGTCCCAGCCCGGCATCGGGGACATTACCGGCGCCCGCGTCCTCGGCGAGTTCGGTGACGCCGCCGGCCGGTACGCCACCGCCAAGGCCCGCAAGAACTACGCCGGCACCTCCCCGCTGACCATCCAGTCCGGCAAGAGCAAGACCGCGCATGCCCGGTTCATCCGCAACCGGCACCTCATCGACGCCCTGCACGCCCAGGCGCTGTCCGCCCTCACCGCATCCCCCGGAGCGCGCGCCTTCTACGACGAGCTCCGGGCACGCGAGGTCGGCCACGACGACGCGATGCGCCGCGTCGCCAGCCGCTTCACCGGAATCCTGCACGGATGCCTCAAGCACGGCCGCGACTACGACGAAGCCACCGCATGGGCACACCGCGCCGGCCTCACGCGGGCCGCGTAACTGCCAGATAACCGAACCCGTCACCACAGCCTTCCGGCACCAGCGCACACCGGACGGCAGCGTCAGCACGCCTCACGAAAACCGCCACTCACGTCCCAGGACCACCCCGATTTGACAACTTAAGCCCTGGGGTGTCTCACCGCCACGGCGTGGCCCGCCCACCTCCAAGATGCTGATGCGCAGGCGAAGGTACTTGTCGCCGAAGTGCCGGAAGAAGATCGGCGAGCCGACGCAGACCGGGACCGGCTGCTGACCAGCCATGCCCGGCCCGTCTTT
>DATKQH010000049.1:0-15875 GCA_035532775.1 Streptosporangiaceae bacterium
CAGGGTCACCCAGTTGCCCAGGGTGCCCTCATTGACCCCCAGCTCCCGCGCGACCTGCGCGATGCTCTTGCCGGTCTCCCGGACCAGCCGGACCGCGCCCTCCCTGAAATCCTGGTCGAACTTCCTGTTTGCCCCCATCGCTGGCGAGCTGACGGGCGTGCTCGGGCTGAGCGCCGAGTACCGGGACGGGCCAGCGAACGTCGACCGTGGTCTCTGCGCACCGCTCTGGGTGGTTCCGGCCACCTGGCGGGTCGCGTTCCCCGGCGGCGGGGCGCTCACCGCCGCCAACGCCGACCCCGCCGATCCCGCCAAGCTGGTCCCGTCCGGCGGTTTCGTCACCTGCCACGGCGAGCTCGGCAGAGTCGGGCCGGCCGCGGTCGCCTGGCCATGACCTTGACCTTGACCAGGCGGTTCAGATGATCGCGATCGGGTTGATCGGAGAGCCGGTTCCGCTGGGCAGCCGCAGCGGCGCCATGACCGACACCCAGGTCTCGTTCGGCACCGTGATCTTCCAGGCCCTCCGCCCGGCACCCGCTCCCGCCTCCGCAACGGCCCCCCAGGTCCGCGTAGTGGTCGCTGCCGCCCCGCACCCGCCTGCAAGGCACCCCAGCTAAGGCTGACCTACCGAGGCGCCGGCGCAACCAGAGGCAGCGACTTCGGCGCCGTCGTCATCCGCGACGTCAGCCCCGCTCCCTGCACCCTGTCCGGCCTGCTTCGGATACAAGGCGTCAGCGGCACGGGCCGTCCGGTCACGAACGCGTTTGGCGGCCCCGGTCAAGAATCTTCGCCAGGAACTGCCCGGTATAGCTCGTCTCGATCTTCGCAACCTGCTCCGGCGGCCCGGTTGCGATGACCTTCCCGCCACGCGACCCGCCTTCAGGCCCGAGATCGATCACCCAGTCCGCGGTCTTGATGACGTCCAGGTTGTGCTCGATCACGATCACCGTGTTGCCGCCGTCGACGAGCCTGCCCAGCACGCCGAGCAGCTTGCGGATGTCGTCGAAGTGCAGGCCGGTCGTCGGCTCGTCGAGCACGTAGATCGTCCGCCCGGTCGACCGCCGCTGCAGTTCGGAGGCCAGCTTGACCCGCTGTGCCTCGCCGCCGGACAGCGTCGGGGCAGGCTGGCCGAGCCTGACGTAACCGAGACCCACGTCCGCCAGCGTCTTCAGGTGCCGGTGGATAGCCGGCACCGGCTCGAAGAACTCCGCGGCCTCCTCGATCGGCATGTTCAGCACGTCGGCGATGGACTTGCCCTTGTAGTGCACCTGGAGAGTGTCGGTGTTGTACCTGGCGCCGTGGCAGACCTCGCAGGGCACGTACACGTCGGGCAGGAACTGCATCTCGATCTTGATCGTGCCGTCACCCGAGCAGGCCTCGCACCGGCCGCCCTTGATGTTGAACGAGAACCTGCCGGGCTGGTAACCGCGGATCTTGGCCTCGGTCGTCTGCGCGAACAGCCGGCGGACGTGGTCGAACACACCGGTGTAGGTCGCCGGGTTGGACCGCGGCGTCCGGCCGATCGGGCCCTGGTCGACGTGGACAACCTTGTCCAGCTGGTGCATCCCGGTGACCTTGGCGTGCCGGCCAGGCACGATCCTGGTCCCGTGCAGTTCCTTGGCCAGCGCCGCGTACAGGATGTCGTTGACCAGGGTCGACTTGCCTGAGCCCGACACGCCGGTGACCGCGATGAAGGTACCGAGCGGGAACGCGACGTCCACGCCTTGCAGGTTGTGCTCGGTCGCGCCCTTGACCACGACCTCCTTGCTGCGGGAGACCTTGCGGCGCTTGGCGGGAACCGGGATCGACTCCCGGCCCGTCAGGTACGCACCGGTCAGCGATTCCTCGCTGGCCAGCAGCTCTTCCAGCGGACCGGAGACCACGATCTGGCCGCCGTGCTCGCCCGCCCTCGGGCCGATGTCCACGACCCAGTCGGCGGCCTTGATCGTGTCCTCGTCGTGCTCGACGACGATCAGCGTGTTGCCGAGGTCGCGGAGGCGCAGGAGCGTCTCGAGCAGCCGGTGGTTGTCCCGCTGGTGCAGTCCGATCGACGGCTCGTCCAGCACGTAGAGCACGCCGACCAGGCCCGAGCCGATCTGGGTAGCCAGCCGGATCCGCTGCGCCTCGCCGCCGGCCAGCGTGGCCGAGGCCCGGTCCAGCGTGAGGTAGTCCAGGCCGACATCCAGCAGGAAACCGAGCCTGGCGTTGATCTCCTTGAGCACCCGGCCGGCGATCTGCTGGTCCCGCTCGGACAGCTCCAGGGTGCGCAGCTGCTTGGTCAGCTCGCCGATCGGCAGCGCGCAGTACGCCGCGATCGACCGGCCGTCCATGGTGACCGCCAGGGTGAGCGGCTTCAGCCGGGTCCCGTTGCAGGACGGGCAGGGCACCTGGCGCATGAAGCCGGCGAACCGATCCCGGCTCGAGTCACTCTCCGCCTCGGAGTGGCGCCGCGAGATGTACGGGATCGCGCCCTCGAAGTTCGTGTAGTACGACCGCTCCCTGCCGTACCTGTTCTTGTACCTGACGTGCACCTGCTCGCCGTAGCCGTCTAGCAGCGCCCTTTTCGCGGCGGGCGGCAGCCTGGCCCACGGCGTATCGACGCTGAATCCGAGCGAGGCCCCCAGCGCCTCCATCAGCCTGAGGAAGTAGTCGCTGACGTGACCACCGCTCCACACGCCGATCGCGCCCTCGGCGAGCGACAGGTCCTGGTCGGAGACGACCAGCTCAGGGTCGACTTCCATCCTGGTGCCCAGGCCGGTGCAGTCCGGGCAGGCTCCCCAGGGTGAGTTGAACGAGAACGACCGCGGCTCAAGCTCCTCGAAGGACAGGTCGTCGTAGAGGCAGGCCAGGTGCTCGGAGTACATCCGCTCCCGGTTGGGGTCGTCCTCCGGCAGGTCGACGAAGTCGAGCACCACGACGCCGCCGGACAGGCCGAGTGCGGTCTCCACCGAGTCGGTCAGCCGCCGCCGGGCCGACTCCTTCACGGAAAGCCGGTCAACGATCACCTCGATGGTGTGCTTCTCGTACTTCTTCAGGGCCGGAAGCTGGCCCGAGCCTGTGGTCGCGTCCTCGAGCCTGATCGTCACGCCGTCCACCCTGGCGCGCGAGTAACCCTTGGTCTGCAGCTCGCGGAGCAGCTCGGTGTACTCGCCCTTGCGGCCGCGGATGACCGGGGCGAGCACCTGGAACCTGGTGTCCTCGTCGAACTCCAGTACCCGGTCGACGATCTGCTGCGGCGTCTGCCTGGCGATCGGCCGGCCGCAGACCGGGCAGTGCGGCTTGCCGATCCTGGCGAACAGCAGCCGCAGGTAGTCGTAGACCTCGGTGACCGTGCCGACCGTGGACCGCGGGTTGCGGCTGGCGGCCTTCTGGTCGATGGAGACGGCCGGCGACAGGCCGTCGATGAAGTCCACGTCGGGCTTGTCCATCTGGCCGAGGAACTGCCTGGCATAGGCCGACAGCGACTCGACATACCGTCGCTGACCCTCGGCGAAGATCGTGTCGAACGCCAGGCTGGACTTACCTGAGCCGGACAGGCCGGTGAAGACGATCATGGCGTCCCTGGGCAGGTCCAGCGAGACATCCTTGAGATTGTGCTCGCGGGCACCGCGGACTACCAGTCGTTCTGCCACTGTGCGCTCTATTTCTCCTGGTCTGTGTTCTCGTTCCGGACGGTGAGAACGGGGAGTTCGCTGGCCTAGAAGGCGCGCCGTCAATCGTATCTGCGCCCACTGACAATTTCGTGTGGTCCTGTGCGGGCACTTGGGCTTCGCGGGGACACGCTGGGGCTGCCGCACGATACGGACCTAACGTCAACACGCTCGGGTCACCGGGCATTCCGCGACCGCCGGTGGCCCCGCTTCGCGCCAGGCGACTTCCGTCATGGCGGCCCGGTAGGGGAAGATGTCACCCGTGAGCCAGCCCGCAGGGCACGCGGTCGAGGAGACCATCCGCCGGATCGACGACGCCGTCGGACGGCTTGTCGCCTCTGCTTCCGCGCTCTCCGATGAGCAGATGCGGGAGCCCTCGCTGCTCCCCGGCTGGAGCCGTGGCCATGTGCTCAGCCACATCGCGCGCAACGCCGACGGCCTGCGGAACCTGCTGACCTGGGCACAGACCGGCGTGGAGACACCGCAGTACGCCAGCCTCACCGACCGCGCCGAGCAGATCGAAACGGGCGCGCCCCGGCCTGCGGCCAAGATCGCCGCCGACGTGTCCCGTTCTGCCGAGGCGTTCACCGCACAGGCGCGCGAGCTCACCAGCGAAGCGTGGCTTGCCGAGGTCCGCGCCAGTCGCGGTCCGGCGCACCCGGCCTGGTTCACGCTGCACAGGCGCCTGTTCGAGGTCGAGATCCATCACGTGGACCTGGCCGCCGGATACCAGCCGGCCGACTGGCCAGAGTTCTTCGTCACCGGCGAGCTCTACCGGGTCACCGGCGACCTGGCCGTCAACCCGCAGACGCCGGTCGCCATCCTCAACGACGTGAGCACCGGCAGGCAGTACCTGCTGCGGCCGGACGAGGCGTCCGAGCTCGAGATCAGCGGACCTGGTCACGGGCTGCTGGCCTGGCTGCTCGGACGGGACGGCGGCGCCGCCCTGTCCGTCGACCCGGGCGGGCCACTGCCTACTATTCCGTCGTATGGATGATCTGTCGTATGGATGACGGCAACAACGAGAGGACACCATGACCTACACCGGCAACGTCAGCGTCGGCGGCCCCGCGCAGACCAGGGAACTTCCCGGGCTGACCATCACCAAGGTCGCCGTCGGCCCAATGAACAACAACGCTTACCTGCTGCGCTGCACGAGCACGGGCGAGTTGCTGCTGATAGACGCCGCGAACGAGCCGGAGACGCTGCTCGGCCTGGTCGGCGACACCCCGCTGGCCACGATCGTGACCACGCACCGGCACGGCGACCACTGGCAGGCGCTGGAGCCCCTCGCCAAGGCCACCGGCGCCGAGACCGTCGCGCACGTCGAGGACGCCCCGGCGCTGCCCGTGGCGCCGTCCGAGCTGGTCAGTCACGGTGACACCATTCACGTCGGCGACGCCAGGCTGTCCATCATCCATCTGCGCGGGCACACGCCGGGCAGCATCGCCGTGCTGTACGACGCGGGCGGCGCGCTGGCGGACGAACCGCACCTGTTCACCGGCGACTCGCTGTTCCCGGGCGGCCCGGGCAACACCGACCACGACGCGGCCAGGTTCAACTCGCTGATCACGGACCTCGAGGACCGGATCTTCGCCGAGCTGCCCGACGGCACCTGGGTCTACCCCGGCCACGGCGGAGACACCACCATCGGCGCGGAACGCCCGCACGTGGCCGAGTGGCGCGCCCGCGGCTGGTGACCGCTGCTCGTCCTGTTCCGCGGCGGTCACGGCAGCCAGTCGTGCGCGCGGAGTTCGTCGTGGTCGGCGGCGGCATCACCGGCCTGTCAGCGGCCTGGGCTCTTGCCCGCCGTGGGCGGGAGGTTGTGCTGCTGGATCAGGCCGAGATCGGCCATCGCGGCGGCGGGTCGCACGGCGCCTGCCGGATCTTCCGGCTCGGCTACGACGACCCGGCCTACGTGTCCCTGGCCGGCCAGGCCAGGGAACTGTGGGCCGAGCTTGAGCACGCCTGCGGCGAGCGGCTGCTGCATCCGACACCTCAGCTGACGTTCGGGCCGCAGATGCCGCAGGTTCAGGCGGCCATGAGGAAGGCCGGGGCGGCCTGCGAGCTGCTCCCGGCGCAGGAGGCCGCCGCTCGATTCCCCGGTGTCACCGTGACCGGCGATGTCCTGGTCGAGCCCGAGTCCGCCGTCATCGCCGCCGACCGCGCGCTTACCGCCCTCGCCAGCCTGGTCGAGCGGGCCGCGCTGGCGGACGCGGTACGGACCGGCGTCCGGGTCACGGCGCTGGCGGACGACGGGCGGAGCGTCCGGGTCAGCACGACCGACCGGGATATCGAGGCAGCCAAGGCAATCATCTGCGCAGGCCCGTGGACCGCCGGCCTGCTCGCCACGGCCGGGATCACGGTGCCGGCGTCGGCCACCCTGGAGCAGGTCGCCTACCTCGCTCCCGTCAGCGAGATCCCGGCCAGCACCGCCCTGGCCAGCACCGCCGCCAGTCCCACCGCGGCGCCCGGCATGCCGATTTTTGTGCATTACGGTGGCGAGTTTCCCTATGGCCTGCCGGTACCCGGTTCGGAACGCTACAAGGTGGGAATCCACCACGGCGGCCCAGCCGTCGATCCCGATCATCAGCACCACGCCGATGATTCGAGGCTGAGCCGGCAGATCACCGACGCGGCCCGGACGTTCCTGCCGGGCTTCGACCCTCGCCCGGTGGCCGTCGAGCGCTGCGTCTACGACAACTCGCCCGACACCGACTTCATCGTGGACCGGATCGGCAACGTGGTGGTCGGCAGCGGCACGTCAGGACATGGCTTCAAGTTCGGCCCGCTGCTGGGCGACTGGCTGGCCTGCCTGGCGACGAGCGGCATGGCCGACCTCGGCCCGGCCGGCGAGGCGTCCGGCCTGCCGGCGCGATTCGCCGTGAGCAGGTTCTAGCCAACCGTCACGAGACTGGACAACCATTCCATGGTCAGATTCTGGGTGCGGTCGGGATATGGCCGGTGAAGTTCGGGTGATCTACGCCAGCACGATGGTTCTCTGCACTAACACCTGGTTACCCGCTGGCTCGGCGAGGACGAGCACGGGGTGCGGACCGGCGCGTCCCGGCCGACCACGATGCACAAGGGCGACGGCCCGCCGGTCATTCTCGACTACGCCCCGGTCGTGCTGTTCCCCCGGCGATGCCTGGTGGACGGCGGCCTTCAATGACGTGCTCGCACGGACCGAGATCTACTGCGATATCACCAAACCCCTTGCACAGGCCGAGCCGGACCGAGGTCACCATGATCGATCTCGACCTCGATGTATGCCGTACGCGCCGGAAACGGTCGAGCTTCTCGACGAGGGCGAGTTCGCCTGCCACCAGGTCAGGTACAGCTGCCCCGCTGACGTCATCACGCAGGCTGCGCGTGCGGCCGCCTGGCTGCGGGCGTCCGGACCCGTGATCTTGAAGGATTTTCCTCGCATAAGGAGGAAAATCCTTCAAGATCACGGGGCTCATCAGGGCCAGTCCGGCGGCAGTCGACCAGTGCGCCGGGAGGACGTAAATGTCGTATATTCGGCCCTGGACTGCGGCAATCGTCGCCGCGTCCTCGGGACTGGCTGTACGGACGAAGACCATCGGCCAGTTTTCATGATCCAGGAGGATATTGGGTCGCCGGTGACCCAATATCCTCCGCGATCATGGTCTGCGCCGCCAGGCGGGTGTAGAGGGCGATGACAGCGGCGGTGGCGTCGGCCTCGGTGGGCAGGGTCGCGGCCCGGGCTGCGGCAGCCGCGCCGAGACTGGCCGCGAGATCGCTATCGTCGAGCACGCTCAGCACGGCGGCGGCGAACGCCGCAGGATCGCCGGGGGGCACCAGCAGCGCTGCCCCGTCTCCGGCCAGGTCACGGACGCCGCCGACGTCGGTGGCGACGACAGGCCGGCCGGCTCGCAGTGCTTCCTGGAGGATCAGCGGCTGGCCTTCCCACCGGCTGGGCAGCGCGAGCACGTCGGCGGCGGCCAGCAGCTCGGGTACGTCGTCGCGGGAGCCGAGGAACCGCACGTCGACGCCGAGTTCGGTGGCCTGGCCGGACAGCTCGCCGGCCAGCGGCCCGGAACCCGCGATGACCAGCAGCGGCTCGGGCCGCCGGCCCCGCCACCGCGCCGCGGCGGCGATCAGCGTGTCGAAGCCCTTCTGCGCCGCCAGCCGCCCGACGGCCAGTATGACGGGTCGCCCGTCCGCGGCGGCACCGGCCAGCCGCAGGCCTCCGTCAGCCCTGGCCGTCGCCGGATCTGGCCCCGGGGCCGGGACGATGGCGGTCCCTACCTCTCGCGCCCCGAGCCGGCGCATCCTGGCCATCAGGTCGGCCGAGACGCAGAGCACGACGGCGGCCCGCCGCGCGACAAGCCGCTCGAGCAGCCCGTAGATCGCCGCGGCCCGTGCCGACGGCGGCGGCGCGTTGTGCACGGTGACGACCAGGGCGGGCCGCCTGCCGCCTGGCCACCGCGCACCCGGGAAGGGCCGCAGGGCCAGCGCCGCCACGGCCCCGGCCCGCAGCCCGTGCGCGTGCACGACATCAGGTGCCAGCCCGATGAGCAGCCGGCGGAGCCGGCGGACGGCGGCCGAGTCCCGGCCGGGCCTGGGCCGGCCGCTGATCGTCACGGTGCCGAAATCGATCTTCGCCGTTCCCTGCTGCTCCGCGGGCCCGAGCCCGGGCACCGACCTCGTCTCCCCGGGCCCGAAGACCGCCACGCCGAGCCCGGCGGCGGCGCATCCCCTGGCTAGCATGGCGACGTGGCCCCCGGTCCCGCCCTGCGTCGTCCCGAGCACGTAGGCGACCCGCGGCGCGGTCACGACGACTGGACTCTCCGCCGCACCCGCAACAGCACGCTGCGCAGGTCGCCGGCGTCCAGCAGCGCGACGACGACGACGAACGCGATCAGCGCGCACACGCTGACGAGCAGCGCCAGCCCGGCGTTCCGCCAGTGCCCGGAGACCGGCAGCGCCGCGGTCATCCCGAGGCCGACGGCCGCCCCGGCGACCGCGCCAGTCAGTCCAGCGCCGAGCGCCCGCCAGACGCCCTGCAGCGCGGCCGCGCCCCTGGCCCGGCCGACCGCCACCAGGAGCGCGACACCCGAAGCTGTCATGCCCGCGGTATTCGCCAGGCCGAGCACCGGCACCACCGAGTCTGGCCGCACCAGCGGAACCACCACCAGGTCGACCGCGATCACGACCAGCCAGCCAGCGATCATGGTGAACGCCGCGATCCGGTTGCGCCCGTCGGCGAGCAGTACCCGGGACAGGCAGGCCGTGAGCCCGTAGCCGACCAGGCCAGGCGCGAAGGCCACGAGCGCGAGCGCGAACTGACGCTCGACGCCGGCGTCCAGGTAGGGAAACGCGCGCGCCCCGGGGATGGCGACCGCGGCAAGAAGCGCCGCGCCGAGCCAGGACGCGAGCGCCGTGGCCCGCGTCGAGGATGCGGCCGCCTCGTCGAACGCCGCGCCGGTACGGGCCGACAGCACAGGAAAGGCGCTGATCGCGACCGGGATCGCGAGCACGGCGTAGACCGAGACGAACACCTGCCAGCCATAGTTGTAGAGCGTCACGGTGCCGCCGTCGCTCGCGCCATGCGCGTTGGCCAGTCTGATCACCACGAGCACGGAGGCGTTCTGGGCGACGAGCACGGCGATTCCGACGGCTGCCAGGCTCGTGGTTCTCCTGGCAATTCCTTCCGGGAAACGGAGCGCTGGGCGCAATCGCAACCGCAGCCGCCACGCCGGCACCATGGCGGTCACGGCCAGAGCCGCCACGCCCAGCGTCGTCCCGGCGGACAGGGTCAGCTGCGCGGCGAGGGGCAGGCCGGCCACGTTCGTCGTGTACTTACGGCCGAGCGGAACGAAGAGTACGTACGCGCCGATCACGACAATACTCGACAGGATCGGCGCCAGCGCGGGCGCGGTGAACCTGCGGTGTGCCTGCAGGATGCCGTACAGCACGACCGCCAGGCCATAGAGCAGGATCTGCGGCGCGAACACCGCGAGCATCCCCGATGCGATCGGCAGCAGGCTGGCGCGCGAGCAGCCCGAGGTCGGGTTGGCCGGCATCAGCAGCGAGATCACCGGACCAGCGGCCACCGCCACAGCCAGGCTGACCGGAGCGAGAATGACGATCGTCCAGGTCAGCAGCGCCGAGGAGATGCCGCTCACCTCGGACTCCGCGTCCTGCCCCCCGGCCGCCGCCGACCGCTCGGCCGGCCGCGCCAGGACCGGGACCACGATGGCCGTCAGCGCTCCGCCCAGCACGATGTCGTAGATGACATTCGGGACCAGGTTGGCCGTCACATACGCCGCGCTCAGGCACGAGGTCTTGACGGTCCCCGCGAAGACCACCGTGCGCGCGAATCCGAGGATCCTGGCGAAGATGGTCAGCCCGCCGATGAGCAGCGCGGCACGGCCGATGCCGGAGCCAGGCGTGCGCGCGGGACCGGACTCGGCGGCTGGCGGCGGCTCGGCCAAGCGTCGCTCCTGGTCTCCCGGCGATCGTGCCTCAGGGGCCTGACCTGCGGGGCTCGTCAGGTCAGCCGAGCCGGTGTCAGCATGGCCGCCCCGTCTGGTCACAGCGGATGCGGGGTGTCGGCCGCAGCCGGGGTCTGACTGGCCTGGCCGTCCAGCGGCATGCCGCCTGCGGGCCGGATGACGGGATCGGCCGCGGCGGGGGCCGGCGCGACCGTGGCCGGCGCGACCGTGGCCGGCGCGACCGTGCCCGGCGCGACCGTGGCCGGCGCGGGCCTGCGGCCCAGCATGTCCAGCCAGTGCAGCGGCGGCGTTCGCGCGATCACCTTCGTGAAGCTCACCTTCTCGCTCGCACCCGTCAGCCCCGCGACGACGCCGAGCACGGCGAGCCGGGCCGGCCGCGGCAGCGACGACGCCGCGGCCACGCCGAGCATCGCCCCGAGCGCGTTAGCGCCGCTGTCGCCCAGCATCGCCCGCTCGTCGAGGTCCTCTGGCAGCAGCGCAACCGCGGCCCCGGCTGGTGCGGCCACCGCCGCACGTGCCCTGGGTCCGCGCAGCGCCAGCGCCGCGCTGACGAGCAGCGATACCTTGATCGCCCGGCCCGGCCGCAGGTCGAACAGGTTCATCAGGTTCGCGCTGCCGGCGACTAGTCCGGCGTTGATGGCCACGTCCGCGGCCCGGCCGCCCGCCCGGCGGCCGCTCTCGCCGCGATTAGCACGGTCGAGCAGCAGGCTGGCCGCCAGGCCGGTGACGCCGATCCCGACGAGCTTGATAGCGCCCGTGGTGACCTCGCCCCTGGCGAGCGCGCCGAGGTGGCCGCGAAAGCCGCGGCGGCCGCCGCTCTCGGCCAGGTCGTCGTAGCAGCCGAAGGCGCCCGCGCCCGCTCCGGCCAGACCGAGCGCCAGCCACTCTCGGGTGTCCAGCCCGGGCACGGCGATCACGGCCGCGGCGGCCGCGATCGTGACCGCCGGTCCTTCCAGCAGGGTGACCGGCTCACCGCGGTGGTTGGTCCTCGTCCAGGTCGTCTCGCCGCCAGGCTGGATGCGGGTCAGCGCCGCATAGGCCAGCCGCGCGCTCGACGCTGCCGTTAGCAGCCGCGGCACCGGCCGCGAGCTGGTCACTTCTTCGCCTTCTTCCTGATGGATGGCGACGAGCTAGGCGACGGCGACGCGACCGGACTGGGAGCAGGACTCGGCGCGGCATTAGGACGGACTCCGTAGGCCGCCGGAGTCGGATGCGGGTTCAGCAGTTCCCGCAGTGCCTGGGCGACGATGATCTGACCGGTTACCGTCTCGGCGTCGTCGACGGTCATGAGCATGACCCCCGCCGAGCCGCCGACAACGGCGTCGATGGCGCTGCGCGGGCCCGAGCCCTTCAGCGACCCGGCCAGCAGCGCGCCCTTACTGGCCTCCTGGAGGTCCTGGGTCAGGGAGATCAGCGCCATATTGAACGGCACGGCCGTCTTGGCGGGCGGCACGGTGGCGGGCAGCACGACGACGGCCATGGTTGCCTGGTCAGCCAGCGCGGCGCTGCCGTTGAGGCCGTTGATCTGCAGGAACCCCGCGTTGGCGAAACCGGTCAGGATCTGCTGGCTCTGCTGCCCGGTCAGCGTCGGCAGCCCGTCCTTGTTCACGATCGCGGCCGCGATGACCTGCGCCGCCGCCTGCTGCCCGGAGATCTGCGGGTCCGGGGTCGCATGCGGCAGCGTCACCCCAGCCGGGACCAGGCTGGCTGCCGTGGTCTTCAGCTGCTGCCCCGTGGCCGCTGAGGTGTCGAAGAACTGCGAACTCAGGACGACCTGGCCGGTAACGACTGCTCCGGCCTTCCCAAGCGCCGTCGTCACGCCATCCACAGTCGTGCTGTCCGCGCCCGGCGCGAGGACGAGGACGACGCGCTCGCCATCGAGCAGACCCCGCAGCAGGCTGCCCTCGGCGGCCTGCGCGAACGCCTGATCGGCGCTGATCTGGTTCTTGAGCTGGCTGTTGTGCGCATAGAGCGATCTGTTGACCGCCAGTTCATGTTTTGAGGCGGTGTCCAGCCCATTCAGCACACTGCCTTTAAGCGCGGTCGAGCCGACCACGATGCCGATGGCCAGGGCGAGGAAGACTGCGACGATGGAGACGAGGTGATAGCGGAAGTCAATCAAGGCAGGAGTCCTGTCAGCCAGTGCCAGAAGGCGCTCAGCTGCAATTCAACGAATCGGAAGATTATCTGGCCAGCCGGTATGTAAGCGAGCGCCACTACGATCGTCACGGCCGCTGCGACCACCAGCAGGACCAGCCACGAGGTCGAGATCCGGCTCTGATAGAGTCGGCTGACGCCCTTCGGCTCGACGATCTTGTCGCCGACCCGCATCCTGGTCAGGACCGCGCTGGCCATTCCCGGCCGACCTTTGTCCAGGAACTCTACCAGCGTGTACCGCATGCCGACGGCCACGATCAGCCGTGCACCGAGGTCGTCAGCAAGCAGCAGCGCGACGTCCTCGCTGGTGCCGGTGGCCGGGCAGAGCACCGAGTCAAGACCGAGCGACTGCACCCGTTCCAGGCCAGGGGCCTCGCCGTCCGGGTAGGCATGGACGACGATCTCCGCTCCGCAGTTCAGCGCGCGATCGGAGACCGAGTCCATGTCGCCGACGATCAGGTGCGGCCGGTAACCCGCGTCGAGCAGCGCGTCCGCGGCGCCGTCCACGGCCACCATGACCGGCTTGAACTCCCTGATGTAGGCACGCAGCGCATGGAGGTCCTCGCGATGCCGGTAGCCGCGCGCGATGACTAGCGCGTGCTTGCCCTCCAGCTTGGTGCGCAGCTCGGGCACCCTGATGCCGTCGATCAGCTCCTCGAAGTCACGGCCGATGTAGTCGACCGTGTTCGCCATGAACGCCCTGATCTGGGCAGCCAGCCCGGCCTTGGCCTTGATCATGGCCGAGGTGACCGAGTCGCTGGTCTGCACGGTGCCCTTGGCCACAACCGCGTCGCCCGCGTAGAGCGTGTCCCCGTCGAGGCGGACCAGGTGACCCTCGCTGACCTTCTCGAAGATCTCGGGCCCCACGTCGTCGATCAGCGGGATTCCGGCGTCGACGAGCAGTTGCGGCCCGAGGTTCGGGTACCGCCCCGTCATGCTGGCCGCCACGTTCACGACCGCAGCGACCTGGCAGTTCAGCAAGGATTCGGCGCTGACTCGGTCCAGGTCGGCGTGGTCGATGATGGCGATGTCACCGGGCTGAAGCCGTCTGGTCAGGGTCTTGGTGCGCTTGTCGAGCCGGGCGGGCGCCACCAGGCCGGGAAGGTCAGCCGACCCGTTCCCGCGCTTGCCAGCGAACCGCCGCGAGTAAACCCTCATTGCGTTACCAAGTGTGCCAGACCGGCTACGTCCCGACGTCATCACAGCCTCAGCCACCACCAGCAGTCACGCGGATCACCGCGGCCTCGCCGACTCCGCGCGTTCGGCGGCCGCCGCGGCGAGCAGTTCCCCGGCGTGCGCCCGGCCGAACTCGGAGTCCTCAAGGCCGGCCAGCATCCTGGACAGCTCCCTGACCCGGCCGGAATCGTCGAGCCGGCTCACCCCGCTTGACACCACCAGCCCGTCCTCGGCCTTCTCCACCACCAGGTGCGTGTCGGCGAAGGCCGCGACCTGCGGCAGGTGAGTCACCACGATGACCTGAGCGAGGCGGGCAAGCCTGGCCAGCCGACGGCCGATCTCCACAGCGGCCTTTCCGCCCACGCCGGCATCGACCTCGTCGAAGACGAAGGTCGGCACCGGGTCGGCGCCAGCGAAGACCACCTCGATCGCGAGCATCACCCGGGACAACTCACCGCCTGAGGCTCCTTTATGCAGCGGAAGCGCCGGTCCTCCCGGGTGGGCGGCCAGCCGGATCTCCACGTCGTCGCCGCCGTGCGGCCCGTACTCACGCAGCGGGCTGACCACGGCGGAGATCCTGGCGTGCGGCATGGCCAGCGCGGCAAGCTCCTGCGTCACCGCAGCGTCGAACCTCGCCGCCGCCTCCTGCCTGATCGCGGTCAGCTGACCGCCGAGTTCCCTGACCCTGGCGGCCAGCTCAGCCTCCCGCTCCTGGAGGCTGGCGATCCGGTCGTCGTCGCTGTCGAGCTCGGCCAGCCGGGCGGCCGCGCCCTTGGCCCACGCGAGCACGGCGGCCAGGTCGGGCGCCGGGCGCGCGGCCGGACCGCCGTCCGGGCCGAGCCCGTCGATAGTGCCCGCGCCGCCTGCCGGGGCGGCGCCGGCGGGGACCCGGCGGGTTCCGGCTACGGCGGGCTCCCCGGTCGGCAGTCCGCTGCTGTCGGCACCAGCGCCGGGCGCACCGTTATCCCCGGAAGACAGGGAGCCGCCGCCCGCGGTGGCCTGCGGCACCGGGGCCGCCCCGTAGCCGCGGATCAGCCTGGTCAGCTCGGCCCTGCGATCCTGCACGACAGCCAGCCTGGCCGGGTCGGCCTCGACCGCGTCGGCGTAGGAGGCCAGCTCGGCCGCGATGTCGGAGAGCAGGTAGGACGCCTCGCTGAGCCGGGCGGCGACGTCGCCGAGCGCGGGGTCGTGCTGCGCCGCGCCCTCGAGCGCGTGCCGGGCCGAGCCGAGCAGCGTCAGCGCGTCGGCCGCCTCGTAGGAGGCACTGGACGGGTCGGAGATCAGCGCCTCGTGCGCGGTCGTCGCCGCGGTGTGCAGGGTGTCGGCGTTCGACAGCCGCTCGGCCTCGGCATGCAGCTCGATGTCCTCGCCGTCTACGGGCTCGAGCCGCTCGACCTCGGCCAGCCCCTGCCGCAGGTCCTCGGCCTCCACGACACGCTCGCGCGCGAGCGAGGTCAGCTCGGCGAGTTCCCCGGCGACCTCCAGGTGCTGCTGGTGGGCCCGCTGGTAGTCGCCGAGCATGCGGCTGAGTTCCGTCCCGGCGAACCGGTCAAGCGCCTGGCGCTGCCGGCCAGGCTTCAGCAGCTGCTGCTGGTCGGCCTGGCCGTGCACGGCGACCAGGTCGTCGGACAGGTACGTCAGCAGAGAAACCGGCACCGAGCGGCCCCCGGCGAAGGCACGTGACCGGCCCTCGGCCGAGACCGACCGGATCAGCACCAGCGTCGCCCCGTCGTCGTCCAGGTCCCCGCCCGCGTTGTTGACCTGCCTGGCTACCTCACCGTCCGGGTCGGTCCGCAGCCGTCCCTCGACGGTGGCGCGCTCGGCACCCGGCCGGATCCTGCTGGGGTCGGCCCGGCCGCCGAACAGCAGGCCGAGCCCGGAGACGACCATGGTCTTGCCGGCGCCGGTCTCCCCGGTGACGACGTTGAAGCCCGGTGACAGCTCGAGTACCGCCTCGTCGATGACGCCGAGGCCGCTGATTCTCACTTCCTCAAGCATCGCCAGCCGGCTCCTCGTCTCGCACCCGCGCGGCAGCGTCCTGCCGCGCCTCGCCCCGGCCGCGCCAGCCCGCCACCGGGAGGCCGAACTTCGCCACCAGCCGGTCGGTGAACGACGCCCCGATGTCCGCGCCGGGTCCGCCATGGCCAGCGCCGTCCGGGCCAGCGCCGTCCGGGCCAGCAATGCCGCGCAGCCGGGCGAGAAGTACCGGCTGGGCACCTCGCCGGACCTCGACCCGTGCGCCCGGTGGCAGATCGACCGTCCGCCGGCCATCGCACCACAGCACGGCACCTGACACCTCGCCCTGACTACCCGTGGCGCCGATGACTTCCGCGGCCAGGACTGATTCCGGTGATACCACCATAGGCCCTGCGAAAAGGGCGTGGGCGCTAATCGGCACCAGCAGCAGCGCCTC
>DATKQH010000050.1:0-37508 GCA_035532775.1 Streptosporangiaceae bacterium
TGCACCACACCTGTCGCAGCAGATAGCGTCTCATCCAACAGCTTCTGAGCTGCACAAACGCGAGAAGCCACGCCTCGAGCACACCGGGCGAACCCCAGAGAACAGCCCCCACCCGTAGATCACCTTGAACAACGTCGCGTCGCGGAACGACGCCAGCTACCCCCTGCGCCGTGATCCCGCGGCCCTCTCCACGTGGTCGTCGGCGGTATCGAAGAACGCCTGCAGTTCGCCGCGGGTCAGCGGCCGGCGCTCCGGCCGGCCCTCGTGCTCGGACACGTGCACCGCGGTGTTCCGCTCGCCGAGCACCTGGACCGGGACCGTACCCGCGCGCTGCTCGCACTCGCTGACCCAGCCGTACCGCGGATCGCACACGTAATCCAGGAACAGCGCCAGCGCCCCCTGATAGGACCGGACCGTTGAATGCGCCCACCCCCCGGACGCGACCCACGCATCCGCCTGCGCCGCCGACCACTGCCACGGCCAGCAGCCAGCGAACTCACCGAACTGCCGCACCACCCGTTGCCGCTCGCCGATCAGCCTGACCGTCAGCCGGCGCGCCCGCTGCTGATTCCGCCAGCCGGCCAGCATCTCCTCCAGCAGCGCCGCACCCGGCGAAAGCGGCACCGCGCCGTCCGCGCCCACCAGCGCGAGCACCCCCGGGACCGCCCCCACCCGTCCCCCTCCCCGCATACACGAGATGCACCAGGCAGTCACCCAGCGTCACCGATCTGGATGCCGCATCCTGTCATCAGGCGCAACAGGCGAGGAAAAACCCCGGAAAACACGGCGTGTCCCGCGACCCCAACCCCAGATCAGCGGACAGCCGGCAGCGCCGCAACCCCTACCATGCCTTCCCCACGCCAACGCCGGAATGATGCATCTGATGCAACTCCGCGCCATTTCAGCCGGGTCGCCAGCGTGTGCCGCAGCGAGTGCATGCCATGACGGCGTTTCTCGCCCACCGGGACATGAGCGGCCCGGGCGTGCTTGACCAGGATCTGATGCAGATGATCCTGGTCGGAGAACGGGCCTATCGGGGCGGTGTGCCGGAGGAATACCTCCGGGCAGTCACTTCCCGGGCGACCATGCCGGATGTAGTCGATGATCGCCCAGCCGACATCCTTGAGCAACGGCAACTGCACGCGGTGGCCGGTCTTGGCCTGCACTACCGACAGGCGATTGCCGGGCCAGTCGAGATCACCGAACCGGAGCCGTTTGACGTCGATGCCGCGCAGCCCGAGCCGGGTTATCAGCAAAATGATCGCGTAGTCCCGTTTGCCGCACGGGTTGCCGCGGTCGACCGCCTGCAGGATCCTGGTCACCTCGACCGGGCCCATACCGACGGGATCCCTGGCCTGCCTGGCCGGCTTCGCCGCCGGGACCGCCTCCAGCACAGCCTCGCCGGCGAGCCCGCTGTCGCGGGCGAACCGCAGGAACGACCGTACGGCGCACAGTTTGTGCTCCGCCGTCTTAGCCTGATAACCAGCCAGGGTGGCCACGAACGCGCCGATGACCCCGGCGTCCAGCCCAGCCAGACCGCCACGCCCGCCGGTAAAAGCGAGGAACTCACCGGCCACCGTGCCGTATGCCCGCACCGTCGGCGCGGCGCGGCCGGCAACCCGCAGCCACCCCCGGAACCTCGCCAGCGTGTCGGCCTCGCCGCCAGTCAGCTTGCCCGCGGTGCGGGAATAGCGGCGCAGCACCGCCCCGTGCACCGCGAAATCGCTGAGCATCTGCGCGACGCGGAACAAGTACACATCGGTCGGCTTGATCGTGCCGGCCTGCTCCTTGGCGAAGAACCCGCCGCACGCATGATCGACCCGCGCCATCGCCAGATCCAGCGAAAACTCCTGCACGCCACGGGACTCGAAGAACCTCTCCAGGCGGCGCCAGCAACCCCGGCACCACACCATCGTCGAGGCCTTATAGCCCAGGCGCACCAGCTCGGCATCCAGCCCGGACACCAGTTCGGACACAGCCACCATCGCAGCCGGCCTCCAATCACGAAGGCCCGGCACCATGCCGGGCGCTCTCAGTCCTGGACGAATACGTCGCCCAAGGATTGGGTGGGCCTGGGGCCAGCCCATATGGAAGGGCTAAGCGGCGTCGCCAAGGTCTGCCGAACTACCGTCTTGTGCGGCACGCGGACGACTGTGCGCCACGAGCGCGACTGGAGGTTGCGATGTAGAAGATCGCGCTGATGGTTGCGGTGTTGTGCCGGTGATGGAGGCAGGCCCTCCATAGCCGCCCTCCGGTGGCTGAAAGCACCGATGCGGCAAACGGACGGCACGCTGGCAGCCCGCGACCGGGGCACGGCGTCCCCCCGCAGGGATATCAGGACTAGTCTCAATACGCCCGAGCTGACATCTGCTTCAGTGCGGGTCGGCGTAGGTCAGGGATCTGCCAGGCAGATGTGCCGTCCGCTTTAGGCAGCGGACGGCACATCGTCCAGTAGGGTCTGTGTGCGCACGTCGCCCCGAATGAGTGCGAACACAGTTGAGTGCCGGCCGAATACTCCAACAGACGCCGACTCTTGGTCGCATACAGATTGTTCGCCTCGGCGGCAGGCTGCGCGTCTGTATCCCAGAGACGTGTCAGAACGTTATTGGCGTGTTCACCCACAGCATGACGAGCCGGTCAGGGCCTGCGTTGAGCCAGCGGTGGCGGAGGCTGCTGGGGAACGTCAGGCAGTCACCGGCCTTGGCCACGTGGCGCTCCAGTTCGTTGAGCCAGAACTCGACGGTGCCTTCCAGAACGTAGACGATCTCCTCGCCTTCGTGGTGGTAGGAGCCTTGAGATCCTCCCCCGGGCTGAGCAACGTACATGTGCGGTTCGAGCAGCCTGGCGCCCACAGACAACGATTCCACGCGTACCCCTGGATCTCCCGTCTCCAGGACCGGTCGCGCGCCGGCGCGAACCACCCTCCCTGCTCTACGTTGCCGGCCGCCGAAGAGGTCGGACACCTGGATTCCCAGGGCGACCGCGAGTCGCTGAAGCCCGGCCAGAGTGATGTTATGTGTCCCGCGTTCTATGGCGGACAGGTGGGACACCGACATCTCGGCCCGCTCGGCGGCCTCCCGCAGGCTGAGTCCGCGACGCCGGCGCGCTGCTCGCAGGTTCCGCCCTAGGGTCCGGCCGGGAACGTTGGCTGACGGATCGGAGGTACGCGGGGGATTGGGGGAGGTGCTGCCGTCCCGGTGCAGCATGGTCTGGATGGCCTTCAGGTTGTAGCCGCGGGCGCGCAGCGAGGCAATCTTCTGGAGTTCTTTGACATCCAGAGGCGAGAACCAGCGGAATCGGCCCCGCCGAGACGGGTGAATCAGGCCAAGCGACTCCCATTCCCGCAGGGTGGATGGGCTTACACCGACCAACTGGGCGGCTTCGGAAACCCGTATCGAAGCTGTCACCCACCCGCCTCCGCGCGCTCCATGAAATCGTTCGTGCGCTGCATGAACAGAGTCCGCTCCTCTTCGAACGGCAGGTGGGCGCTATGCATATAGTGATGGTGTTCTGAGCCCGGCAGTTTCTCGTGCATCGCACGGACGTGAGCCTCGCGAATCTCGTCATACTCGCCGCTGATGAACAATGCAGGCACGTTTATCTCTGCCAGCCTATCCATCACATCCCAGTCGCGGAGATTTCCGGTGACGAAGAACTCGCTGGGCCCCCACATCGCATGGTACGGACCTGCCCCGACGCCAGCAAATGCTCGCTCCAGGCCAAGCGGCCATGGAGACAATCGGCAAATATGCCGTCTGAACCAGAAGGCAGAGGCCGCTACATACTCAGGACAATCGAAGAACCTGTTCTGCTCATGCCAATCCATCTGCTGCCGTAGCTCGGCCGGAAGCTGCGCCCGCAGGTCGGCGATATCGGCGAGATGCCGCGGAACACTTGCCGGGCTGTTCGCGATTATGAGGCTTGCGAGTGGCGGTTGCCTGTCGATCGCGTACGCCATTCCCAGCATTCCGCCCCACGAGTTGCCGAAGAGGTGACAACGGTGCAGTCCGAGTGCTTGCCGGACAGCCTCCACCTCGTCAACATAGAAGTTGACCGTCCAGAGCGAGCCATCGTCCGGCCGATCCGATCGTCCGCAACCCAATTGGTCAAAGAAATAGACGGCTCGGCGATCGGCAAGGTCTTCGAGCGCCACCAAGTAGTCGTGGGAGAATCCAGGACCACCGTGCAGAACGAGCAAGGGCACGCCACCGGATCCAACCTTCCTGAACCATACTCGCCCGCCAGTGACTGGGATGAAGCCCTCCTCAGCCATGAATGTTCCTCAATGAGTTGCCAGAGAACAACGGTGCCAAGGCCTGTCCGCTAGCGAATGGCTATGAAGTCGACGACTGCCGCCGTGAAATCTTCCGGGTCTTCCCATACACACATGTGGCCACCAGGACAGGTGGCCCACACCGCCCCGGGGATTCCATCAGCGAGCGCGCGTGACAGCGATACGGGTATCAGGATATCGTCCGCGCCGGCGAGCACCAATGTCGGGACGCTGATAGAGCTCAGCCTGGAGCGAGTGTCATGTTCTTGGATGGCTGCCAGCTGGGCGAGATATGCGTGGGTGGGCTGGTCCATGTAGCGCATGGCCTTTTCGAAGTCCGCCAGTTCAACTTGGTGTTCATTGAAGAACGGCAGCGTGAAACCCCACAACGCTACGTCGCGCATGACGAACGGAACGCCCATCACTGGCGCGAGGTCGGCCCACATCGCATACATGCGCGAACAGAAGGGCCCGGGTGCAGCGTATGTGCTGGCAAGCGTCAGCGAACGCAGGTCCGATCCATACCGGAGGGCATACTCCTGGGCAATCATGCCGCCCATCGACACGCCGGCGAGATGAAATCTGGAAATTCCGAGCGAGTCGACCAGCGCTTTTGTGTCCGCGGCGAACATGGGCGTACTGTACGGTCCGGCCGGCTTAGACGTGGCGCCGACGCCGCGATTGTCGAATCGCAACACCCGGTTCCCGGCCCCCAATAGTCCCGGCATCTGCATGTCCCACATGCCGATCTCATCCGCCAGTCCGCTTATCAGAACGATCGTGTCAGCGCCTTCGCCTTCAAGCAGGTAATTGATCTCAATTCCGTTTACCTCTGCTTTTGGCATCAGTTCTGCCCTCCTCTGTCGTTCATGGACCAGCGGCGGCCGCTCATTGACCGGTGTCACGGAGGGATGGCTCCGGTACCGAATCGAGCAAGCGCTGCGTGTATGCGTGCCGCGGGTTATCCAGGACCGAGACGGTCTCTCCCGTCTCGACGATGCAGCCGTCACTCACGACGTATATGCGGTCGGTGACCTGACGCACGACAGCGAGATCATGAGTGATGAATAGGAAGGCAAGGCCCAGGTCACGCTGAAGGTCGCGGAACAAGTTCAAGATCTGTGCCTGCACGGATACGTCGAGCGCGGACACCGACTCATCGCAAATCAGCAGTCGCGGAGACACCGCCAGTGCTCGCGCAATCGCGACGCGCTGGCGTTCTCCGCCCGACAGGCCGGCTGGCCTCTTCCGGGCATAGGCTGATGGCAGGCCTACGCGTTCCAGCAGGTCACCGGCTGATGGCCGTTCCGTTGCGGGCGCGGCAACCGTGAGCGCCTCGTTAAGGGTCGCGCCGATCGTGCGCGCCGGGTTGAGTGAGGCGTATGGATTCTGGAATACCATCTGCACTGTCCGCCGAACTTGCTGACGTTTCTCGGCAGGCATCGCGACGAAGTCCGATGCATCCACCCCGCCGACAGTGATCTTGCCGGCAGTCGGCTGCTCCAGCCCGACGATGCACCTCGCGAGCGTTGTCTTTCCGGATCCCGAATCACCGACGAGCCCCACGCTTTCGCCCTGCGCCACGTCAAGGTTGATGTCAGTCAAGACCACGGCCTCGGCCTTGCCCTTAGCGAACGACTTCGCGAGGTCGCGGACGCTCAGGATCGGATCGCGAGGAACTGTCCCCTTTCCCGAAGAGTCGTCGTGCGCGTCTGTGGTCGCCCGGAAGTCGCGTTCGATCTCATGGATGCGAACGCACGCCGTCAGCCGGCCGGGACCCGTCTCGACGATCGGTGGCCGCGATGTCAGGCACTTGTCTTCCACCCATGTGCACCGTGGAGCAAACGCACACATATCGGCGACATCCGCCGGGCGCGGAACCTTGCCGGCGATCGCAGCCAGCACCGTCTTACGTCGACGCACGTCCGGTTCCGCCTGCAGCAGACGGTGCGTATACGGGTGAAGCGGGCGACTCATGATCTCCTGAGATTTCGCGACCTCGAGTAGCCGGCCCGCGTAGAAGACGTGCACCCGATCACAGACAGAAAATGCAACGCGCAGGTCGTGGGTTATCAGGACGAGACCCATATGGCGGCGCTGCTGTGTCTGGCGCAGCAAGTCGAGGATCTCTCGTTGCGTGGTGACGTCGAGAGCAGTAGAGGGCTCGTCCGCGATCAGAAGTTGCGGATCCCGCGCAAGCGCGGCAGCCAGTCCGATTCGCTGCGCCATCCCGCCCGAGACCTGAAATGGATAACGGGCGCCGACGTCCGGGCTCATTCCAACCTCGCCCAGTCGCCGCTCGGCATCAGCGCGTCGCGCCGACCGTGACAGCCGCGTCCCGTCCGCTGCGCGCAGCATCTCCTCGATGTGAGCGCGCGCCTTCCGCGTCGGGCTGAGCATGGTGAACGGGTCCTGCAGCACCAGCGAGATGCCGGTCCCGCGAATCCTCGACAGCTGCCGTTCACTCGTCGTGAGCAATTCCCGGCCGCGGAACTTGATCGAACCAGAGGCGTGCAGGGTGCGCGGGAGCAGCCCGAGGATCGCGCGTGCGGTGAGCGACTTGCCGCTGCCGGACTCCCCGACTATGCCAATGGTCTCGTTCTGGCGAACCTCGAAGGAAACGCCGTCCACCAGCATCTGGCTGGCCCCGGGTGCGGTGGCCCGCACCTGCAGGTCGGTGACGCTCAGCAAGACCTCGGCATGCGCGCTCATGACATGCCTCCGGACGCTGCCATCCGTTCCGCTGCCCAGTCGCCGAGGACATTCACCGCCGCGGCCGTCAGCAGAATGAGCAGGCCAGGTGCCAGGGCTCCCAGTGGGTTACCGAAGATCTGGCTCTGGTTGTCGGAGAGCATGCGGCCCCAGTCTGGTGACCCTGGCGGAGCGCCCAGGCCGAGATAAGAAAGCCCGGAGAGTGTCACGAGCGCGAAGGCGAAGTCGAGGCAGAAGTCGACGATCATGAAGGGCACGACGTTCGGCAAGATGTGCCGCGTCATGATCCAGATGCGCGAGAGCCCTAGCGTGCGCGCGGCTTCCACGTAAGGAAGACCGCGCTGCTCAAGTGCTACCGAGCGGATGATCCTGATGTCGTACGGGCTGAACAGGACAAGAAGGACCGCGACGCCGATCCAGTACCCTCCGCCCATGACCCCGGCAAGTACGAGCGCTACAAGAAGCGGAGGCAGCGCGTAACCCAGGTCGACGAGCCGCATGGTGGCACCCTCGAACCATCCGCCCGTGTAGCCAGCCCAGATTCCGACGACCACGCTGATGACCATCGCGCCAAACGCGATAACGAGCGGGCCGATCAGCGCCTGACCGCCGCCAGCCAGCACCCGCGACAGGATGTCACGGCCGAGGTTGTCGGTGCCCAGCCAGTGCGCGCCGCTAGGCGAAGCAGTGGCAGCCGTGAGGTTCTGCAGCGACGGATCCTGCGGCGCGACCAGGCGTCCGAACAGGGCGATGGCCACGACGATGGCGACGATGACCAAAGCGATCAACACCAGCAGGGTGGGTCGGCGCTGCCAGGTACCCCGGCCAAAGGCTGCGCGGTCGGCCCCCCTCGTGGCCTCGAGATCTGCAGCGTGAGTCATGAGGCGGTCCGGCCTGGCTGAACCCGCGGGTCGAGCAGCAGGTACGCGATATCTGTGACGAGGTTGATGCCGATGACAACCATGCCAATGGTCAGTGTCACGGCCTGAACCACCGGGATGTCATGGGAGGTCACGCCGGTCACGAGCATCGTTCCGAGTCCTGGCAAGGTGAACACGACCTCGATGAGCACTGCGCCGACGATCAGGTAGGAGAACACCAGGCCAGCGCTCGTGACGATCGGTATGAGCGCGTTCCTTAGCGCATAGACGACGGTCGCGCGCATCCGCGACGCGCCCCGTGCTCGCGCGAAAGTGACGTAGTCGGATGCCAGTTCGCGAACCATGGTCGTGCGCGTGATCTTCACGACGAGAGCCATCGCGCTCAGACCGAGAGCAAGGCCAGGAAGGACGAGGTGACTCACCGTGTCCATGCCGCCCGCACCCGTGCCATAGGCAGGCAGCCAGTTCAACTCGACCGAGAAGATCAGGATCAGCACGATCCCGGTGACAAACGCGGGCGAGCTGACGCCGAAGATGCTCATTACGACGAGCGATCGGTCGAAAGGGCTCTCCTGGTAGACGGCGGCAAGGACACCAAGCAGCAACCCGCCGATGACCGCAACGACTGCACCAAGCAGCGCGATCTCAACGCTGACGCCGACGGCTTGCCCGAGCATCTGGCGGATCGGCGCCAACGTCGTGATCGACTGACCAAACTGGAGGTGCAGAACTCCGGTCAGCCACTGCCAGTACTGGGACCAGAACGGCTCGTTCAGATGGAAATCCTGCCGGATGCTGGCCAGATTGGCCGGGGTGGCCGGCCGTGTGCCGAGCAGCAGGCGCTCCGGGCTGCCGGGTGCCATCTTAAGCAGAGAGAAGGTGATGAAGGTCAGGAGAAGTAGCAGCATCGCGGAGGTGACGAGCCGGCGGCCGACATACGAGAGCAGTCCCGGCCGCATCAGCCCGGCCACCTGATCCTGCGGCCGCTCATGCCTTTTGGATCTGGGCAGCCCACGGCAAGAAGTAGAAGATTGGCGACAACGGCAATTTGACCGTGTTATCGACAGCGCTGATGCCGTTCTCATACCAGACGGGAAAGACAGGTACGTCCTCGGCAATGATTGTCTGGATCTGGCGCAGGGCGTTGATCCGAGCGGTCTTGTCGGCTGTCGTAAGCTGCGTGTTCATCAACTGGTCGAGCTTCGCATTGCTATAGCTGGAGAGATTCCAGCCATTCTTGATCTGGGTAGTTGCAACGAAGCCTGAGTAATCAGCGGGATCCGGGTAATCCGGGAAGTAGACCACGACGTTCATGCCAAGGTTGTTCTTAGCTCCATAGAGCAGAGTCAGCCACTGGTCTTCGGTCATCTCCTTGAGAATGATATTGACCCCGAGCGGCTTCATGTTCTGCTGCAGGTCCTGCAGCGCGGCACCCATCCGGGGGTAGTCGGAGGGATATGGAACTGTCGTCGTAAAGCCCTTCGGGTACTTGGACTGCTTGATTTCCCGTCGCGCTGCGCTCATATCGAATGGGTACTGCGGGTTCTGCTGGTACCAGCTCTCAACCTCGGCGACGGAGACGCCCAGCGGCGCCCAGAATAGCGGTGGCACGAATCCGGTCGCAACCTGGCCCTCGCCGCTGAGTTGCGACTTGATCAATCCAGCCGTGTCGATCGAATGAGCGATGGCCCGGCGAACATGGATATCGTCGAAAGGGGGCTTAGTGACATTGAAAGAGATGTAGAACAGGTTGAGGCCGGGGCCCGACTGAAGGCGGGTATTGCTGAGACCCTTCCAGCGACTGACCTGCGAGAAGTCGACATCGTATGTGCCGTTGATCGCTCCGCTGCGCATAGCGAGCAAACGCGTCGAGGGGTCCGCGATCGTTTGGAGTTGAACATGCTTCACCGTCGGCTTACGGCCCCAGTAACTATCGTTCCTGACCAGGTCGATCGATTGTGAGGGAGAGAAGGCCGTTATCTTGAACGGCCCTGTGCCGATCGGCAGGTGGCCGGGTGTCCCCGCGTTCTTGCCGGCGTTCTCCAGATAGGCCTTCTTCTGTACCAGCCCGGCGGTGTGGGCCGGGGTGTATGGCCAGAGATTGTCGGGCTCGTGGAGCGTCACCGTCACTTCAAGCGGCCCGGTAGCTCTAATCTCCTTAACCGGGGTGTAGAAGAGCGTGAACTCGGAACCGTTCGCCTTGATCATGTGCCAGTTCATCGAGAAGGCGACGTCATCGGCCGTGAGCGTCGAGCCATCGTGGAACTTCACGCCCGACCGAACCTTGTAGACCCACACGGTCGGCTTGGGGTTCGATACGGATGTTGCCAGCAGGGGCTTCAGTTTCAAGTCATTGGTGAATCTCATCAGCCCTTCGAGCGCATTTGACAGCACCGTCGGTGATGGAATGTTGAAAGCCCGCAGGATATTCAGGTCCTGCACGGCGGCTGCCATGCCAAAGGTGACCGTACTGATCGCGCCGGACCCTCCTGGCCCTGCCGTTGTGCCTGAGTTGCCAGTACACGCGCTCAGGATGCTGGATCCCGCTCCGAACGCCGCAAGGCCGGCCGCTCCCCTGAGCAGCGTGCGCCGGTCGAACTCGCCCGGAGGGCGTGCCCGGGGGAAGCCCAACGCCGGGCCAGTTCGTGAGACATCTCGTGCGGTCATTGGACTTCCACCACCAGGATCACTTAAGTCTACGGTAAGAGTGTAAAGTTGCAGGAATCTAAGCATCGCGCAGAATATAAGTCAATACCCCCGTGGCCGAACCTCGGCGGTGTCGCTGGTGGCACACAAGGCGACATGCAGCGGGTCGGCTCGATCGAGTGGCCGGTCCGCCTAGCTATCAGCAGCGGCAAGTCGCAGGTCGTGCGCGCTTCCCGTAAGTGGCGGCCCGCGAGCTGGCAGCCGCCAGACGGGCGGCGAGATACCCTGGCTGGCGCTGCGCAGGTGGCTACGAACGCAAGACGTGCTGCAGATGCGAGCCGCCTAGCCCCGGAATGCGCTCGCGGCCAGGCGCAGGCCCCGGAACCGGACCCGGAGGTCGGCCTGCCGTTGCGTGGTGGACCAGCCGATGTCCCGGCCGTTCACAAACGACCGACCACTGGCACCCGGGCGCGGGCCGTACGCGCTGGCCAATCATGTGAGCGCACCGGCGGCCGGAAAGGTTATTCGTCGCGGGCTGAAGGCGGTGTTGCCGCAGGTAGTTTCCCTTTTCTCGGTTTACCCCGGCTGGTACTACAGTCCGGGTTTGTGATCTAGCTCCTGGATGATCATGAAGTGCCCGGCGCGTCCTGGCGGATGCAAGACGGCCATCTCAAGATCATGAGCTGTGAGACAACAAGATCGCGAGATGGCCGTCTGGGACATGGCAGAAGACAAGGCCTGGCCGGGGAAGCTGCACGGCGAGCTGTGCGCCCTGATCGCGCCGGTGCTCGCGCAGGCCAGGTCGCGTTTTGCGGCTTTCGCGTATGTGGCGGCCCTGCTGGAGGCTCCCGGGGACCGCAGGTCGTGCTGGCAGCTGGGCGAGCAGGCGGGGCATGCCACGGCGCGGCGGATGCAGGCGCTGCTGGCCGGGTACGCCTGGGACTGGCGCGCGGTGCTGGAGCGGCTGCAGCGGTTCATCCTGGCCCATCTGGCCGGCCCCGCGGCGATCCTGGTGCTCGATGAGACCGCGGAGCTGAAAAAGGGAACGATGACCGCCGGCGTATCCCGGCAGCACGCCGGGATCACCGGCCAGATCGAGAACTGCCAGACCGTGGTGTTCCTGGCCTACGTGACCGCCCGAGCCCGCACGCTGTTCAATTTCCGCCTCTACCTGCCGGGACAGTGGTGCCAGGACACGGCGCGGCGCGGGCGGGCGCGGGTCCCCGGCGGCACGGTGCTCGCGACCAGGACCGAGCAGGGCACCGCGATGATCACCGATGCGGTCACCGCGAGCGTGCCGTTCGGGCGGGTCGCGGGCGATGAGGTGTACGGCCGCAGCTCCAGGCTCCGGGCGGCCTGCGAGGACGCCGGGAAAGGCTGCGTGCTCGCGGTCCCGGTCAATCACCAGGTCAGGACCCCGGCCGGCCGCAAGGCCACCGTCGCCGCGCTGGCCAGGCTGGTCCCCGCCCGGTGCTGGGAGACCCGCACGTGCGGGCATGGCCGCAAGGGCCACCGCGACTACCCGCGGGCGATGATCGCGACGTCTTCCCCGCGGCACTGGGCGCTGGTCCGCCGCAAGATCTCCGACCCCGCTGACCTCGCGTTCTTCTACGCCCACGCGCCCGGGCTGGTGTCCTTGTCCATCCTGGTCAAGGTCGCCGGCAAGCGCTGGCCGGTGGAGGAGTGCTTCCAGCAGGGAAAGGGGCAGGCCGGACTAGACCAGCACCAGCTCCGCCTCTGGCCGTCCTTCCACCGCCACACCGTGCTGTCCATGTGCGCCCTCGCGCTGCTCGCCGTCGCGACCGCCCGGCCGCCCGGCACGCCGATACCCCGGGCACCGCCCCGTCCGGGCACCACCACCCCGCCCCAGACCGGCACCGGCACCGGCACCACTGACCAGCCGCAACACTGGCGCGACACCGGCAAGCTCCCCGTCCGCCCCGGCGAGCAGCCTCCCCGCGACACGGGCCTGATCCGCGTCACGGTACCCGAAGCACGCAGGCTCCTCGCCGCGACCGCGCACCAGACCTTCCGCTATGCCTGGAGTATCTGGCGGCGACGCCACCAGGCACGCGCCCGATGGCACCATTACCAGGCCCAGCTCCAGGCAACCCCGGCATGACCCAGACCATTACCGGAAGATAACAAACCCGGACTGTAGTACAGGGGTGGCCATCGGCGAGGATGACGAGGGCGTCGAAGAAGTGGATGCCGTGTTTCGCGGCGGTGGCCAGGTAGCTGCGGATTGCGCAGGACTGCTCGGCCCCGGCCAGGGTGCGCATGCCGCCGGACACTTTCTGCCGAATTTGATCATGCGGATCTCGCGCTCCGCCGCGTTATTGCCGGGCGGAATCCGCCAGCCGGTGAGGAACCGCAGGTAGCCGGCCTGCCGGTCGGTCAGCCGGCGGGCGAGCGCGCTGTGCTTCTTCTCCAGCTTGGAGGACCTGGCGCGGGTCTGGCTGATGCCGATCCGGGCGGCCGGGCGCAGGCGGGTGATCTGCTCGGCGACCGCGGCGTCATCCAGGGCGTCACGGCCGCGCTCGATGGCGCCGGCGGCCATGATCTGCAGGGCCGCCAGTGCGTCGCAGGCCTGCCCGGCCCAGCACCACTGGCCGTCGCCGGCGGTGTCAGTGACCGCCGGCAGCTCGCGCTGGACGTGAGCTGCGCAAAGCTGGCGGACCGGGCCGCTGGCCGCTGGCCGCCGGCGCCGGTGCCGGTGCCCGCTCCGGCCGCGCTGCCCGGCGGCAGCGCCGGTCCGCAGGTGGTGCGGGTGAAGGTGTCACAGGGCGGCCAGGCGTCGTGCACGGCGGCGCCGGTGAAGCGGGGCAGCACGCCCGGGGCCCGGATGCCTTCCAGGCCGCGCCGGGCATGGCAGATGATCAGCGTCCATGCCGGACAGCTCCGCCAGCGCCATCGCGGTGCGCTGCCCGGACAGGAACCGGCCCGCGTACAGGTACACGACGATGGCGGCGGTCCGTGATCCGTACCGCACCGGGCCATCCACCCCGGCCGGCGCGCCGGCCTTCGTCTTTCGCCCGCAGCCGCACCGCCTCTCGATCAGCTGATGCCCGGTGACCTCAGCCTTCACCGGCGGCAGATCGAACACCTGCCGCCGCTCCGCCGAGGTGACCGGCGCGCCGGCCAGGCTGCTCCCGCACGCCCCGCAGCAGGCCGGATCATGCACTTCCTCACGACCGGGCCTGGCGACCTGCGTCAGCGTCGTCCCGTCATGGCCGTCCTGCCCGCCGGGCTTGCGGCCGGTCTTCTTGCGCAGCGAGCGCGGCTTCGGTTCCCCTTCGGCAAGCCCGCCGGCCGGCGGCGGCTGCGAGGAATTCTTCGAGTTCCGGTTGACCTGCGCCTCAAGCCCGGCGACTCGCGCAACCAGCTCGCCGTTGTGCGCCTGCGCCCGGGCAAGCTCGATCCGAAGGCTCGCCACCAGCGCGGCGAGCACCTCATGCGACCGGTCCCGATCATCAGGCACACCCGGACAATACGATCAGCCCATCGCATCACCGGTCAACCCTAAGATTCCGGCGTGTCAGCCATCAACCGGACACCACGCGAATGGCCTACCTGACCAGTTACGCTCGCGTATCCCCAATGGCTTGCTTAGCTTCCTGACCGTAAGGCCAGCAGCCCGCGCCCTCATGGACTGGCCCGTGCCGAAGGTCAGCAGCGTGACCTCGCGACCGACTTGCGCTTGCATTGCCAAAGCGCGACTTACGATCTCGTCATCATTGATTGGAAGCCGGATGTGACCTGATGGGTCGAAGACCAATTCCACCGTGACCTCGCCCCTCGGCATACCGCCCGAGCCGAGAGCCGAGAAATCCTCCGGCCGCAGCTGGGCAGGCCTGGTCGTGCTAGTAAAGAGGCGATCAAAGACCGCGAGCGTGTAACCTGCCCGTCAGCCAGAGTGGTCACCCCTGCGCTTCACCCCTTCCAGTTCGTCAACGATAATGATCGGCACGAGTATGCGAACAGGATCCTCCCAGATGCTCAGCAACGGGACGAAGTCCAAGTCCTCCAGCTTCTGCTCGTGCTCGATGTAGACACTCGTATCAGCCACGGCAAACATGCCCGCGCCTGACAACCGGGTGATCACCTCGTCCAGCGCTCTAGTAGCGCCCTCAAGGTCGTCCACCCGCTGACTCAGCTCAAGGTCCAGCAGATCGTTCAGTATCGCCGGGGATGACTGGGCAGCAAGGCTAGCACCGCTTAGCGTCAGCCGCTCATATCCACGGGTCAGGATCCAATGCCACTCAGCCTGACACGAAAACTGGGAGTCCGTGCGGCCGGAGGTTGACCAGGCTGATCGTGGCTGGTCCTGGGTGGCGGGTGCCGTGGTCACCGGGTCGTTTGACCCGGTAGGAGTTATGGCGGGCGGCAGTTTCGCCGGGACCTTGAGCGTGATCGCCCGCCTGCGATACGGCTTCCCCTTGCTGATGTGATGCAGGAACGGCTTCCACCCGCCCCGCCCGCCGGCCTTCCACGCGGCCAGGAGGTCGCCGACCTTCGCGCCGTTGCGCCTGATGCGCATAGAACGCGCTGACGGCGGCCAGCTTGCGGTTGACGGTCGCGGCCGTGACCTGCGCCGCCGCCGACGGCAGCACCGCCACCGCACCGGAACGCCCCGCCGGGGGAAGCTGCAGCCACGCCACGAACTCGCCGACATCCTCCAGCCGCGCCTCCCGCCAGTCCACGCCCCGGAACCCGAGGAACTCCCAGAAGTCCTTCAGGTCGTGGGCGTATGCCTTCACCGTGTTCGGCGACCTGCCGACATCGGTCAGATAGGCCAGGAAACGGTCCACCGGGACGACTGGCACGTCATCGTCCCCGAACACCGTCCACGACCATGTCCCGGAACCAGCGATCACCACCTGCTGCACGCGCATCCGTCTCCTCCTTGAGCAACGTCACGGACAAGGCAGGAGATAACCACGCCCGGCACGCCGTCCGGGCACCGCAAGGGCTCGTGCTAGACGTCAAAGACAGCGCGGCGTGGGCTGGAGATAACGCCTGTGAACGCGGCTAGGGAATCAGGGGTCCAGCCTGTGCTCAGCGCAGCGTCCACAGCCGGAGAGGGCCAGGCCTGCTGGGCCGCCGTCAGCCTTCAGCCGTCCCCGAGAACGGTGAAGAACTCGCTGACCGGGCTGCAGCCATCCGCCTCACGGCCAGCCGGTGCCTCGCGCGCACGCGCGCTGGCGGCGGGCAGTTCGGTGGATGGTTTCTCGGACGGTTCGGGTGCAGCCGCTGCACCCCGTGACTGCGCCGGTCGCACCCCGCCGGAACGCTGGCTGCACCCCATTCCGGCTTCGGGGTGCAAGAGCCGCACCTCGCCGGCCGGGTTAGCCACAGGCTCTGCCGCGGGGTGCGGCGACCGCCCGCCGTTCGAGTGTCCGTCATAGCCTGGCCGGCGCTGACCAGTGGGCTGGCGGCCGCGAGCGGGGGGGTGGTGTTCCGGCCCGCAAGCGTGCTCGTCGGCGACGTCTTCGCGGACCAGGGTCAGGTCCAGGCCCCATTCCCGGGGACGCCGGTCGGCGCGCTTGATGCGCGCCGAGCCGATGTGCGGATCGCAGGGCGCGATGATGCGCCGGTCCAGGCAGGTGCGCACGGTCCGCTCTGAGAGGCCGCTGTAGCGGACCAGGGTGCGGCGGACGGGAACGCGCCAGCGCCATCGGGCCCCGCGTGGTTCGCCAGTCCCACGAGAACGAACTTGCATGCGCTGGACGGCTGGCCGCCGCGGTCCGCCGGGACGGAGCCAGTAACGGATACCGGCAATGTGGGAGTCGACCGGTCAGGGGTGGGTAGTGCGGCGGGTTGCCTTCCAGCCCGGGCGGGGGATGGCCGCCAGCAGCTGGCGGGTGTAGTCGTCTGCTGGCTCGCGCAGGATCGTGTCGGTCGCGCCGGACTCCACGATCCGGCCGCGGTGCATGACGATCGTGTCGTCGGTGACCTGCTGCACGACCGCGAGGTCGTGGGACACGAACAGGTACGCGACCCGCAGCTGTGCCCGCAGGTCGGCGAGCAGGTTGAGCACCTGTCCCTGGACCGAGACATCCAGCGCCGACACCGCCTCGTCGAGGATCAACACCTCCGGATCGCAGGCCAGCGCCCTGGCGATGGCAACCCGCTGACGCTGACCGCCCGACAGCGACCTGGGCCGCAAGTTCTCGTTCCGCTCGTCGAGCCCCACCTGGTGCAGTAGCTCAAGCGCGCGCTCCCGCCGGCCTGCCTTGCCCGCCGTGGTGTGGAACCGCAGCACTTCGTCCAGGCAGGCGCCGACCGGCTGGCGCGGGTCGAGCGAGGAATACGGGTCCTGGAAGACCATCTGGACCCGGCGTCCCCTGGCGCGCCGGTCCTCGCCGCGCAACCGCCTCGTCTGGAGCGAGGCCCCCGCGATGACTACGGTGCCACCGGTCGGGCGCTCGAGCCCGGCGATGATCCTCGCCACGGTCGTCTTCCCCGAGCCTGACTCGCCGACGATCCCGAGCGATCCCGATGCGGGCAGCTCGAACGACACATCATCGACCGCGACGAAGTCCTCGGTCTGCCGTGAACCCTCGGCCTTGACCTTGAAGACCTTCCGCAGCTCGCGCACAACAAGCACCGGCTCGCGGGCCGCACCGGCCGCCAACGCCTCGCCATCCAGCTGGCTAGTCATGGGCAACCGTCTCCGCGGCGAACGAAACCCGCCCCTTCAGCTCCTCCGCCCGGTGACACGCGGCGAGCTGCTGGTCCACCGGCCTGAGCTCGGGGCGCTCGGCCCGGCACAGGTCGGTCGCGTACGGGCAGCGGGCGGCGAACACGCACCCGGGTCCCGCCTCGAACGCGGACACCGGGCGCCCGGGAATGACCTGGATCCGCGACCGGGTGCCGACCGCCGGCCTGGATCGCAGCAGCCCGACGGTGTAGGGATGCAGCGCGGTCTCGTGCACCGTGGCCGAGGTGCCGATCTCCACGATCATGCCTGCGTACATCACGGCCATCCGGTCGGTGACCGCGGCCGCCAGGTCAAGGTCGTGGGTGATGAACAGCATCGCCAGACCACGGCCGGCGCGCAGTTCGGCGAGGATCGCCATGACCTCGGACTGGGTGGTGACGTCCAGGGCCGTCGTCGGTTCGTCGGCCAGCAGCAGCCGCGGGCTGGTCGCGAGCGCGGCCGCGATCATGATTCGCTGCAGCAGGCCGCCCGAGAGCTGGTGCGGATACTGCCGAAGCCGGCGGCCTCCGTCCGCGATGCCGACCTGGGCGAGCAGGTCGATGGCCCGCTGGCGGGCAGCCGCCGCCTTGACGCCCTGAGCGAGCATCGCCTCGAGCAGGAAGTCGCCGTTGCTGCGGACCGGATTGATGTGGGCGCGCGGGTCCTGGTAGATCATGCCGATCTGGTTTGCGCGCAGGTTCCGCAGCGCGCCCCGGCCCATGTCCAGCACGGACTGCCCCGCGAAGCGGATCGAGCCCGACGTCACCGAGCGCGGCGGCAGCAGCCGCATGATCGTGCGCGCCGTCATCGACTTGCCGGATCCTGACTCGCCGACCAGGCCGACCGCCTCGCCGGGCGCGATGTCGAGCGTGGCGTCGTGGATCACCGTGCGGAGCCGCCCGCGCACCGGGATCTGCACCCGCATACGGTCGATCTCCAGCAGCGTCCCGGCGACGGCCCCGGCAGCGTCCCCGGCGCTCATCCGGCTTCCTCCGCGCGCGCCGCGAACCGCTCGCCGAGGAGGGTCACCAGCACCACGACAATGACGATCAAGACACCTGCCGAGATCGACTCCAGCGGGAACCCGTTCAGCAACGAGGCCTGGCCGTCCGAGACCATGATTCCCCACTCGGGCGTCGGCGGCTGCACGCCCAGTCCGAGGTAGGAGATCGCGGCCAGGTCGACCAGCGCCGCGCCGAACGCGAGCGTGGCCTGCGCCCGGATCAGCGGTGTCACGTTCGGGAGCAGGTGCCGCAGGCAGACCGCCCAGCCTGAGTAGCCGACCAGCTGGCAGGACTCGATGTAGGCGAGGTGCCGTTCGCGCAGCGCGACCGACCGCAGTACCCGCGCGATGTACGGCGTGTACGCCAGCGACAGGGCCAGCACAGGGGCGAGCAGCCCGGTGCCCAGGACCGCGACCGCGATCATCGCGACCAGCAGGCCTGGGATCGCGAACAGCAGGTCCAGGATCCTGCCGACGATCAGGTCGTACCAGCCGCCGATCCAGACTGCGCTGATGGCCAGCGCGACGCCCGCCACGGTGGCGAGCACGATGATCAGTGCGGGCCCGAGCAGGCTGAGCCGCGCGCCGTAGATCAGGCGGGACAGGATGTCCCTGCCGACCGCGTCGGTGCCGAGCAGGTGGGCAGGGGAGGGCGGCGCGTTCGCGATCAGGATGTTGCCCTGGTCGGGCGGGTACGGCGCGATCAGCGGGGCCAGCACCGCCGCGAGCACGAGCAGCACGAGCACCGCCCCGATGACGATCAGTGCGGGATCGAGGCGGCGACCGCGGGCACCCGTACCTGGCTCGACGGTGACAAGGGTCGCGGAGGCGAGGCTCATGACCGGGCCACCCGGTCCCTGATGCGCGGATCGAGCGCCAGGTGCGCGAGGTCGGACAGCGTCGTCGCGAGCACGAACGCGACCACCAGGATGAGGCTGATCGCGAGCACCACGTTGTAGTCCTTGGCTGAGACGGACTGCACGAGCAGCGAGCCCATCCCGCCGATCCCGAACGCCGTCTCCACGACGATCGACCCGGCGATCAGCCCGGCGACCGTCAGGCCGGACACCGTGATGATCGGCACAGCGGCGTTGCGCAGCACGTGATGCCGGAACACGAGAGCGGACGGCAGGCCGCGCCCGCGCGCGGTCGCCACGTGCTCGCGGCCCTGCTGCTCGCGCACGCTGGCTCGGCTGATCTGGGCGACGTAGGCGGCCCAGGAGAACGCGAGCGCGAACGCCGGCAGGGTCAGGTGCTGCACCTGGCCGCCGAACCCGCTGCCGGTGCCAACCGCGGGGAACCAGCCGAGCTTGAGCGCGAAGATCTCGACGAGCACCAGCGCCGCGACGAAGGTCGGCACCGCGATGCCGAGCCCGGTAGTCACCGTGACCAGCACGTTCAGCCGGGGGAGCAGCGAGGGGAGCATGCCGAGGCCGAGCCCGATCACCAGAATGATCAGTGACGCGTACGCCACCAGCTCCAGCGTGACGGGCACCCGCGGCGCCAGCAGGGAGCTGACGCTCTGGTGGAACTGCAGCGAGATGCCGAAGTCGCCGTGCAGCGCGCCCGTCAGCCAGTCCCAGTACCGGACAGGGAACGGCCGGTCCAGCCCGTACTGGTGCCTGATCTGCGCGATGAGCTTCGGCGTCGCGCGCGGCCCGGCGAGCTCGGTGGCCGGGTCGCCCGGCGCCAGCGCGAGCGCACCGTAGATCAGCAAGCTGGCAACGAGCAGCGTGCCGAGAGCCGTGCCGCAGATCCGGACCGCCGACCGCACCGACCGGGAGCCCTACTTGGACGAGCCCACCGTCGCCAGCGACGGCTCGTAGATGTATGCGAACGACACCGGTGCGCCGGTGATGGCCTTGTTCATGAACACCACCTCGTGCAGGCTCAGCATCGGCACGATCATGTGGGCGGCCTCCCACTGCGCCTGGGCCGAGGTGATGAGCTTGGCCCGCTTGGCGTTGTCGAAGGTCTGCTGGGCGAGCGCCACATCCTTGCTCACCGTCGGGTTGTCGAAGTGCGTCCAGTTGAAGATCGACGTCGGCAGCACGATCAGGCCGAGGTAGTCCAGCGGGTCAGGCACGTCCAGGTATCCCTTGGTCAGGATCAGCCCGAGACCCTTGCGCGCCGACGGGACGTAGAAGGCGTTGGAGAACTGCAGCGGCTGCAGCTGCTTGATGCTGATCTTCAGGCCGATCGTGGCGGCTTCCTGCTGGATCAGCGTGGCCGTGTTGATCTCGGTCTGGTCGCCGGCCAGAATGCCCAGCGTGATCGGCTTGGACACCTGCGGGTCACCGGCGATGACCTTCTTCGCGGCGGCCTTGTCCACCGTGGTGGCCTTGGGCATCGCGGCAAGGGCGGCCTGGTAGGTGCCGATCGCGGTCGGGTCCCACGCCGACGGGGGGATCAGCGCGTAGTTGGGCGAGGCCGCGTCGTGGAACACCACGTTGGCCATCGCGGTCCGGTCGATCACCATGCTCAGCGCCATCTTGATCTTGACGTCGGGACCTGGCAGGTTCGACACGAGCTCATAGATCGCCAGGCTCTTGCCCTGGTAGACGGTGCCTGAAGAGTCGGCTTCCAGCGCGGGCAGCTCCGAGATAGGTGCCTCGAAGGCTCCCTGTACTGCACCAGATTTCAGCGCTTGAACAAGACTCGCGGTGTCGGTGATGAAGTCGAGCGTGACCTTCTTCGCGCGGGGCTTATAGGCGTTGTTCCAGTAATGAGTGTTGGCCGTCAGCGTGATGTTCTGGCCGGGGGACCACTTGTCCAGGTCGAACGGCCCCGAGCACATGACGCCGCCCTGGGCAGTGCCGTACGAGCTCCCCTTGGCCTTGGTGAACTGCTCCTCCGAGACGTCACCGGCGACCGTGGCCATCTCCTTGATGAACAGCTCGTCCGGGCGCTTGAACTGGACGACCACGGTGTGCGTACCGGTCGCCGTGATCGACTTGACGCTGGCGAAGAACGCGCCGTTCACCGGGCTGTTCTTCGGATTCATGTTGCGCAGCAGGCTGTAGGCCACGTCCTGCGCCGTCAGCGGGTGGCCGTCCCAGAACGTGACGCCGGAGCGCAGCGTGAACGTGAGCGACATGTGCCCGGTGCCGTAGCTCCATGACGTCGCCAGGTTCGGGCCGAAGGAGAAGTCCGGCTTCAGCCGCAGCAGCGAGTCGCACAGGTTCGAGATCACCGTGTCCGGGCTGTAGTCCCCGGCCTTGACGTAGTCCAGCGTGGTCGGCTCGCCGGTCGGCAGGTCCCACGTCAGGCTCGCCAGGTCGCCCTTGGCGGGCGGGCTTGTGGCGACGAGCCTGGCGGCGGGGCCGCTGGACGAGCTGCTCGACGGAGCCGGATTGCCGCTGCTCGAGCACGCCGCGCCGCCGACGGCCAGCGCGAGCACCGCGAGCGGGAGCGTCACGCGGCGGCCCAGCGATGTACTGAGGCGGGCGGGGGATCCGGGATCGCTCATCGGGCCACTTCCCTTATCGAGCTAGCGGAACTGCGAGGGGACAACACTCAGGCGCGGTGTGAGGGCATCCGCTAATCCGAGGACTGTGGCACGGTCCGGAGTAGATAGTCAAGCCCGACTAAGTAACAGAACGAGATACTGTCGCGGCTGCCGCGGCGGGTTCAGGGCGCTGGCGGCTGATAGGAGGCGAGCCGGTCGAGGATCTGCTGGGCAACGGCGGCCGCCGTGCGCTGGCGGGCGGCGGGATAGGACAGCTCGAGCAGCGAGGAGTGCCCGAAGGCCAGGCACAGCAGCGCGTACGCGGTGCTCGCGCACTCCGCGGCCGGGGCGTCGGGGAAGTCGGCCCGCAGCCCCCGTGCCACGGTGCGCTCCATCGCCATGTACGTCGCCCGGAGCCCGGTGCGCACGTTCTCGTCGCGCGCGGCCGCCCACAGCAGCGCGTTGATGGCGGCGCTGTCCTGGCCAGGGCCCCATTCCTTGCCGAACAGGAAGCGAACCAGAGCCGCGCCTCGCTGGCCGGGCTCGGTCGAGTCGCAGATGTCCTGCATCCGCTGCACGTAGCGAGTCGACAGCCGGTGCTGGAATTGCGTCAGCATGTCGCCGCGGTTGCCGAGGTAGTGCCGGATGTGCCCGCGGCTGAAGCCGGAAGCCTCGGCGACCCGCTCCAGCGTGGTCCCCTCGATCCCGAACTCCCCGATGCACTGGGTGATGGCGTCGAGGATCTGCTCGCGCCGCTGCGCTGCCAGGCTAGGCCGTCCCATGACCTGTCTTCCCGTCCCGTCCACGTCGGCGAATCGTGGCGCGAGGATACCGCGAGAGCACTTGTTTGTCAGTCTTGACAATCTATCGCCGTGACTGTCAGGCTCCGGATCGAAGCGACCCCCAGGAGGAACCAGCCATGCCGGAGGACTTCGAACGCGTCACCGAGGAGCCCGTGCCCGACACGGCGACTCAGTACATGGTGCGGATGCGCGACGGGATCCGGCTCGCCACCGATGTCTACCTGCCCGAGGACGGGGTGCCCGCTGAGGCGGTGCTGGTCCGGCTGCCGTACGACAAGAACAGCAGGTACGTGTTCTTCAAGTGGGTCGCCGAGATCTTCACCAGGCGCGGGTACGCGATGGTCGTCCAGGACGTCAGGGGCAAGTTCCGGTCAGAGGGCGAGACGATCGGGTTCGTCGGCGAGGCGAACGACGGCTACGACACCACCGACTGGATCATCGCCCAGCCGTGGTCGAACGGGATCGTCGGCATGTTCGGCGATTCCTACTACGGGTTCACCCAGTGGGCGGCGGTCAGCAGCGGCCATCCGGCGCTGAGGGCGATCGTGCCCCGCGTCACCAGCACCGAACTGCTCGGCAAGCGGCATGCCGAGGGCACGGTGCAGGACGTGCCGTGGCTCGTGCACGCCGACTACGTCTCGCACTACTGGGCGGACAATCACATCTACGCCCGCGAGCTGAACTGGAAGCTGCGGCCGCTCACCGAGGTCTTCGAGGACCTGTTCAGGACGCTCGGGGTGCGGTCGGCGGCCTATGACGTGTCGGTGCCGCACTTCGTGCCGCTGCCGATCTACCCCGACGGCCATCCGTTCGACGCCAGGCCGGTCCCCGTCCTGCACGCCGTGGGCTGGTTCGACAACCTCTCCATCGTCGCGATGCGGGACTACATGGCGCTGTCACGCAGGCCGGGCTGGGCCGCGGCCCAGTACCTCACGGCCGACTCGGTCGACCACGAGAACTATCACCTGAGCCACGCGCCGATCGCCGAGGAGAACGACCACGGCGTCAATGACGAGGCGCTCGACCGGATGCTGGTCCTGTACACCGGGCCGGCGCTGGACTTCTTCGACGTGTTCCTCAAGGGGACCAGGGACGCCAGCACGCTGCCCCGGGTGTCCTGGCACCTGGGCCACGAGGGCTACCACGAGTCTGCGTCTTGGCCGCCGCCCGGGGCGCGCGAGCAGCACCTGTACCTCAGCGGCGCGGCCGGTGCCGCGACGACCGACGGGCTGCTGTCCGCGGACGCGCCTCGCGAGGAGCAGGCGGGGCAGTGGGTATACGACCCCGAGGACCTGATCGCGTCCAGCGTGCCGAACTCGTTCGCGTTCCTGCACGAGTTCCCCGACGAATCCGCGACCGCGCGCCGGCCCGACGTGCTCAGCTTCGTCACCGAGCCGGCGACCGCGCGGGTCGACCTCGCCGGGCCGGTCGACCTGCTGGCGACGGTGAGTTCGACCGCGCCGTCGACCTATCTGTTCGCCAAGCTCCTGGACGAGGCGCCGGACGGGACGGCCCGCCTGATCGTCCGCGGTCAGGGAGAGCTGGGCGACGTGTCAGGGAACTCGCCGGTGCGGATCGAGATGGGCCACACCGGGTACCGGCTCCGTCCCGGCCACCGGTTCCGGCTCAATATCGCCTCCAGCGACTTCCCGGAATTCATGCGCCATCCCGGCACCGACGAGAACCCGTGGCTGGCGACCAAGACCAAGCAGAGCACGCAGCGGCTGATCAGCAGGCCCAACGCTCCGGCGTCACTGCGGCTGACGGTTCTCGGAGAGGCGTGACCATGCCCGAGAGCCTTGTTATCGTCCATGCCGATATTCACACGATGGATCCGGCCAGGCCGCGTGCCTCGGCGGTCGCGATCGCCGGAGATGTCATCACCGGCACCGGAGACGACGAGGAACTGCTATCCGCCCATCCGGGCGCGCGGGTGGTCGATCTCGGCGGGCGGGTCGTCATCCCGGGATTCGTCGACGCGCACTGCCATTTCGAGCTGACCACCACGCACCTCTCCTACGCGGTGCCGCTGCACGCGCCGCCGCACTCCTCGCTGCGAGAGATCTGCCAGACCCTGCGGGAATACGCCGCCGCGACGCCTGGCCCGGGGTGGATAGTCGGGCGGGCCAACTTCGGCCTGCATCAGTTCGTCGCCGAGCAGCGGCCGATCACCCGTGAGGACCTCGATGAGGCGGTGCCGGACCGGCCCGTCGTCGTCTACTCGGGCATGCACGTCACGACGCTCAACACGGCGGGACTGCGGGCCGGCGGCTATCTGGACGGTGCGGTTCCGGCGATGGGCGCGATGCTCGACCTCGACACCGGACGGGGCACGGAACTGTGGAGCGAGCTGCCGCAGCCCGAGTTCGGCGTCGACGCCGTGGCCGCGGCGATGGCCGGGCTCGGCCGCTCGATGTTCACCGCCCGCGGCGTTACCACCATCAACGACATCGTGCATTCGGCGCAGGGCGTGCAGGCGTATCAGAAGCTGCGCCGCGAGGACGGGCTCCCGGCCAGGATCGACCTGCGCTTCCACAGTCCCCGGCAGCTGACCTCTGCCGACCTCGCGGTGACCGGGTTGCAGACCGGGTTCGGCGACAGCTGGCTGCGGCTGGCCGGAATCAAGCTGTTCATCGACGGCGCCGGGCACGACCTGGAGCACGAGACGCTGGTCGACCTCAAGTGGACTCAGGGCGACCTCGACGCCGAGGTGGAGGCCGCGCACCGGGCAGGACTGCAGCTGATGATGCACGTTCAGTCCGCGGAGGCCGTCGACATGGCGCTGCTGGCGCTCGAGCGTGCGCTGGCGCGGTATCCGCGCGCCGATCACCGGCACCGGCTCGAGCACGGGGGAGACCTCCCGGTGGACGGGCCTCGGCTGGACCGGATGGCCGCGCTCGGCGTCGTGCCGGTGGCGACGCCGCAGTTCATCTACAGCTACGGAGACGCCCAGCCGGAAGCTAGCCAGCCGCCGCTGCGGTCGCTGCACGAGCGCGGTTTCCGGGTGCCTGGCAATAGCGACAGCACCGGATCCCAGCCCGAGGCCGCGAATCCGTTTCACAGCATCTGGTGCGCGCTGACCAGGCGCACCCGGCTCGGCAACGTGCTCGCGCCGGAGGAGAGCATCGACCTGGACGCGGCGCTCCGCATGTTCACCGCGGACGCCGCCTGGGCGTGCCATCTCGACGACCGTGGCGTGCTCGCCCCCGGCAAGCTGGCCGATCTCGTGGTGCTCGGGACCAACCCCTGGCACGTCCCGGTCGACGCCCTGCCGGATGTGGCGGTCGATCAGGTCTGGATCGGCGGCGAGGTCCGGCACCCGAGCCCCGCGTGAAGCAACGCCGGAAAGGTTAGGCGGGCCAGTGCCCGGGCGGCGAACCCGGCCCGGCCGGCGCGTCAGCGGTCCTGGTCCGGTCCGGGGCCGCAGCCGGGGCCAGGCCTGACCCCCGCCAGCTCCTCATACGAGGGCGGCGGCGAGGGCTGGGCGTCCGCGGGCACGACGACGATGATCGGCGATCAAGGACCCAAGATCAAATCAGCCACGCCGGTACGAACCCCGCCAAGCACCGCCAGCCTCAAGCACCCAGCTCAATCAACCCCCTGAATGGACACCTCCACCCAGATCGATTTCCGCAATGGCTGCGCGGCGGGCCGTGCAATAGGCCGCCGCGGTCCGACCGAACTGCGGCTAACCCGCGCAAGAACTCATTCACGGCAAGGTCGAAGGCGCAGTAAGCATCACGGAGGTGGCGTGTACCGGCCGTCTGCTGCTGTCCATCCGCCATCGACGACCAGTACCGATCCGGTGACGTAGCTGGAGGCGTCGGAGGCGAGGTAAACCGCCGCACCTGCCATCTCGTCCGGCTGGGCCCAGCGACCGAGGATACTCTTGCGCGCATAGGCGTCGTACCACTCAGGAGATGCCCTGATCTGATCGGTCAGCGGGGTCTCGACTACTCCTGGCGCGATGAGGTTGAACCTTACGTTGGCCGGTCCCCACTCGGCCGCAGCCGTGCGCAGCATCTGAATGAGAGCTGCTTTGGTCGCAGCGTAGATGGCCTGCCCTGGTTCGGTGGTCATGGCCCGAATGGAAGTCAGGCCGATGATGCTGCCGCCGCGGCGCTCCACCATGTTCCTGCCAAATGCCTGAAGGAGCGCAAACGTTCCACGTAGGTTGAGTTGCGTGATCCGGTCGAAATCCGCTGCGGAGAGGTCGAGTACGCGCTTGCGCACATTCGTTGCGGCCGTGAAGACAAGGATGTCAAGGTCTGAGAACCTGTCGGCGGCCAGCGGGATCGCGGATAGGTCGAGCATGTCGAGCTCGTAGGCCGACGCGCCATCCCCGGCTTGCATTGCTGACTCCTGAGCCGCCGGGAGATCGCGGTCAGCGAAGCATACGTGGGCGCCAAAGGCGGAGAGCGCCACTGCCATCTCGCGGCCGATACCGGAACCCGCCCCCACGACGAGCGCCTGGCGGCCGGTCAGGTCGAAGAGGTTCTTGAAATTGCGCCTCTGCCTTTGGGCGCCTCCGACGCTGGTCACGCGATCTCCGCTTTCTGGCCGAGAGATCTGATGACAGCCATCCGGACACGGTGAACTCCTCAATAGCGAAACGTGGCCCTTCGCGACCGATGCCTGAGTCCTTGACCCCTCCGTATAGCATATTGTCAGCTCTGAAGCCTGGTATTTCGTTGATCACCACGCCTCCGACCTCCAGTTCGTTAATGGCTCGCAGCGCCGTGTCGAGCGAATTTGTGAACACGCTGGCGTGTAGCCCGTAACGAGAGGCGTTCGCGGTTGCTATGGCCGCACCGAACCCGTCCACTGTGCGTATGCATATGACCGGGCCGAATACCTCCTCGTCCCAGATATCCAGTGAGGCTCCGCCTCGAGCAGGACGGTTGGTGTCAGTGCGCTCCCGCCGTGGAGTGACCGAGCGCCCGCCTTGACCGCGCGGCCGATCCACGACGTGATCCGGTCTGCTGCTGCGCCGTCGATCAGCGCGGACACCTTCGTCGACTCGAGCCGGGGATCCCCGACTCGCAGAGCGGCAACGCGGGGGATCAGGGCTTTCAGGAATTGGCCAGCCACCCGCTTGTCGACGAGGACTCGCTGCACCGAGATGCATGCCTGACCTGACGCATAGAAGCCGCCGCGTGCTACCGCGAGCGCCGCAGCGTCCAGATCGGCATCTGCGGTCACGATGAGAGCTGAGTTCGACCCGAGTTCTAGCAGCACCTTCGTCGGGGCCGCATCGCGTGCGATGCGATGGCCGACGGCCGCCGAGCCCGTGAAGGAGATCGCGCCCACTCTGCGGTCGGTAACGAGGGCGGATCCGACCTCGGCGTCTCCAGTCACGACCTGGACGGCGCCTGGCGGAGCCCCCACCTGTTCGAGCGCCTGCCGGAACATTCCTGCCAGCCGAAGTACCGTAAGCGGAGCCTGCGGTGCTGGCTTGCAGATGACCGGGCAGCCCGCCGCGAATGCCGGGGCTAGCTTGTGGGCCGCGAGCAGCAGCGGGTAGTTGAATCCGGTGATCCCGATGACGACTCCGATCGGCCTTCGGATCCAGAAGCCGGTCAGGCCAGCGCCAGAGGCACTCAGGTCAAGAGGCACCGTCTCGCCGTGGATGCGGCTAACCTCCTCGGCTGCGGTGTGGACGGTGAGGATCGCGCGGTCGCACTCGGTCCGGCAGTCGGCGAGTGGCTTGCCGGTCTCCAGGACCAGCAGGTCAGTCAGTTCCTCCCGCTCACGCTGGAGTTCCTCGCCGACGGTCAGCAGCACTGACCTGCGGATACGGGAAGGCAGGGCGGCGACCTCGGCACGCACGCTGACGGCGTGATCGAGTGCTTGCCGCGCGAGTTCAGGTGCCCCCAAGGGTGCCTCGCCGACCGGACTGCCGTCATAGGGGAAGCAGACCGGATAGGTGGCGGTCGACACCCATGCTGCGCCGACTGGCAGGCCGCGGTCGCTGGCCGCGAGGACGTCAGACATGGCCAGGGCGATTGCTCGGGTCGAACAGGAATGCGCGCGCTGCCTCCGCGTAGACCATCGCGTACTGCCCTATTTCGGCGACAGAGACGAACTCGTCGGCTTGGTGGGCGATCCATTTCCCGCCGGGCCCGTACACGACCGTCGCCAGCCCGGCATCTCTGGTGAGAATCGTCCCGTCAGTCGTCCCCGGAACAATGCCGAACGGAGCAGGAGCGCCATGGACGCGGACATGGGCGGCAGCCAGCGCCACAACGAGCGGGTGCTCGGGGCTGATGTCCACGGCAGGTCGGTCGTCCAGGACCTCGAGCGTTATGTCCACGCCGGTGGCGGCGGTGACGCCTGCCGCCAGGTCGCCGATCCGGGCGAGCAGGCCAGAATGGTCCACAGCGGGAGTCGTCCTAAGGTCCAGGCAGAGAACTGAGGTACTCGGGATCACGTTGACCTGCGGCATCGCGCCGGCGAGGAAGACGGTTGGCGTCATGGACATGGCCTCGACGCCGTCACTCATGGCGCATTCGGCTCGCACCGTGGATTGCAACTGCTCAAGCTTCAGAAGCAGTCGGCTGGCTGCGGAAATAGGGTTATTTCCGAGATGCGGCATCGCGCCGTGAGCCATCGCTCCCCGCAGCTCGATCTTGACTCGGATAGCGCCCTTGGCCATCGTGCAGATCTCGCCGCCTTCGGGTTCGCAGACGATCACCCCCGCGGCATCGGCAAGCAACCCGGAGCGGGCCAGCTGCTTGGCGCCAAGCATCATGCCTTCCTCATCGGCAAGAGCGCAGACCGCAATGCGCCCTGGGAATGGTCCGGCAAACTGGACGGCGCGAGCAGCATAAAGAGCTGCGGCCAAGCCGGACTTCATATCCGCCGAGCCGCGCCCGTACAGCCGACCATTTCTGATCTCCCCGGAGTAAGGGTCCGAGTCCCAGTCCCCGCGCTCGCCCTCGGTGACAACGTCCGTATGGCCCTCGAAAACCAGGGTGGGGCCGCTGCCCCCGCCACCGGTCACGAATGCCACGACGTTCGGTCGTCCTGGGGCGACTTCCTCGATCAATGGCTCCCAGCCGAATTCGCGCATCTTTTCCGCGACCAGGATGGCCGCTTGGCGCTCAGTTGCTCCGGTGGCAGGGTCGTGCACAGATCGCGTCCGTACAAGGTGCTGCGTGAAAGCGACGAGCCCGTCGGAGTCGATGCTGAGCGCGCCGCCTTTGACGGCCCTTTGCTGTGATCTTCCTGGGTCATTCACGTGGGATGCCGATCCTCGTTGTCGCCTCCAGTCAGTGCCGTCGGCGCAGTTCCTGCTGCCCTAGATGATCTTGGGCGCAGCGGACGGAAGGTAAGGATGGTGCTGAGTCTTGGCGGCTGTCAAGGCTCGGCCAGCAGCGAATCCTGCCGAGATCACTCGGTATGGTGACTGTGCACCTGGCGGATGCGGCATGCGCGGTCCGGCCAGTCTTGGTGGTCGCTGGCATCCGGGGAGGCGTCTGATGAGCGATGAGGCCAGCCGTGCGGCTGCGGGGGATGGGTCGCCGGTGGCCGTCGTCACTGGTGCGGGACGCGGCATTGGCCGCGCGATCGCCACCCTCCTAGCGGAGTCAGGCTACGACCTGGTCCTCAACGACCTAGATCCCGATACGGTCGCCCAGGCGGCAGCGGTCGCTCAGGCCAGCGGCTGCCGCGTGTCATGCGTGCCTTGCGACGTCGCGGCCGAGGATGCCGCGGAGCGCATCGTCGCGGCCGCGTCGGCCAACTTCGGGCGCATCGACGCGGTGGTGAACAACGCAGGGACCGGGCTCACCGCGGCCTTCGTCGATATCAGCCAGCAGGACTGGGAAAGGCATTTTTCGCTTGATCTCCTAGCCGAGGCCGCAGGCAATAAGCTGCTCCAGGTTGCCAGTGACGTCGTGCGCTCTGTCGTGCTGCAGCTCATCGAGCGCAAGATAACCCAGTCGGTGGACCGGAGGGCGCAGATGCTTGACAGCTGTCGGCGCCACGCCCTCGTCCTTGCCGCCGTGCGCGCGCAGGATCCGGCCGCGGCCCGGACGCTGGCGCGCAAGCATATCTTCGAGTACTACGCTCCGTATCTGGAAAGCTCGGAGGTATCTCGGCTGAATGTCTTGCTCGACGGGACAGGCGTGGTCGGTGATGCTGTTGCCAGCTGACTTCTGGGCTTGACTCGCTGCCATACCCTGTCGAAAAGGCAAGGACTTTTTGTTTGTACGCTTCCCATCGCGCTCGCTCAGCCACGCATTCACGCCGCCAGGACGAGCGATTGAGCGGATCCGTGCCCAGGCAGAGCGCGCAGTCGTTCGTTGAGCACACGCAGGGCGGCGGCGACGTCGCTGAGAAGTTCTCCGCAGCGCCGCGGGGGCACGCCCGGACTGCGCGAGGTCCCCCGCCGAAACCACGACATCCGTGAATGCGGTCTCCGGGAACCTGATGAAGGCCAACGGTCTGATGGTCGGCCGCGCTATTGCAGCTAGCCAGGACGCTGTGGGGATCTAATCCAACTCTGACCGCGCGCGAGCCGCCAGCTGGCCGGGGGGCCGGGCCGACCTCGACCGGCGCGGCGCTGGCGTGGCCCTGGCCGATTCGAGCGGCAGTGCTTTGAACGAATCGGTCGGCATCCTCGTGCTCTGCCGTCAGTCAGCGCTCTCGCAGGCACCGGCGCTCGTCGGCGGCACGTCGAGAGTCGGGTTGCGGTCGAAGAAGCCCCACGGGCTCAGCCGGAAGCCGCAGTGCTCAACGGGCATCACCGGCCAGTCCTCCGGGCGGGCGATATGTGAGATTCCGAAAGTGTGCCAGAGCACAAGGTCTTCCGCCTCGAGAGACCGGTCCGCAGCGGTCCATTCGGGCAGCCCTAGTCCGCCGCGGTGCTGGTTCGGGTACTCGCCGCCGCCGTGCCTCTCGTCGGGGTGAAATCGCGTCACCCACAGATGGTGCTGCGCGAAGGCGGCGCGCTTGCCGAGCGGGGTATCTGACGGGGCCAGGAGCAGCGGCGAGTTCTGCGGCATCAGCCGGTAGCCGGCTGGTTTGCCCAATGCGTTTCGGCGGTTCGCACTGGTGACGACCCAGCTTCGCCCGGCGCTGATGCCGATCGATCGTTTCGCTGCCTTCTCGCTCAACAGCGGGGTCGATCTCACAATCATGGCATTGCCCCAGGGATTCTCTGGGCCTTCTGGAGCCGCCACTAGATCGACCTCGTAGACAGTATTGGCTGGCCCGTCGACCTCCATGTCCAGGCGGACGCTGAAGAGGTGCTGGTGGTGCATCGCGCCGACTCCCGGCGCCACGGTGACCGAATACCGATCATCCACCCCCGGCGCGAGGCCTTTCGTCTGCATCACGCCAGTCAGCTTCACTTCGAGTTCGAGCGTGCCGTCGAGATAGAAGTACCAGTAGTAGCCGTATTCGTAATTCAGGTTCGTGCCGATATACGAGAGGACCAGGCGGCGCTGACGGCGCACTTGGGTGTGGCCGTCGACGAAGTCCCAGTGCTTCCAGAGGATCGAGTAGTCCTCCTCGTGCAGGCAGATGGCCCGCGGGACGACCGTCGGCTCGCCCCGGTCGTCATGTATCGTCACGTCGAAGTACTGGATCAGGCCAAGGCAGTCGCAGCCCAGCTCGAGTGAGTTCGCAGCGCGCCCGATGCCGAAGTCCCCGACGTCGAACGCGCCCTGCCAGTAGTGTGCCGGGCTTGGGTCCCCGTAGGGGACCACCAACTCCGACAGGGAAATCCGGTACGCGATCGGCCGCAACTCGCCGTGATCGTCGAAACCGACCGTATGCAAGACCAGGCCCTCTCGCGCGTTGAACGACCACCGGAACCGCCATCGCTGCCATGAGATCTCATTCCCGCGAACATCGAAGCTGGCCCCCTCAGGCTGGGTGATCTCAATGGGTCGGAGATCTTCCCGGAGCGGGCCGACGGCATCGGGGTCGTACCGCGCTGGATCGCGGGGGACGGGAACGGGGTCGGGGTCGAGCACCTCGATGACCTGTCTTGCGTCGAGATCAACGTAGGCGACGACACCCTCGATCGGTCGGGCGTAAGGCAGGTCGGGAATCCTCTCTCGCAGATACGCCAGCGAAGCGCACAATCGCCGCCCTTCGTGGGCGGGAATCGCGAAGTTGCCGATCATCCAGGCGTCTACCCGGACCTTGTCCAGGTCCTCGATGCCCCGGCGCCGGATCGCCTCCTGCCAGCGGGGATCCTGCTTGATGAGCACGATCGCTGCGTCGTACTCCTCGAGAAGCAGCGGGCCCTGCATCCCTGGCCGCGCGTTCCACTCGAGCATTTCCCGGCGATCGAGCGAAACCACGCCATCGTAGAGCCTGTGGGCCGACAGGTCGTGCGCGACGACCCACGCGTGCCGCTCGAACTTTTGCCCGGCGCGGAAATCTCGAACCAGCTGCTTGGGCGGTTCCCGGAGCCGGATGGAGGGGAAGCAGATATCACTTGACAGCTCTGGGAGCTGCTGCACGACCGAACGGGCGAGGCGGATCTCGTCGGCCGACAGCGGATCGAGCGGGTGCGAACTGCGTCCTCGGGACTGCGCCATCGCGCCCGAGCTGAAAACTTGATCACTCATAGGGTGTCACCTCACAGGTACCCGGCTCCGGCAGCGGTACGTCGCATGCGGGTGTTCAGGCGTCCAAGACACCAGCCTCCTCGGGCGTGCCTTCCTCGCCGATGATGGCGGCCGCGGCCGCCAGCTGGCCAGGCTTGAAGATCATGAGCACGACCATCCCGAGGATCCCCGCGGCCGCCCAGCCGATCGAGATCCAAATCGCGAGGTCAGACGGGTACGCCGGCTGCGGCGAGATGTTCTTGATGAAGAGGTACACAATCGCCGCGACCGCCGCGGTCGGCAGGAGCCCGTGCCAGAATGGGTTGAACTTGCCCAGCCGCCAGAAGTAGCGCGCGAGGCCAATTTGGGCGAGCGAGTACACGCCAAGCGCGCAGAGCGTCACGATCAGGCTCAGGAGCGCGAAGGCCGGCAGCGGCTGGAAACCAAGCCCGAAACCGAGGCCCATCGCGACCGAGGCCACGAGCATGACGGTAAGCGCCGCAGCAGGCGTGCCGAAGCGGCGATGCGTTTGGCCGAATGCGCGTGGCAGCAAGGCTTCGCGGCCCAGCGCGTACACCATCCGTGCCGCGCCGTTCTGGGCGGCGAGCCCACCGGCGATCAAAGCGACGACGGAAGCGATGTCGACGAGAATGGTGGGGCTGGAGCCCCAATAGTGCCGCCCGAGCGTGTCCCATGGCGCCGGGTCAGCGGGGAGCTTGCCGATATTCGAAAGCCCGTACCCCACGGTCGTGACGTAGAAGAAAAAGACGTAGACGATCCCGATCAGGACGGTGGTTAGCAAGATCGCCCTCGGTACGGTTCGCCGTGGCTCCGCAGCCTCCTCGCCCAGGTACGCCGGCGCCTCGAAACCTGTGAAGGCGAGCACGGCGAAGACGGTGCCGATGACGACGCCGCCGAAGCCGGCCGGGCCCGCCCTGGGGCTGAATACGTGTGCGTGCCAGTCGCCGCCGGGCGCACCCTTGGCGAGGATCGTAACCGCAAGCGCGAACAGGACCGCGAACTCGAACGCCAGCAGCGCCAGGTCGGACCGAACGGAGAGCCGGATGCCGATGACGGCCACGCCCCAGATTAGAGCGAGCCCAATGAGCATGAGGATCCACCAGGGGATGTTCGGCCCGCCGTGCGCCAAGATGATCCCGTTCAGCGTTGCACCGAAGAGGATCATGTCCAGCCCGACCAGGACCGGGTAGAACGCGAGAAACAGCCAGCCAGCGAAGAATCCCGCCCGGATGCCGAGCGATTCGCGTACGAATGCGAAGAACGATCCCGCATGCGAGATCCGCTGTGTGAACCGGTAGACCGCATTCATTATCACGAGCACGACTGCGAACGCGATGACGACCGCGAGGGGCATCGCCGCGCCCGCATTCGCCGCGATGGGGATCGGGAGGAACAGGATTGCTCCCGCGGGCGTGATCACGGCCAGCGCGGTGATCACTGCGTGGCGGACCTTCAGGACGCCACTGCGGAGCCCCTCGCCTTGCTGCCGCCCGCTGGCGTCCGGTGTTGGAGCAGTCATCGCCATCTCCTCTCGGTCGCGCTAGACGTCGAAATACGTGCCGATGCGCGGGCGGGCTCCCGGTGCGCCCAAGCCGACTGGGCGGGGGCGGTGAAGGTGTGACGTTCCATCCGGACTCTTGTGCCTTCCGTATTAGCGCATCAAGGTGGCCAGGCGCCGCCGCGCCTCAACGAGACTCCCAGCATGAAGGCTGCGAGGCGCTAACTGCAACCTTTGTGGTCCGTTGACCGAAACGATCCTCTGCCCGCGGGCTTTTGCCGACAGGGGAGAACTCCTTCATGCTGATCGGCAGCCGTCGCGATATTGTGCGCAACCTGCGGATCGTGGAGGACGCGATTCACCGGCCGTGTCGGTTATCGGCATCAACATGCCGGCAACATCGGCACGATCTGCTGCTCCGACGGAGAGCACCCGGAGGCGGTGCGCGCTGGCGTTCAACGGCGCCGAGGCCGTCTCAGCGAGGCGGTGCCGATGACCCAGATGGGGCTGGAGCCCGGCGGAACCCGGCTGCTGCAGAACCGGCCCAACGCGCATTTCAACAACGTCTACATGGTCTGCCCGAATGTTGGCCCGGTCTATGTGCACCCGACGATGCAGGTCAGGCTGGTGGGTGCCGCCGTAGACGGCGGAAATTCATAGAGAAACGCCTTTGCGTGTTTAGCCAGATTGGAGCGCTCAGGCGTCACGCCGGCCCTCGTCGTTCGGCACGAAAGCCACGGCGTCGATCTCGATCGACGCCTCCCTCAGGATGAGGCCAGCGACGGCGACCGCGGTGCTGGTCGGCAGTTTCGGAGCAAAGACCTCTTGCCTCACCTCGTTGTAGCGCCGGTAGTCGTCGAGCGACGTGAGGTACGCCGTGATCTTGACGACGTCGGCGGCCGTGCCGCCTGCCTCGCGGACGGCCTTCAGCACGTTGTCCAGTGCGGCCTTCGACTCCGCCGCGAGGCCCCCGGGAGTGATCGCCCCTGCCTCGTCCGTGCCGAACTGGCCCGACACGTAGATCCATGTTCCCGACGGTTCCTGCACGCGCAGCGAGTTGCTGAAGCTCAGGCCTGCTGGGCCTGCTTGGCGTTCCACCGCCATCGCGCTACCTCCTCCTCTGACGTCACCCGGGCGTCTTCTGGTTTGCTACTTGCCCTCTGCCTGCGCGGTGCCGGGCGAGCTCAGCGCGAGTCTTGCCATCGCCGCGCCGAAGGCCACCCGCTCGGCGTCGAAGGGCGCCCGGGCGATGCCAGCCCGTGAGAGTTGCGGGAGCACGGCCTCGAGTCGCTGGTACCCGCGCTCCAGATCTTCAGGCAGGCCGTGGTCACCCCACACGCGGTAGTCGCCGTAGCCGTGGTCGTAGTTCCAATCCGGAACGTGGAAAAGACGGCCCGTGACGGGCGGGCGGGCTCCCGCCTGGGCGCCGAGGAAGAGGATAATCGGCATCATGTGCTCGGCCACAAGCGGCCGCATGAAGTAGACCGCGTTCTCCCGCTCGACGAAGTCGCGGGCCGTCGCGTCGAACCACGAGGCGCGTGTGTGGCCGGGCATGACGGAGTTGACGGCGATCCCCACGGAGAAGAGCTCCTGGCTGAGGTAAAAGGAGGCGGTGGTCAGGGCGGACTTGGTCGCCTGGTAGGGCATCTCGACCGACCACGGGCGGGCCCCGAAGTAGGCGCCACCGGTAGAGGTCATCATCACGCCGCTGCTCACGATGTTGATGATGCTGCCTTGCCCCGCTTCGAGCATGGGAACCACGAACCGGCGGATGACCTTGATCGTCCCAAAGACGTTAACCTTGAACATCGCCTCCCAGTCGCTGTCCCTTGTGTCCAGCAGCTTGACGTGCCCGGTAGGGGCGAACAATGTCTCGGAGACGAGCCCGGCGTTGTTCACCAGGGCGTCGACCCGCCCGAAGTTGTTGAGCACCTCCGAGTAGGCCCGGTCGAGCGCAGCGTCGTCGGTGACGTCGGCGTCGAGCGGCATCGCTTTCTTGTTGGACGCGAGCGCGGCCCGGAACTCCTCGGCTCCCGACCAGCTGCGGTCGATGCTCACCACCGTCGCGCCCGCGTGCAGCAGCCCCTCGGCGAGGGAGCGGCCGAGCCCGCGGGCCCCTCCGGTCACGACGACGACGCGCCCATCTAGCGCGTCCCGATGCCGCTCGGTCGCGACCGCGATGAACGCCGCCTGGGTCCGGCGCAGTTCCTGGCTTGCTTCGCTCATGCTGGCTCTCCCTAACTCGGCGTCCTTTGTCTGCTGTCCGCGCTGGCGCCGCGGTCCGGTGCTAAAAGAAGATCGACACGCCTCTCGGCAGCACCGTCGCGTCGAGGTGGATGCGGCGGCGGGCAATGAGCCACTGGCCGTCAACGCGCCGCAGCCGGTCGTGCCGCCGCCCAACCCACCAGGCCTCGTCCCGGAGCTTCCTCGCCTGCCGCACGATGAAGCTGCTCTTGACGCTGGCCTCACCGTCACCCTCCTCGTCGATGAGGATGTTGCTGATCAGATGGCAGGTCATGGAGACCGGGGTTTCCACGTGGGACCATCCGGTCTCGTCCTTGGCGACCCGGGCCCTGAGCGTGTTCTTGTCGTCCTTGATGATCGGGTGGCCGGCCGGCGCGACCTTGCCCTGGACGTGCTCGGTCAGCGGCATCAGGTACTCGATGTCCTCGGTCAGCAGGTCTAGCCACTCCCGGAACCGCCGCTCGTCCAGAAGGTGGGCCTCCCGGTAGAGCAGCTGCTCGATCTCCTGCCGGTCTGCGCTGGTCAACATCACGCCTGGCCTCCTCGCTTGGCACCGTCCGGTCTCATGAGCTCGAGCCAGAACCGGTAGAACTCCCGCTGGTTGACCTCGCTCGGCTCCGCGCTGATGTTTCCCGGCAGGTGCGGCAGCTGGTCCTGGTCGTGGCCGAGGTGGATCTCATAGTTCATCGGGTAACGCCAGGTCCCCGGCGA
>DATKQH010000051.1:0-14739 GCA_035532775.1 Streptosporangiaceae bacterium
CGGGCGGCGGGCGTTCGCGGTCATCGTGGACGCGATCGGCGAGTTCCAGCGGGAGCGGATCGCCGAGGGCACGCACACGGGCCTGGCGGCCGGCCGGGCCCGCGGGCGGAAGGGCGGGCGGCCGCCGGCGCTGTCGGCCGGGCAGGCCGCCCGCGCCAGGGCGCTGTACGACGAGAAAGGCGACGACGGCAGGCGCGCTCACACCGTGGCGGAAATCGCCGCAGCGCTCGGGGTCAGCCGCAGCACGATCTACGCGCACCTTGACCCCAGGGGCCGCAGCTAACCCCGTCCCCGCCGGGGCCCGTCCAGGGTCCTCAGCGGCTGCCGTCCGGCAGCGCCGCGAGCCGTTCCGCACTCGCCGGCGAGGCTGCGGGCCGCGCGGCGGCCGTGCCCCAGCGCAGTGTGCAGCGTCTGGCCGTGGCCCCTCGCCGCGGCGAGGACCTGAGCGGGGACTGCGGTCAGTGTCGGTGCGCAGCCGCCGGCCCTCGCCGTAGTAAGCAGCTGGACGCCGGTGCGGGCATTGAGCGCGTGCAGCGCGTCGAGCACCTTGCTCGGCGGCAAGCGCGATGGCGAAGAAGTCCTCTGGGCGCGGGCGGTCGCCGTGATCTGCTCGGCCGCAGCGCTCACCGCCTTTTGTGCGCCAGGTAAGTGGCAGTCGATGCGCCAGCTATCTGTCAGTGGCCGCTCCAGCCGGAGTCTGCCAGCACCGCAGCGCCGCTGACATTGTCCTGGCTTGGTGCGATGGTGGAAGGGCGGTGGCCCGTACCGCGCTACTCGCATGCCCCCCCGGAGGCGGGAGCCACCATGACGATCCTGCGGCGCAGGCGCGCTGAGCCGAAGACTCCTTCCGGGCAGAAGTTACTGACGCGCGCGGCGCCCCCGGCGCCGGGCAGGTTCTCCCGTGCGGAGACCGTTGACGGCTTCGTGATCCTGGGCTGGGACACCTCGTACGGCACTGTCGGCTGGGCCCATTCACTCAGGTTCGGTACGTCGGTCAGCTCTCTCGCCAGCGCGGTCTACGACGAGTTCCGGGAGCACCGGCATAAGGCATACGCGGCGCTCGCGCTGCCCATGGAGGCGCTGGGCCGGGACCAGGCCCCGAGGATACAGGCGATCGACCTTTACCCTGACGACCAGGAATCAGAGCCGTATGAGGTGAAATGGCGCCAGCTGGCAGCCGTGCTGGGCGCCCGGCCGCCATGGTTCAGTCCCGCATTGCGGGACCGGGACGCGATCGGTGCGTGGAAGCCGGGTGACCCGCCGGCGGTCATCCCGGCGGACGATACCGAGGTGTCCATGCGCGCGCTGATCGAGCTTGCGGTCGATGAGCCCGATGGGTCTCCGGCGGCGGCGGTATGCCTGTGGCTGGCACGGCACCTGCGCCGCCGGGGCACCGAGTACGCCGAGCAGTTCATCGCCGGGATCCGCGCCGCGGCGGTCGCCCATCCGGATCGGGACTGCGCGTACGTGGATATTGCCGCTGTCCCCGCTCCGCTGCTGCGGCCCGAGGATGAGCAGCCAGCCGAGATGATCATGCGCGCCGGATGGGCGCAGATTGTCGAGCGGTGCGATGTGCTCGCCGCCGCTGCCGCCGAGGCCGTGCTGTGCTGGGACGGCGGGAAAGCTTGGCCTGTCGGGCAGACCGCCAAGTTCGATCCCGATTCCTGTCCTGCCGCCGCGCAATGGACCGCCGGCCTGCGCCCCGCCCTCCGGCCAGCCGCCGACCGTTCTGGAGCGCCAGCTCCTGGAGCACGTCAGCTCGATCGACCGCGGCGAGCTGCTCCACGACGACGCGTCCGGGTGCGCGGCCGTGCGCCGCACTGACCATCTGGGCAAGATCACCGTGTATGCCTGCGTGCCCCAGCGCATCAGCACCGTCGCTCCCTTGTCCGAGGTGATCCTCAGCGGCGACACAGTGTGGATCCGCACCAGCGACGGGGGCCTGTGGCTCGCTCCGTCCCTGCCTGGCCGCGGCCTGTCCTGGGGATACAGCGGAGCAGGCCCCAACGCTCTCGCGCTGCTCCTGGACCGGCTCCTCGACGAAATCACCGGGGGCACCTATCGCCGCGTCCGATACGCCGCCCCCGGGTCTGGAATCCCTCCTGGAGACGACTCCGCAAGAGGGGACCACAAGTTACAGTCGTGCCCAGCTGCTCGCCGTCCGCGCTGGATGAGCAGCTTGCGCTGGGACGCGCTGCTCGTGGCGCCGCTGGCAGGGTGGCGTCCCGGCGCGGGCGGCTGGGTATTGCGATGATGGCCGCGCCGCCCGCCGCGACACTCACCGCCAGGCCCCTCGCCGCCGATTGACAGGACGAACGACGCAATCTCCATGCCCGCAACCGTAACGACGCAGACGGCAGTCGCACCCGGTTTGTAATCAGGCCGCGCTCTCCTGACTGAGCGGGTCGCGGGCCATCCGCCTACCCGGCCCAGAGGATGCTGAAGATGGTCAGTGTCTCGGCCTGGTCGTCCACGCGGAACGACAGGAGGCCGTGCTCTCCGAACTCGACCTGGCGGTGCGCCGGCTCATCTCCGGCTGCGGCGACCGGCCACGCGTCCCACGGTGACTCGGCGAGCTGCAGGATCCTCTCCATGAGTGGCCTGTAGGCGTCCTGGTCGCCGATGAGATCCCTGAACTGCGAGAGGGCGCGCCCGGTCAGGGTGGCCCTGTAGCTCACTGCCAGTCCGCCAGCCCCGGCACCGGGTGCAGGTCCCCGGGCTGCGCATCGCGGGCTTCCCGCGCGGCCGCCCAGAACTCCGGGTCGGCGTAGGCGACCGCGCGCAGGTGCCAGCGGTGCAGCATGGCCCGGAGTTCCGCCCAGTGCTGCATGTCCCGCGCCGCGTCCAGCGCATCCCGGTACTCGCCGACGAACTCGGCGTGCCAGCGCTCCGGCAGGAGCGCCAGGATCTCCGCCGGGTCCTCAGGATCGGGCCGGCTGATCGGCTGCGCGGTCATGCCGACACCGTACCGGCCACGCATGTCAGCAGGGAGCGCTGAGCTCGCCGGGCTGGGCGCTACCGGATGGCCGCCTTCCAGCGTGAAGGGCTGAGTTTTGGCTTGTGAAGTAGCCTGCTGCATCGTGGACGACGCGAACGCTGATGCATCCGCACTTATCTGGGAGCAGGCCCGGCAGCAGCTTGCCCAGCAGAACACCGATCTGGACCTACTGAGGACCCGGGCAGTGGCGATGCTGTCGATCGCCGCGCTCGTCGCCGGCCTGTTCGGTACCCGCTTGCCTCACGGCCACCTGCATGGCAGGACCCTCGTCTTCCTGATCATGGCGTTGGTGCTGTTTGCCGCCAGCGTCGTGCTCGCCGTCATGGTGGCAGCGCCGCGCCGCGACTGGGAGTTCGTCTTTCAGCTCAGCGCCCTGCTGGAACGCGTCGACCGGTTCGAGGCCACGCCGGCGGACGTCACCCGGAACTTCGCCGTCTGGGCTGAATCCGCATGGGGCAACAACCTGCGACAGATGCAGCCCCTCTACACGATGTTCAGGCTCGTCTGCGTGCTCGTGGGCCTTCAGGTGATCGCATGGGCACTTGCTGTGCTTTAGCGCTCTTCTTCTCGCGGGTCGTCGCCCTTGTCCCTCTTCTTCGTGATCTTTACCGGCTCGTAAGGCAGCAGCACTGGTGCCCGCGGCTGCGTTGTCTCTGGCGGCGCGGGAGGGGCCGGCTTCTTGTCGCCATCGTTTCCGCCCTGGGTGTCAGGCATGGGAACGACCATAGCGCCGGCGCGACCCTGACCGCCGGGACTGGCCGGCGCCGGGCTGTGCCCGGCCCGTCCGCCGCCAGTCATCGCCGGACCTCGCTCGCCCGGCTGCCGGGCCGGTAGGACCCGGGCAGCTCGCCGTCTGCGATCTCCGCGGCGCGGTGGCACAGCTCGCCGGCCAGGGCGGCGTGCCGCCACCGGGCCGGGTAGCCGACCTCCCCGGGCATGTCGGCGGCCACGGCCCTGGCCGCAGCCAGGGTCCGCTCCGCGCTGCCGCCGAATTCGCCGAGCAGCTCCGTGACGTACTCCTCGAACACCTCGGCCATGGTCCGGCCGGGGATGCCGCCGTGGTCCTCGACGATCGCCACGTTGGTGGCGTACAGGACCGCCAGGCGCCCGTCATCGTCCGACTCCGCGGCCGCGGCCGCCGTCTCGCCGGCGGCCACGGAGACCATTGCGGCGACCCGGCGGCCGCCGAGAGGAACGCTCCCTGCACGGGCCAGGCCCCACGGGCCGGCAGGCACCGGATCCTTCCAAGCTTTACTGGTGAGGCTGTCGGATTTAACCGTGTCGAATTCCACGCAGGTCGATAACTCCGCATGCTGACTCGTTAGCTTCAGCCGACAGCGCTACTAGCGTGCGGCGACCCAAGCGTTGGGATCTCACGTTGGGTCTGGGGCTGCGAGCAACTTATCGAAGAATTTGTCGAGGATGGCGGCGGCCCGACTGCGGGCGGCAATCTCGTGCCCGCCGAACCGGTAGACCTCGTATCCGGCGAGCCGGAGCTCGCGGTCGGCGGAGACCAGCTCGGCATAGAGCGGCGGGCTGGCGCGACCCTCGCGGTCGGCGTAGTGCTGGATGCCGTCAACCTCCAGGACGACGCGGCGGCGGCGGTCGAGCAGGAGCAGGAAGTCCATCCGCTGCCGGGTCAGAGTTCCCCCGGCCCAGCGGGTGTAGGGGTCGTAGTGGAGGTAGACCTGCGGGATGAGCGCGGGAATGTCGAACCCGTGGGTGCGGTAGCGAGCGCAGTACCGCTCGAAGACGAAGCGCTCGGCCCCATTGCCGTCCATGGACTTCAGCAGCCGTGCATAGAGTTCGTGCCCAGCTGCGCGTTCTTCCTCGCCTTCCAAACTTTCGTTGCGCGCCCACCAGGCGGTGAGCTGCCGCCAGGTGAGCCCCGTGTCTGTAAGCGGCCGGTCGTAGACCAGGCAGCGGTCGGCGTTCTCGACGATTTCCAGGTCGTTGTTGATCGCGTCGCGGAGCACGATCCGCGGCTTAGGGCCGTCGGCAGCGAAGATCAGGTTCTTCATCTCACCGCGGACCCCGCCGGGTCCGTCCAGGCCGAGCAGGTGGTTGAGGACGCGGTTGTCGTCATAGACAGCGACGACACGGCGGCCAAGCGCGAGCAGATCGGGGAGCTGCCAGTGCCGGATTCGCCGCTCGACATAGCGCCACTTCCCGCGCCACGGGCCGTCTTCGCCCTCTTCTTCCGGGGGCAGGCCGAAGCGGACGCACTCTTCCGCCAGCTCGTTCGCGCTCATCCCTTCCAGAGCGCTGGCAATCGCCTCGCGTAGCACCTTGGGCGTCAGCCTGTCGGGCAGGGGCGGAGGTGCCGCCGGGGCGAACAGGTCCGCTGGCGTTCCTCCTCGTGCGGCGTGTTCGTCCGGGTCCGGGAGCATCCAGCCGGGGAACATCTTGTTGCTACTGCCCATGCGGATAGTTTCCCAGCGACCACCGGCAAACCCGAACGAGCTGAGCCGGGGCGCCGGGCGGGTCGCGCGGTGCCGGCCTGGCGGAGCTCGCGGAGGTCGGGGATGTGGTTGTAGAGGGTGCCGGGGCTGACCCTCAGGAGCCTGGCGATGGAGGTGATGGAGTTCTCGGGGTTGGGCAGCAGGTCGCGGGCGGCCCGGATGATCTCGGGCGTGGCCACGACGGGCCGCCCGCCGGTGCGGCCGCGCTCGCGGGCGGTTGCCAGGCCCTCGCGGGTGCCGGAGACGATGAGCTCGCGGATGAACTCCGCGAGCGCGGCGAAGACGTGGAACACCAGCCGCCCGCCGGGGGTGGTGGTGTCCAGGGCCTCGTGCAGCGAGGTGAACGCGACCTCGCGGCGGCGCAGGTCCCCCACGGTGGTGATCAGGTCCTACAGCGAGCGGGAGAGCCGGTCCAGGGCGGGCACCACGAGAGTGTCCCCGGGCTGCATGAACTCCAGCGCGGCGCGCAGCTCGGCCCGGTCAGCGTCCCGGCCGGACTTCTTGTCGGCGAAGATCCGCCGGCACCCGGCCGCGGTGAGCGCGTCGATCTGCCGGTCGAGCTTCTGCCCGCCCGTGGACACCCGCGCGTAGCCGATCCTGATGCCGGTCAGCTCAGCCGACTCGGCGCCGGGCGGCACAGACGGTCCGGGGGCGTGCTGGACCGGCTGCGGCGAGCGCTGGTAGCCCGCGGCCCGGTCCAGGAATCCATTGCACGCGGCCTTGGAGCCCACGCTGCCGAGCAGGCCCGCGCCGCCGCCGAGCAGTCGGCGGCCCAGGCCGCCGAGGATGCGCGCCGCCAGCAGATCGCTCAGGCCAAGGCAGACCTGCGCGAGATCGTCAACGACGCGCTCAGCGACCTGCGGGCCGTTGAACCAGACGCAACGTCTGAAGAGCGCGATACCACCAGGTCGAGCTTCGTCGCGACGCCGAGCTCCAGCCTGACCGCTGGCGGAGTCAGGCTCCGGATCGACCTGTGGGAAGGCATGACCACAAGCCAGCCAGTCCAGGGCGACACGATGGTCCTGGCCGGCTGCGTCATGATCACTAACCCGAGCTATGACACGGAGCTGAACTCGGCCAATCTCGTGTACGAGCAGGTCGATGATCGCCTCGCCTGGCAGATCTACAAGTTCCGCAGCGGCATCGTGCCGCCCGACAAGTACCCCTACGGACCCTACGGCCGCACCCACGGACTCCGTCACGGAGAGTTCTTCGACCCCCGGGAGCGCTCCTTCATGCTCCGCCCGGTGATGCACGTCTGGAGCAAGACCGTCACCACGCTCACCGCCGAGACCCTCCTGGAACTGTTCCAGGAGGCTGTCAACCTCCGGCCCCCGGACCCCCGCACCGGCATCTGGTGAGCGACGCGACCCGCCCGAGGCGGCCACGCTTGGATCAGTCCGTATGCCTCCCCGCTGCTGACCTCCCCGCTGCTGACCTCAGGAATGAGTCCTGCTGATCTCCCGACGGCTAGCGGGCCGCGTCGGCGTCGTCAGCGGGCCGCTGGCACGGAATTGGCCGAGGGCGGTTTCCGGGACGACGGGGCAGCCGGATCCTGCCATTCCGGGCAGGACGTCAGGTGCTCCACGAGCTGGTCAGCTACTTCCAGGCCTTCGGCAAGCAGGTCGGCAACCTCGCTGAGGTCGGCGAGCCCGACCGGCTCGGATTGTCCTTTCCACTTGCCCCCCCGTGTCGATGCCTTCATGCGGGCCAGCGACTGCCCTCCGGCCCGCGGCAGGTAGAACGAGTGCGTGAGCTGATTGCGGCGGTCGGCAAGGTCGCGCGATGCCTTGACCCAGGCCAGCAGCGTCGAGCTGGCCAGCGGATCTCCCAGTGCTTCTGCAGCGATCACCGATAGCTTCTCGAGCGTCCACCGGAGGTCCGCGCCGGCGGTCAAGATGGCCGCGACGTCGCGTGGGCTGATGAACCCGGCCAGCATCCGGCCCGCCTGCCAGTCAAGTTCCGCGAAATTGGCGGCAATCCTTCCGAGCGCTGCGAGCTCGGCGTCTTCCCAGCCATCGGCGCTGTCGCTCATGCGGCCATCTTTGCCGATGGCAAGAACGGCCACAACGAAATATGCGCATGCTGAGCCCGTTAGCGAGCGTGCCAGATCAACGGGCGGACCCTATCCGGATACACCGGGCAGATCGCGCCGAGGATCCAGCAAGCAGGCTAACGGCGCCCCCAGCGCGTCAGGCGGCAGTGAAACCACCCAGCTGTACGCGCTGCTGGACGACAAGGTCGCCGACGCCGAGGTCCGCGCCGTGCGCCTGCGAGAGGGCGGTCAGTTCGCTGACCGCCTAGCGCTGAGCAGGCTCAGCGCAATCGCGTGTACCTGGTGACAGCAGTCTTACCGACACCCCGAGACCGGCCAGAGCGAAGCCGTCCAGCTCGAAGCCGACCGTAAGTGGTGGCCCATCGCCGCTGCCCGCCAGCCCCGCGTCAAGGGCTTTGTCTACGTCGCCGACGGCGTCGTAACCCGCGTCCGCTGCCCGACGGCGATGAGCACGTTGACGATCAGGTCGGTGGTCGCGTCGTTCGCGGCGAGGTTGGCGAAGTTGGACAGGGGCCCGGACAGGACCCGCAGCGCCACGCCGCGGGCCTGGCACCAGCTGCGGACTGCCTGGATGTCGGTCAGGTCCCGGCACAGCCGGAACAGCTCCGAGATGGTCAGGGTGTCGCCGGGGTGCGCGGCGGCGGCGGCCTTGCCGAACGCGGGCCGGTCCAGCGCGGGGATCTTGGATGTGGTCGCGGGGTCCTCGTACAGCTTCACGCCAGCGGCGGGGCGGAAGCCGCCGGCCACGTCCTCGGCGCGGACCAGCAGCCCGGCCTCGGTCAGGATGTGCCGCTGCCGCAGCAGCGACTGGGACGCGGTGGACGAGCGGGAGTAGACGTGCTGCAGCGGGACTCCTCGTGGCGGCGAGGGAAGGGCGGGAGGTCCGTTCTACCTGTCGGGAAACCCTGTCGTCAAATCATTTCCCGACACCGCCGGTTGCATAGTCAGCCGCAGTGCCAGGCGCTCTCAGCGTCAGCATGACGACGTCCGGCATTGAGGCCCCGATACGGGGCAACCCGGGTGCGAGGGCACCGCTCACCCCTACGGTGTACTCGTGAAATTTGCGGACCTCGTGACGGGCGCCCAGCGAGACGGCTGGATAGCAGCGACTGACGACATTGAGGCCATTCGCCGGCAAGCTGCCGCCCACGGCTGGGACGAGGTCCCCGTCCGGCGCGGCGACCAGCCGGTCTCCGTCCTGAAGCCCGTCCAGCCAGGCTCCGCGCGTCCCCGGTCCCTGAGCGCCCAGTACGGCCTCGGGGACCAGCCCCTGCACACCGACGGCGCGCACCTGGCCAGCCCGCCTGACCTTGTCGTCCTTGCCGCGTCCGGCCCGAGCCAGACGCCGACACGGCTATGGGCTTACGACCGCGTGACCAGGGGCAAGGAAGACCCGCCCCGGGCCGCGCTCAGCAACGGGATGTTCCTCGTCCACACCGGCCGCGACAGCTTCTACGCCCCCGTGATCGCCGGGAACAGGTGGCGGTACGACCCGGGATGCATGACCCCCTGCGACGCGCGGGCAAGGCACGTCGGCGAGTACCTGGCCGCGCAACTCGCCCGTGCCTGGACGTGGGAGTGGACCCGCGCCGGGCAGGTCCTCGTCATCGACAACCGGAGCGTGCTGCACGCCCGCGCCGCGGTCGCCGCCGGCGACGAGGACCGCGAGCTGACCCGGGTCGCCTTCCGCCCGAAGGCAGACCGGTGACCGCGCCGTATGACCACGAGGCGCTGTGGGCCAAGGCGAAGGTGTTCCTCAACCGCGCCATGGACCCAGGCCCGGACAGGTCGTTCGACGAGCAGGCACTGTGGGCATCGGCCGCCCTGGAACTGCTGGCCAAGGCGGCCCTGGCCCGCGTGTCGCCCCTGCTGATCGCCGAGCCGACCGAGGACGGGCTTAACATCCTCATCGCCACCGGCCTGGTCCAGGGCAACGCCCAGTTCACCTCGGTCAGCGCATCGACGGTCTTCAAGCGGTGCGAGCGCGCGTTCAAGCCATTCAGCGCCATGGAGGCGATGAAGTTCGCCGCCGCCCGGAACGAGTACCTGCACGGCTCCGGCATCGGGTTCATGGCCATCCCCCCGCAGGCATGGTGGCCCCGGTACTGGTCCCTGGCCGCCATCCTCATCACCGCCCAGGACCGTGACGTCATGGACCTTGTCGGCATAGACCGGCTAAGCGTGGTCGAGGAACACCTCGCCCGCAACGCCAGGAACGTCGAGCACCGCACCGAGGCCCTGATCGAACGTGCCCGGCAGCGTCTCGCCCAGTACCGGGCAGGCACTCTCCCAGCCCGGATCCAGGCCGAATGGCAGTCCGGCTCCGACCTGTTCACGGATGCCCCCTGCTACGCGACGCAAGAATGCCCGGCATGCGGCGAGGACGGGACCGTCGAGGGCGAGGGCGGGGAGCAGGTGTCCTTCGAGTACCACTACGACCTCGAGGACGGTTCCCCGGTCGGGGCCGAGGCGCGGCTCGAGGTGCCCGTCGCGCGTTTCTGCTGCGAGACCTGCCACCTGGTCCTAGAGGACTACGAGCTCATCACGCAGGCCGGCCTGCCCGACTCCTTCGAGTTCATCGACGAGAACCCCGAGTGGCCAGAGGAAGAAGAGCCGGACTACGGCAACGACTGAAGCACCACTACCCGGGCGGGCGGCGCTAGTCGGGCATCTCATCGTCCTGGGCGTCGGGGTCGCGCAGCGGCCGGAAGCCGGCCTCGCCGAGGTCGGGGAGGGAGAAGGTGTAGTTCCCGACCACGTTGAGGTGGTCGCGGGCGAACGGGGAGAGCCGGGCGACGTCCTCGTCCAGGACCAGGTACCCCCGGGCGCGGAGCTGGTCCAGGGCGGCATTCATGTAGCGGGTGTTCCACAGCACGATGCAGTTGAGGATCAGGCCGAGGGCGCCGAGCTGGTCCTCCATGCCCTCGTGGTAGCGCTGGTACAGCTCGCCCTTCTTGCCGTGGAACGTCTTGCCCGCGAGGGCGTGGCGGCCCTCCTGCAGGTTGCGCATGCCCTTGATGTCGCGCCGGTAGGCCTCCTCGGTGGCCAGCGAGCAGATGTGCAGCGTCTTGGGGATCCGCCCGTACATCGCGATGGCCTCCCCGAGTGCGGTCGGGTGGCCGTCGCGCTGGAGCATGCGGACCACGTCGTAGGCGCGGACCTCGCCGGTGTAGATCGACACCACCACGCGGAGGATGTCGGGCCAGTTGACGCGCACCCGGGCCAGGTCGATCCGGCCGCGGGCGAAGGTGCTCAGCGGCCCGTAGCCGGCCGAGGGACTGATCCGCCAGCCCTTCTGGTCGGGGATGTCGGCCAGCGCGGGCCGGTACTCCCCGCCCAGCAGGGAGACAAGGCCGAAGACCAGGTCGGAGTAAGAGCCGGTGTCGGTGACGATGATGTCGGGCCGCTGGCCGCCGTCCTGGCTGAACCAGACGTCGATCATGTGCAGCGAGTCGCGGATCGTTCCCTGCACGACCTTGGCGCCGAGCCCGGCGGCCTGGTCGTTGATCATGTTCAGCCAGGTCACGCCCCTTTTAGGGCCGAAGTACTTTCTGTTCGGGCGGGCGTAGACGCTGGGGACGGGGACGACGAACCGCATCCCGTCGATCGCGGCGACCAGGCCGCCGCCGAGCGCCTGGGCGAACGGGATGCGGGGTCTGAGGAACATCGGAGCCAGATCGTGCGCTAAGCGTTTGTCCTGCCGGACCTCGGTTTGACCGCCATGTGGTCGCTGCCAGAGCCTTCGGGTGTCTTGTCGTAGGCCTGGTGGAGGTTCGCGGTGCCAGTCGAGTTCTTGTCGGATGAGCAGGCGGCGGGGTTTGCCTCGTTTCAGGGGGCGCTCACGCGTGCTGAGCTGGAGAAGTACTTCTTCCTTGATGACGCCGACCGGGAGGCGGTCGAGGGCAAGCGCCGGGATCACAACCGGCTGGGGTTCGCTGTGCAGCTCGGTGTCGCCCGGTTCTTGCGGCGGTTCCTGCCTGATCCCCGCCAGGTTCCGGTCGAGGTCGTGGAGTATCTCGCCCGGCAGCTGGGAATCGCGGACCCGTCCTGCATCAAGCTGTACGGGCAGCGTGACGGGACCGCGCGTACTCATGCCGCAGAGATCGAGAGGGCCGGCGGGTGGGTCGATTTCGCCGAGGTCGAGCCGGATCTGGCGCAGTGGATCGCGGCGCGGGCGTTCACCACGGGCGAGGGCCCTAAGGCGCTGTTCGACGCGGCGGTGGCTGAGCTGCGTGCCCGTCCGGTCCTGATGCCCGGGGTGCACCGGCTGGCGCGCCTGGTGGCCCGGGAGCGGGAGAAGGCCGCCACGCGATTGTGGGACACCCTGCACGGGCTGCTTGACGACGAGCAGCGCCGGGTGCTGGCCGCGCTGGTGGACGTGCCCGCGGGCACGAGGATTTCCACGCTGGAGCGGCTGCGCCGCCCCGTGGTGAAAGCCTCAGGACCGCAGATGGACAGGGCGCTGCAGCGGGTGGCCGAGATCGCCGGCCTGGGCCTGGGCGGGGTGGACGTGTCGGTGATCCCGCCGCGGCGGATGGCCGAGCTGTGGCGCTACGGGATGGACGGCAAGGCGACGCTGATCGACCGGCACGGCGAGCAGCGCAAGCTCGCCACGCTGCTGGCCACCGTGGTGCACCTGACTACCCGTTCCGTTGATGACGCCCTGGACCTGCTTGACCTGCTGATCGCTACCAGGCTGCTGGCTCGCGCTGAGCGCGAGTCGGCCAGGGAGAAGCTGCGGACCCTGCCGCGGGTGGAGCGTGCCTCGGCCGCGCTAGCCGAGGCGGTGCGGGTGCTGATCAAGGCTACCGTCGACCAGATCGACGCCGATACGGGCGAGGTCGTGGCGCTGGGGCTGACCTCGGTGGATGAGGTATGGGCCAGGATCGAGGCGGTCGTGCCACGGCGGGAGCTGGCCTCGGCGGTGGCCGCGATCGCTGAGCTCACGCCGCCGGCCGATTCGGATGCCGATGAGGCGTGGCGGGCGATGCTGGTGAGCCGTTTCGCCACAGTGCGGCCCTTCCTGCCGCAGTTGTGCCAGGTGATCGAGTTCGGGGCCACCGCGGAGGGCAGGCCGGTCCTGGCGGCACTGCGCACGCTGCCGGGCCTGATGGGGCGCAAGCGCGTCACGCCAGCGGAGATCGACATCTCGCTGCTGCCCGGGTCGTGGCGGCGCCTGGTGCTGCGCGCGCCTCATCTGGAGGCAGGGCTGGTGGACTGGAAGGCCTACGCATTCTGCGTGCTGGAGCAGTTTCACCGGCTGCTGCGCCGCCGGGAGATCTTCGCGGTGAACTCTTCCAGGTGGGGCGATCCGGGCGCCAGGCTGCTGCAGGGCGCGGCGTGGCGCGCGCTGCGCCCCACGGTGCTGGCCAGCCTGCGACTGCCGGAGCATCCGGGCGCGCACCTGGCCCAGCGCGCCGAGGCGCTGGACGCGGCTTACCGGGAGGTCGCCGGACGGCTGCCGGCCAGCACCAGCGCGCGGATGGGCGCTGACGGGCGGCTGCACCTGGCCGCGCTGGAAGCTGTTCCCGAGCCAGGAAGCCTGGTGGCGCTGCGGGCGGCGGTGGAGGCGATGATGCCGCGGGTGGACCTGCCCGAGGTGGTGCTGGAGGTGTTCTCCTGGACCGGCGCCGATCAGGCATTCACCTCCATCACCGGGGAGCGGGCACGGCTGGCCGACCTGGGGGTGTCGATCGCCGCGCTGCTGGTAGCGCATGGCTGCAATGTCGGGCTGACCCCGGTCGTCGGGGGTGCCAGGGCGCTGACCCGCGACCGCCTCTCCCACGTCGACCAGACCTACTTGCGGCTGGCGACGTACAAGGCCGCCAACGCCACCCTCATCGCCGCCCAGGCCGGGATCCCCTTGGCGCAGGCGTGGGGCGGCGGGCTGGTGGCCTCGGTGGACGGGATGCGCTTCGTCGTCCCCTCGGCCACGGTCTACGCCCGCCCCACCCCCAAGTACTTCGGGCGGGGCCGGGGCGCGACGTGGCTGAACATGCTCAATGACCAGGCCTCAGGGCTGGGCGGCATGGTCGTGGCCGGGACCCCGCGTGACTCGCTGTACGTCCTGGACGTGCTCTATGACCGCGACGGCGGCAAGCGGCCCGAGATGATCATCACCGACACCGCCAGCTACAGCGACATCGTCTACGGGCTGCTCACCCTGGCCGGGTTCTCCTATGCCCCGCAGCTGGCCGACCTGCCCGACCAGAAGCTGTGGCGCATCAACCCCCGCGCCGACTACGGGCCCCTGCAGCAGATCGCGCGCGGGCGCATCGCCCTGGACAAGATCGAGCGCAACTGGGAGGACATCTGCCGCACCACACCGGCGCGGTGCGCGCCCACGACGTCATCCGGATGCTGTCGCGCGATGGCCGGCCCACCCCGCTGGGCGATGCGATCGCCCACTACGGGCGCATTCACAAGACGCTGCACATCTTGCGGATGACTGATGAGCCGGCCTACCGGCGCGAGATCAGAGCCCAGTCCAACCTGCAGGAAGGCCGCCACGCGCTGGCCCGGCGGATCTTCCACGGCAAGCGCGGGCACCTCTACCAGCGCTACCAGGAAGGCATGGAGGACCAGCTCGGCGCGCTCGGCCTGGTCCTCAACGCCGTGGTGCTGTTCAACACCCGTTACATGGACGCCGCCGTGACCAGGCTGCGGGCGCAGGGGTTCCCGGTGCGGGATGAGGACATCGCCCGGCTCTCGCCCTTCATCCACGCCCACGTGAACATGCTGGGCCGCTACTCCTTCGCCCTGCCCGAGCTGCCCGGAGGACTGCGGCCTCTGGGCGATCCCCGCGACGTCCCCGCCGGAACATAAGCAGCTGAAACTCGCGCAGGCGTCATCCCCTCGCAGTCGCCCTTTGGTCGAGCACGCCAGCAACGATCGTTGGGCGCCGGTGGGCAGCGCGGCGCAGCCGGAGATCCGCAGCATCCGTCGTGACGTGCCAATATCGCGCTGCGTAGCACTAGCGCTGCTTCATGTCTCGTTACCATTTCTGGCACATATTCCGGGAGAATAGAAGAAGCGGCCCCCACAACGCGGCTAACGGGCGGGGGCCGCCCAGAGAAACCAATCCCGATAACCAGGAGAAGATTCCATGAGTAACCGTACCCCCCGCAGTACCCCCCATCACGGACCCGCGTCGGATAAATCGGGCCCTCCTGCTCGCGGTCCTCACGATCCGGGCAACCGGGACACCGATGCGAAACACGCAG
>DATKQH010000052.1:0-28016 GCA_035532775.1 Streptosporangiaceae bacterium
GCGGGACGCTGTCTGCACGCTGACCTACGTCTACCGGGATTCGACCGCCGTGCTCGGGCCGCTCGCCGCGTACGTGGAGCCGCACTGCTACGACCTGTGCAGCCCGCACGCGGACCGGCTGACCGCGCCGCGAGGCTGGGACATCGTCCGGCTGCCGCTCGCCCCCAGCCAGGAAGCCGCGGCCGACGACCTGGAAGCGCTGGCCAATGCCGTCCGGGAGGCGGCGGCGCCGCGAGCCGGCGCCGAGCCGGTCGGGCAGGGCATCGAAGTCAGCCGGCGCGGGCATCTGAGAGTGCTGCGGTCGGCGCCGCCGGAGCCTGGCCGCCCGACCTAGCCCCGCCGCAGCCGAGCTAGCCTGCCGCAGTCGGCGAGCCGGTTCGCCGCGACCGATAGTCTGGCTGCCTCGTAGCAGAGCGGCTCGCCAGCAGGGCGGCACGCACCGGGAGGGTCGGAGAGGCATACCGAAAGTGGCCGACTACGCGAAGATCTTCAAGGCATACGACGTCCGCGGCGTGGTTCCTGACGAGCTGGACGAAGGGGTCGCCGAGGCCGTGGGAGCCGCGTTCGCCACGATGACCGGAGCGCCGGCCGTGGCGATCGTGCACGATATGCGGACGTCGTCCGGGCCGCTCGCGGCCGCCTTCGCCCGCGGTGCCACGTCGGCGGGTACCGACGTCGTCGACGGCGGGCTCGGCTCGACGGACATGCTCTACTACGCCAGCGGCTCCCTCGGCATCCCGGGCGCGATGCTGACCGCGAGCCACAACCCGGCCAAGTACAACGGGATCAAGCTCTGCCGGGCAGGCGCGAAGCCGGTGGGACAGGACACGGGCCTTGCCGAGCTGCGCGACCTGGCGAGCAGCGGGAGTCACGCCGTCGCCGCGACACCGGGGACGGTGCAGCGCAAGGACCTGCTCTCCGGCTACGCGGAGTACCTGAAGACGCTGGTCGACCTGTCGGGGATCAGGCCGCTGAAGGTCGTCGTGGACGCGGGCAACGGGATGGCCGGGCACACCGTGCCCAAGGTCTTCGAGGGCCTGCCGATCGAGACCGTGCCGCTTTACTTCGAGCTCGACGGATCGTTCCCGAACCACGAGGCGAACCCGATCGAGCCGGCGAACCTGGTCGACCTGCAGCGCGCGGTCATCGGTTCGCTGGCCGACATCGGGCTGGCCTTCGACGGCGATGCCGACCGGTGCTTTGTCGTGGACGAGCGCGGCGAGATCGTCTCCCCGTCGGTGCTGACCGCGCTGATCGCCGTCCGCGAGCTGGAGCGCGAGCCTGGCGCGACCGTCATCCACAACCTCATCACGTCCAGGGCCGTGCCGGAGATCGTCGCGGAACACGGCGGCACCCCCGTGCGGACCAGGGTCGGCCACTCATTCATCAAGGCCGTGATGTCCGAGCGCGGCGCGATCTTCGGCGGCGAGCACTCCGGCCACTTCTACTTCAGGGACTTCTGGTTCGCCGATTCCGGCATGCTCGCCGCGCTGCACGTGCTCGCGGCACTCGGCGGCCAGGACAAGCCGCTGTCCGAGCTGCTCGGCCAGTACTCCAGGTATGTCGCGTCGGGGGAGATCAACAGCGAGGTCAGCGACCAGGCCGGGGCCACGGCCAGGGTGCGGGAGGCATTCAGCGGGCGGCCCGAGATCAGTTTCGATGAACTAGACGGGCTCACCGTCATGTGCCCGCAATGGTGGTTCAACCTGCGGCCGTCGAACACCGAGCCGCTGCTGCGGCTCAACGTGGAGGCCGAGGACGACGCGACGCTGGCTAAGGTTACTGACGAGGTACTACATATCGTGCGGGACGCGACCACCCTGGAGAACCGGTGAACATCGACGACTGGCTGCTTGAGATCCTCGCCTGCCCGAAATGCCATGCGCCGCTGCGCGCCGACGATGAGGCCAGCGAGCTTGTCTGCACCGGCGCGGACTGCGGCCTCGCGTACCCGGTCCGCGACGACATCCCGGTCCTGCTGGTCAGCGAGGCACGCGATCCCGCTGCGGGCTAGCCGCTGGCGCTGGTTCAGCTGATGAGCTCAGAACAGGGCGCGGCCGGCGATCCGCCAGAGCCGCGCCGCGCCGACGCCGTTCAGCCGCGCTCTGGCGGCGGGCACGGTGAGAGCCCGCGTGCCGTCATCGCGGCTCTCGCTGCCAACCTCGGGATCGCCGCGACCAAGTTCGTCGCGTTCGTGATCACCGGATCGGCGTCCCTGCTGGCCGAATCGGTGCACTCGGTCGCCGACTCCGGCAACCAGGTGCTGCTGCTGATCGGGCGGACCAGGGCCAGGCGCGAGGAGACCGAGCAGCACCAGTTCGGCTTCGGGGCAGAACGTTACGTCTACGCGTTCATCGTCGCCGTCGTGCTGTTCGTGGTGGGAGCGATCTTCTCGCTGTACGAGGGCGTCAGCCGGATCATGCACCCCGAGGAGGTGCTCTCGCCGGTCGTGGCGTTCGCCGTGCTCGGGGTCGCGATCGCGCTAGAGGCGTTCTCCTTCCGCACCGCGATCAGCCAGTCGAACGAGTCCCGCGGCCGGGTCAGCTGGCGGGCCTTCATCAGGCGCGCCAAGGCTCCCGAGCTGCCCGTCGTGCTGCTCGAGGACTTCGCCGCGCTGATCGGCCTGGGCTTCGCGCTGAGCGCCGTGACCCTGTCGACGATCACCGGCAACGGCCGGTGGGACGGCGCCGGTTCGATCGCGATCGGGGTACTGCTCGGCTGCGTGGCAGTCGTGCTCGCCGTGGAGATGAAGAGCCTGCTGATCGGGGAGTCGGCCAGCCCGGACATGCAGCGCGCGATCGTGGCGGCGATCGAGGACGGCCCGCAGATAGACTGGGTAATTCACCTGCGGACACTGCACGTCGGCCCGGACTCGCTGCTGGTGGCCGCGAAGGTGGCGGTCAGGCGCGGCGAGCCGGCCGAACGGATCGTGGCCGGCATCGACGCGGCAGAACAACGGATCAGGGCGGCGGTGCCGATCGCCGGGCTGATCTACCTCGAGCCGGATCTGTTCGAGGCGTCGAGGCAGGACACGACGGACCCGGCGGTCCGCGCCGTCCGGGACGCGCGCGCGGCGCGCGAGCCGCGGTAGGTGATGGCCTAGGGCCCGGTCTCGCCGCCGGGTACGGTCTGCCCGCTCCTGACGCCGACCGGCTCCAGGGCGGCATCCGGGACCGCGGTCATGAGCCGGCCCGGCTGGAAGGCCCGGGCGACCCCCCAGCCGAACAGGGCGAGCAGCCCGGCGGCGCCGGCGAGCACGTAGACGTTGCCCGCCAGCAACTCGAGGCCGTGCCAGGCGAGCGGCTGCTTCATCGGCACGTCCGTGACGACGTTCAGCTCGCGCTGGCTGCCGGTGATGGACGCGAGGGCTGGGCCCTCGGCGAAGACGAGCGCGATCAGCACGGCCAGGCAGGCCCACGACCGGCGGGCTGCCCCGCGCGAGCGGATCGCCATCGCGGTCAGCGCCGCGAGCCAGGGTGCGACCCACACCCAGTGATGCAGCCAGCTGATCGGCGAGATCAGCAGGCCGGTCAGGGCGCAGGTCAGCAGGCCGAGCATCGGGAAGCCGTCGTTATGCAGCCAGGTCGCGCACAAGACGCCGACGGCAGCCGTCAGCAGGGCCGCGATCAGCCACGGGCCGGCCGCCAGCTGCGCGTGCTGCATGATCCTGCTCAGGAACCCGCGCAGCGACTGGTTCCATGCCGAGGCGAAGAAGAACTCCAGGTTCGCGCGCGGAGTGCCGTTCGCCCGGTCGAACAGGCCGCTCCACCAGTACGCCATCGATGCCCCCGGCATCACCGCGAAGCCGATCCCGACCGTCGCGGCGAAGGCGCCAGCGGCGACGGCGGCCTGCCGGAATCTGCGGGTGACCAGCAGGTAGGGGATGACGATCAGCGGCGTCAGCTTGATGCCCGCCGCGATCCCGGTCGCGGCCCCCGTCCACCAGCGGCCCGGCCGGTCAGCCTGCCCGGCCGGGCCGGCCAGGCCGCCCCGTGCCCCGGCCGGGCGCAGGTCCCAGATGATCGCCGCCATCAGCAGCAGGTTGATCTGGCCCAGGCCGAAGTTGGACTGGACCGGCTGAGTCCACAGCGCGACGGCGGAAACGGCCACGACCGCCGCGGTGCGGATCCTGCTCTTCGGCACGCCCGACGAGTCCATGGTCAGCCAGACGGCGACGATCAGCGCGCCGAAGCTCAGCGCCGTCATTCCCCACTGCAGTGCGGCGGGCGCCAGAAAGGAGAGCACGGCAAAGATCCCGGCCGCGAACGGCGGGTAGGTGAACGGATTGCCTCCGCCGGGGGACACCCAGTCGTAGAGCGGCGTCGGCTGGCCGGACCTGAAGTGGTAGGCGTGCCGGACGATGAGGCCGCCGTCACGGTAGATGCCGAGGTCGAACATCCGTGCCAGGAACGATGGCTCGGCCAGGTGCAGCGCGAACCTGGCCAGTGCCAGGGCGAATGCCACCGTGGCGATGATCAGCAGCAGCGTGCCGCGCCGGCCGCGGCTGGACTCAGCGCCAGATTCAGCGGGCCCGGGCTCAGCAGGCCTGGGCTCAGCGGGCCTGGACTCCGCGGGCCTGGACTCCGCGGGCCTGGACTCCGCGGGACGACGGCCCGGAGCAGTAGCGGCTGGCGGGATGCGCAGGTGCCTGGCGCGGTATGTCATTCGTCCGTCGTCCTTCCGCGAACGGCAGCCCGCTGGAGGCACGGCAGCAGCGAATGCATGTTTGATGCTGAATCCGGTCAAGGTGCGCTCGCGGGCGCATTCCCGCAGGTGAGGAGATTGCCCGCAGCAGCGGTGTACCCCGGTGCTAATCCGACAATCGCCTGTTCAGGCCGAATAACGTCAGGATTGCCACGCGGAGTGCTCATGACCAGGTAATGGGCCGGCGGTCCGGCCCAGTACCTGAGGTCAGCGGCGCGGAGGATGGCCGAGCAGCCGGAGCGCGCGCTCCTTCTCGAAGTCCATCGCCATCGCGGGGAGCGGCCTGATCCTGCCGATCCTGCGGCCGAGTTCGGCCACCTGCGCCCGGGCGGCCGGGTCGGAGAGGACCCGCAGGCCGAACGCGAGGGCCGCCGGGCTGATGTCGTAGCGCTGCTCGATCGCCAGGCCCAGGGCGACGGCGTCCAGGTCAGCCGGGCCGAACTGCCGGTGCTGCACCGTCTGTCCGGTTGCGGCGTGCCTCGCGCGCACCACAGGAAGCAGCCCCAGGGCCTCGCGGTACCGGAGCATCCGCGGTGAGATTCCCAGCCGTCGCGAGGCTTCGGTGATGCGCATGAGTGCGATTCTAACAAGCTCTTGTCAAGATTGCCGGTTCGAGGATGCGGGACTAGCCCCCGGTCCCGTACCTTCGGATATACCGATGCCCACCGACGAGGAGCGCAGATGTCCGCCGAGCACCCACCGTTCAAGGTCGCTGATCTGTCACTGGCCGAGTTCGGCCGGAACGAGATCAGGCTCGCCCAGCATGAGATGCCCGGGCTGATGGCGCTGCGCGAGGAGTACTCGGGCTCGAAGCCGCTGATCAACGCGCGCGTCACCGGCTCGCTGCACATGACGGTCCAGACGGCCGTCCTGATCGAGACGCTGGTGGCCCTCGGCGCCCAGGTCCGCTGGGCTAGCTGCAACATCTTCTCGACCCAGGACCACGCCGCCGCCGCGGTCGCCGTCGGCCCCGACGGCACCCCGGATGACCCGCGCGGTATCCCGGTGTTCGCCTGGAAGGGCGAGACCATGGAAGAGTACTGGTGGTGCACCGAGCAGGCGCTGACCTGGCCGGACGCCCGTGGTGGCGAACACAGCGGCCCGAACATGCTGCTCGACGACGGCGGTGACGCCACGCTGCTCGTGCACAAGGGCGCCGAGTACGAGGCCGCTGGCCAGGTGCCCGCCGGGGGCGACGACGACCCCGAGGAGTGGCAGGTCATCCTCGGCGTGCTCAAGGCCACCCTGGCCGCCGACCCGCTCAAGTGGACCAAGGTCGCGGGGCAGATCCTCGGCGTGACCGAGGAGACCACCACCGGCGTGCACCGGCTCTACGAGATGGCGAAGGCCGGAACGCTGCGGTTCCCCGCGATCAACGTCAACGACTCGGTGACCAAGTCCAAGTTCGACAACAAGTACGGCTGCCGCCACTCGCTGATCGACGGCATCAACCGGGCCACCGACACGCTCATCGGCGGCAAGGTCGCCGTCATCTGCGGCTACGGCGACGTCGGCAAGGGCTGCGCGGAGTCGCTGCGCGGCCAGGGTGCCCGCGTGATCATCACCGAGATCGACCCGATCTGCGCGCTCCAGGCGGCCATGGACGGCTTCCAGGTCCTCACGCTCGACGACGTTGTGGCTACCGCCGACATCTTCGTGACGGCCACGGGGAACCTGCACATCATCACGGCCGAGCACATGAGCCGGATGAAGCACCAGGCCATCGTCGGGAACATCGGCCACTTCGACAACGAGATCGACATGGCCGGCCTGGGCAGGCTGCCCGGCATCCGGCGGAACACCATCAAGCCGCAGGTCGACGAATGGATCTTCCCCGACGGGCACTCGATCATCGTGCTGTCCGAGGGTCGCCTGCTGAACCTGGGCAACGCGACCGGGCACCCGAGCTTCGTGATGTCGTCCAGCTTCACCAACCAGGTTCTCGCCCAGATCGAGTTGTTCACCCGGACGGATCAGTACCCGCTCGGCGTGCACGTGCTGCCCAAGCAGCTCGACGAGCGCGTCGCGCGGCTGCACCTGGATGCCCTCAGCGTCCGGCTGACCGATCTGAGCAAGGAGCAGGCCGACTACCTCGGCGTCCCGATCGAGGGCCCCTACAAGTCCGACCACTACCGCTACTAAGCGTCCCCTAGCCTCATGCCAGCGAAGTCGGAGCAACATCGGCGGACCGCTGATGCTGCTATAGCGACATCAGCGGTCCGCCGATGTTGCTGGCCGGGACGGCATGACTAACGCGGACGGCGGGTTCGGGTCGGATGTTGCCGATCCAGGGCTGGCGGCGGGCGGGCTGGGGCGGATCGCGTGGGCGGAGCGCGCGATGCCGGTGCTCGGCCTGCTGCGGCAGGAGTACGCGAGCAAGCGGCCGTTCGCCGGGCGCTCGGTCGCTGCCTGCCTGCACATCACGGCGGAGACAGCCGTTCTCGTGGGCCTGATCACGGCCGGCGGGGGGCGGGTCCACCTCGCCGCGTCGAATCCGCTATCGACCCAGGACGACATCGCCGCGGCGCTGGCGAGTCAGCCCGGGGTTTTCGTTAACGCGCGAACGGGAGTCGACAGGGAAACGTACTACTCCCATCTGCACCGGGCCCTGGACGGCGCGCCCGACCTCGTCGTGGACGACGGCTGCGACCTGGTGAACACGCTGCACGCCGAGCGCCCTGAACTGCTGCCGGGAGTCATCGGCGGCTGCGAGTCGACGTCGACCGGGGTCGCGCGGCTGCGCAGGATGGCGGCGGCCGGGACGCTGGCCTTCCCGGTCGTGGCCGCCGACGCCTCGGTCACCAGGCGGATGTTCGACAACGGTTACGGCACCAGCCAGTCGGTCATCGACGGGCTGCTGCGGGCCACCAACATGCTGCTGGCCGGGAAGACGGTCGTGGTAGCGGGTTACGGCTCGTGCGGCAGTGCGATCGCGGAACGGGCGGCGGGCCTCGGCGCGCACGTGATCGTCACCGAGGTCGATCCCGTTCGCGCCCTCGACGCGATCATGCGGGGGTACCGGGCGCTGCCGATGGCGGAAGCCGCGCCGGCCGGAGACGTGTTCATCACCGCGACCGGTTCGCGCGACGTGATCACCGGCCCGCACCTGGCGGCCATGCGCGACGGTGCGGTGCTGGCCAATGCCGGTCACTTCGACGTCGAGATCGACGTGCGCACGCTGGCCGATCTGGCGGTCGAGATCAACCGCGGCGTCCGCCCGAACGCCGACGAGTACGTGCTTGACAGCGGCCGGCGGCTGATCCTGCTGGCCGACGGCCGGGTCGTGAACCTGATCGCCGCCGAGGGCAACCCGGCGGCTGTGATGGACCTGTCCTTCGCCGCGCAGGCGCTCGCGCTGACGTGGCTGATCAGCGGGGAGGCCGGGCTGGCCGCCGGGGTGCATCCGATGCCGGCGGCCATCGACACCCAGGTCGCGAGGCTTACCCTTGCCGTTCTCGGCGCCCGGATCGACGAGCTGACGGGCAGCCAGCAGGAATACCTGGCGTCCTGGCGGCAGGGCAGCTAATGGCAGCCGATGATCGCCGGATTACCGTTTCCGTTCCGGTAAATGCGGACCTAATAGACCGCCTGGCCGGTTTAACTGGGGAAACCGGGGAAACCGATGATCGTTTTCAACTCAGTGCCCGGCTGATGGCACCCTAGAGGCATGACCACCGACAACGTCGTCGCTGACCCCCTGCTGCCCGGGCTGCGCGTGCCGGGAAACCGGGTCAGCCGCCGGGCCATCAGTTACTGGACGGCCAGGGCGGCGGCCAGCGGTGCCGTGGTCGTGGCGGTCGAGCTTGTGCTCGCCGCGGTGAGCGGATTCCCGGCGATCTGGCGCGCGGCGATCGTGGTGACGGCCACCTTTGTCGGGCTGCACGCGATCATCATGCCGCGCTGGCGGTACCGGGTGCATCGGTGGGAAGTCACCGACGAGGCCCTCTACACGAGGTCAGGCTGGTTCTCGGTGCACTGGCGGATCGCCCCGATCAGCCGGATCCAGACGATCGACAGCCACCGGTCGGTCGGCGAGCGGCTCTTCGGCCTGGCCAACGTGACCGCGACGACAGCGTCGGCGGCCGGTCCAGTCCGCATCCACGGGCTGGACCGCGAGCTTGCCGACCGGCTGCTCGACCAGCTAGCCGTCGCGACCGGCCAGACGCCGGGTGATGCGACGTGACGGTCCCGGAGATGACCGGCGCGTCCGACGAGACGGCGATGGCGCCGGTTCCGGTCGGGGTGACGGCTGACCCGTCCGTCGCCGAGCAGTCCGATGCGGGGCCGTCCGACCCGCAGCCGTTCGACGCCGGGCCGTTCGCTGCCGGGCCGTCCGATAGGGGGCTCGCCATGGCCGGTGCCGGGCTGGCGGGTGCCGGATCTGGCGTCCCCGGCGCGAGATGGCGGCGGCTGAGCCGGCGGAGTATGGTCGTGCGGCCGCTGACCGACCTGGTCAGGCTGCTGCCGCTGCTGGCCGGATTGCTGATCCTGCACTCGCGCACGGGCAGTGGCCTGCTCTGGGGAGCCGCGGCTTCCGTCTTCGCGATCGTCACCGGCCTCGTGCACTGGGCCACCACCCGGTACCTGATCACCGACGAGCGGGTCTACCTGCGGCGGGGGTTGCTGAACCAGAAGACCCTGTCGGTAGCCAGGGACCGGGTCCGGACCGTCGACGTGACCGCGCACCTGCTGCACCGGGCGCTCGGCGTCTGCCGGGTCAGCATCGGGACGGGCAGAAACGACCTGAGATCCAGCGAGAACTTCCATCTGGACGGCGTGACCAGAGCCGACGCCGAGTCCCTGCGCCTGGTGCTGCTGTCCGGCGTCGGGGAGTTCGGGGCCGACGAGCCGGCGGCGGCACCGGCCAGGCCGCAGGCAGCGCCGGCCGAGCCGGGAGAAGCGCCCGCGCTGGCCGGGCAGTCGGCGCTGGCCGGCCAGTCGGCGGCGGCCGGCCAGCCTGCGGCGGCTGGACCGGCTGCGCTGGCCGGACAGCCCGTACTGGCCGAGCGCACGACCGAACTGGTCCGGCTGCGCGTCAGCTGGCTGCTCTTTGCCCCGCTGACGATGACCGGGCTGGTCGTACTCGGCGTGCTGTTCGGGGCGATCCTGCAGATCACGAACGCCACCGACATCAACCTGGCGGCCACGGGGCCGGTTCGCCACGTTGTCGCCGACTTCACCGCCTTCTCCGTTCTGCAGCGCATCCTGGTCGGCGGCAGCGTGGTGCTCGTCGGGTACGTGCTGATCGCGATGGCGGGCTACATCGCCGTGTTCTGGAATTTCCGCCTCGCCGGGCAGGGCGCTGACACCCTGCGGGTGACCCGGGGCCTGCTGTCGATCCGCGCGACGACCATCTCGCTCAGCAGGCTGCGCGGGGTCGAGATCAGCGAGCCGCTGCTGCTGCGCGCTGCCCGGGGAGCCCGGTGCGTCGCCATCGCCACCGGCCTGCACGTTGGCCGCGGGGCCGAGCGCGATGGCTCGGCGCTGGTGCCGCCCGCGCCCCGGGCTGTCGCCCAGCGAGTGGCCAGCGCCGTGCTCGGACTGCCGGATGACATCTGCTCAGGTCCGCTCGAGTCGCATGGCCGGGCGGCCCGTCGGCGCCGGTATACCAGGGCGCTGGCCGGCGCGGTCCTGATCATCGCGGCCATCTGCCTCGCGACCTGGGCCCAGGACGGGCCAGCCTGGGTCTGGGTTGCGTCGCTGGCGCTGCTGCCGGCCAGCGCGCTGATCGCCGCCGACCGGTACCGCAGCCTGGGCCACCGGCTCGCCGGCGGCTGGCTGGTGAGCAGGACAGGGAGCCTGGCCCGTCGGCGCAACATCATCTCGGCCGACGCCATCATCGGCTGGCGCATCCACCAGACCTGGTTCCAGCGCAGGCAGGGTCTGCTCACCCTGACCGCGACGACGGCGGCCGGGCAGCAGCATTACTCGGTGCGGGATATTCCGGTCGCGGACGGGCTGGCGCTCGCGGCGGCAGCGACCGGTGACCTGCTGCTGCCCTTCCTGCAGGAGCGAGCCGCAGCCGACCCGTGAGCCGCAGCCGACCCGTGAGCAGCGGCCGGCTGGTGAGCGGCGGGCCGGCTGGTGAGCGGCGGGCCGGCTGGTAAGCGGCGGGGCGACTGGTGAGCAGCGGCCGGCTGGTGAGCAGCGGTCCGCTAGTCAGAACGGTGTGGCGAAACCGTAGTCTTCCGGCTGGTCAGGCTTGCTCAGGGTCACGACGTCATCCGGTTCGAGCGGCAGGGTCGCGTGATGGGCCGACGCGCCTTGCGGGACCGGCATCCCGTGCGGGACCGGCGCTCCCTGCGGAACCGGCGCTCCCTGCGGAACCGGAGGCACCGGGGCGCCCTGCGGGACCGGGGCGCCCGGGACCGGGGCGCTAGGCGCTGCCTGCCAGGCTGCCTGCCTGGCCACTAGCCGAGCGTGCTCGCGGTCGCGGCGCACGGCCAGCACCGCGGCCAGGAACGCGGCAGGCTCGGTCCCCGGTGGCGGCGGCGGGCTGATCTGCGCGACGACTGCCGAGGCCAGCTGGAGCCCCAGCTGTTCGCGCGCCGCGGGCCGCAGGTCGTAGAACCGGCGCAGGAAGCTGCTCGCCGCAGCGGCGGTCTGGTCCGAGAGCCGGGAGAGTTCCAGATGCTGCGCCCAGCCGGTCAGCGGCGCCGGCACGACCGTGAAGACCGGCGCCAGGTCGGGTCGCGGCGGTACGCGTTCCTGGATCACGAACGTCCCGGCGAACAGGTCGCCAAGCCGCTTGCCCTTCGCCGAGACCATCGAGGTAATCAGCCCGGCGGGAATCCCGATCAGGTTGAACGGCGGCAGCCAGACCTCGACGAAGGCCGCGGACAGGGCTCGGATCAGCGCCTGCCTGAACCGCTCGGGGCTGCCGTCATCGCAGACCACCCTGAGGCCGAGCGCCATCTTGCCGAGGGTCTTGCCGCGGCTCAGCGTCTCGAAGATCAGCGGGTAACCGATCACCACGAACATGAATCCGGCCAGGTAGATCGCCGCGCCGGAGGCCGAGTTCAGGTGGTCGGCGGACGTGGCGGAGACCACGATCGCCAGGAAGATCAGGACCGGGAACTGGACAGCGATATCGATCAGCAGCGCCAGGATCCGGCTCGGAAACCGGGCGACCGCCAGGTCGAGCACAACCGCCTCGCCGGTCACCACCTCGGTCACTGGTTTCCTCCGGATCCGGCCGCATCGTCGGCATTGACGGTCCGGGGCAAGACTATCCAGTATCCGGACTGTAGTCTCCAGCCGTGGATCTGGACGTTTTCGTCGCTGAGCACCGGGTCGGCTGGACCAGGCTTGACCAGCTGACCAGGCGCCGCCGCCACCTGACTGGCGACGAGATCGACGAGCTTGTCCGGCTCTACCAGCAGACAGCGACGCAGCTGTCGGCGCTGCAAGCCGCCGGGCTCGATCCGGCGCTGGCGGCCAGGCTCTCCGGCCAGCTCGCCAGGTCCCGGGCGGCCGCCAGCGGGGCGCAGGCGGCGGGCTGGCATGCCGTCGGCCGGTTCGCCGCCATCTCCTTTCCCGCCGCCGCCTACCGGGCGCGATGGTGGTGGCTGGGCTGCGCGGCAGGCTCGGCGGTGGTCGCCGTCCTGATCGGGTGGCGCGTCGCCGGGTCGCCGGCGCTTCAGGCAAGCCTGCTGCCACGATCAGCCGCCGCGAATCTCGTTCACCATCAATTCCGGCACTACTACTCGGCCTATAACGGCCAGTCGTTCGCCGCCAAGGTTTGGACGAACAATGCGGTGGTCGCCGCCGAGACCATCATTTTCGGCGTGCTGCTCGGCATCCCCGTGCTGTTCGTGCTGTTCGAGAACGCGGTCAACGTCGGTGTCGTCGGCGGGCTGATGACGGCGTACGGGAAGTCGGGCGAGTTCTGGGGCCTGATCCTGCCGCACGGGATCCTGGAGCTCAGCGCCGTTTTCCTGGCCGCGGGAGTCGGCCTGCGGCTCGGCTGGGCGGTCATCGATCCAGGACACCGGCCGCGGGTCAGGGCGCTGGCTGAGGAAGGCCGGGCCCTGGTAACAGTCGCCATCGGCCTGGTCTTCGTGCTGGCGGTGTCGGGACTGATCGAGGCGTTCGTCACGCCGTCGCCGTTGCCGACCTGGGCCAGGATCGGTATCGGCGTGCTCGCGGAGACGGGGTTCCTGACGTACGTGATCGTCCTCGGTCGCCGCGCGGCGGCCTCGGGGGAGGTCGGCGACATCGCCGAGGTTCCGGACGAGCTTCCCGTCGCGGGCTAACGGCGGCCGCCCACAGGCTAGAGCCGGCCGGCGGCCTTCAGGCTCAGGTAGGCGTCGGCCAGGGCGGGCGGGAGCCGGTCGGGCGGAGCGTCGACCACCTCGACGCCGCTGCGCCGCAGCAGCGCGCCGATGTGAGTCCGGCCCGCCTGCGCCGTGACGGCGGCGGCCGCCTCGTAGACGGCCGTCGCATCACTCCGGCCCGCTGCCATCTCCGCCACCCGGGGGTCGGCTACGGCGGCGAGCAGTACCTGGTGCTTGGACGACAGCCGGTGGACATGCGGCAGCAGGCCCTGCTCGATCGCGGCCGGGTTGAGATCGGTCAGCAGCACCACCAGGCAGCGCTGCCGGGCGATGCCGAGCACGGCGGCCGTCATCAGGGCGATGTCGGACTCGACGAGGTCGGGCTCGAGCAGTGCCAGCTCGCTGGTGAACGAGGCCAGCACCGCGCCGCGCCCCGCCCCGACCACTCTGGCCCGCACCCGCCGGTCCGCGGCGAGCAGGTCGACCCGGTCACCGGCGCGCGTGGCCAGGGCGGCGAGTAGCAGCGCGGCGTCCATCGAGGCGTCGAGCCGCGGGATGCCGCCGACCCGGCCGGCGGACGTGCGGCCGGTGTCGAGCACGATGACGATCCGGCGGTCCCGCTCCGGCCGCCAGGTACGCACCACGACGTCCGAGCGGCGCGCCGATGACCGCCAGTCGATCGACCGGACATCGTCGCCGAGCACGTAGGCGCGGAGCGAGTCGAACTCGCTGCCCTGCCCGCGCAGCATCGACTTGTGCTGCCCGTCGAGCTCGCGGAGCCTGGCCAGCTTCTCGGGAAGATGCTTGCGGGACAGGAACGGCGGCAGCACCCGGACGGTCAGCGGCGCGGGAAGGCTGCGCTGCCGGCCGGCCAGCCCGAGCGGGCCGAGCGAGCGGATGGTGACCAGTCCCGCCGTGAAGTCGCCGCGCCGCTGCGGGGTCAGCGTCGTGGTCAGTCTGGCGCGGCTTCCGGCCGGCAGGTCGATCCGCGCCCGGCCAGGCCGCGCGCCGGCACTGGGCCGCCAGCCGTCCCTGACGACTCCGCGGAGCCGGCGCCGGCCGGGATTGACGACGGTCACCGTGACCGTTCCCGGCTGGCCGAGGTGGATCTTGGCGTCGCCCGACCGGCTGACCTGCAGCTGCCCGAGGCTCGCGGCCAGGATCAGGTCACCGGCGATGGCCAGGAGGATGACGGCGTTGACGGCCAGCAGGGCGATCCCGGTGCCGAAGACGGCCACGATCAGCGCCCCGGCCAGCGCCAGCAGCGCAGCGCGGCCGGTCAGCGTCATCGCGGGACGGGGACGGCCGCGAGCAGGCCCAGCAGCACGCCGTCGGGGGTGGCGCCGTCTAGTTCGACCTCCGGCCTGAGCTGGATCCGGTGCCGCAGCGTCGGCCCGGCGAGAGCCTTCACGTCGTCCGGGGTGACGTAGTCCCGGCCGGACAGCCAGGCCCACGCCCGGCTGGTGGCCAGCAACGCGGTCGCGCCGCGCGGCGAGACGCCGAGCCGCAGCGACGGCGAGATCCTGGTCGCCCGGCAGATGTCCACGATGTAGCCGGTCACCTCGGCCGCGAGGTGAACCTTGCGCGCCTCGTCCCTGGCCGCCACGAGATCGGTGGACCCGGCCACCCGGCTGATCCCGGCCGCGGCCAGGTCGCGCGGGTCGAAGCCGGCGGCGTGCCGGTCCAGGATCGAGATCTCGTCGGCCCGCTCGGGCAGCGGCACGGTCAGCTTGAGCATGAACCGGTCGAGCTGGGCCTCGGGCAGCGGGTAGGTGCCCTCGTACTCGACCGGGTTCTGGGTCGCTGCCACCAGGAACGGCGCGGGGAGCGGGCGGGGATCGCCCTCCACCGAGACCTGCCGTTCCTCCATCGCCTCAAGCAGCGCGGCCTGCGTCTTGGGCGGTGTCCGGTTGATCTCGTCGGCCAGCAGCAAGTTCGTGAAGACCGGCCCGGCGCGGAACTCGAACCGGGCCGTGCGCGCGTCGTAGATCAGCGAGCCGGTCACGTCGCCCGGCATCAGGTCGGGCGTGAACTGCAGCCGCTTCCCCTCCAGCGACAGCGAGCTGGCCAGCGCGCGGATCAGCAGGGTCTTGGCGACACCGGGAACGCCCTCGAGGAGCACATGCCCCTCGCAGATCAGCGCGATGAGCAGCCCGCTGACGACCGAGTCCTGGCCGACGACGGCCTTGGCGACCTCAGCTCGCACCTGGCCGAGCGCCGCCCTCGGACCGGCATGCTCCTCAGCCCCGCTGTGGGCAGCCGGGCCGAGGGTGTCGGAGGCCTGGTCGGCGCGGGCAGTGTCGAAGACCACCGGGTCGAACGGCACGGGTCCGGAGGCTGCCGGGTCTTTGGCGATCACTGCGAACATACCTGCCTTTCAAGTTCGTCAAGACTGCGGGCGAGGCGCACGAGCTCGGCATCGGTGGCCGGCGCCGGCCCGCAGACGATCCTGGAGATCTCCTGCTGGCCCAGCCGTGACCTGGCCGCGAGCGCGCCGGTGACGGTGGCCTCGGGGGAATCCCTGACGAGCCCGAGGACCGGCAGCACGCGGCTGAGCATGGCGTCGCGCAGTGCCGCCGCGGCCCGGTCCCTGGCTCGCCGCGACTGATAGAGCCTGGCGTGCCCCTCGACAGTCTCTGACGCGCGGACGATCACGGGCAGCCGCTCGCTGATCAGCGGGCCGAGCCGGCGGCCCCGCCAGAGCGCGACCAGCATCACGGCGACACCGAGCTGGATGACGAGCAGCCAGGCCTGCCACGGGATCAGGCTGGGTCCGGCGCGCTGCGAGCTGACCGGTTGCCTGCCAGCCGGCGGCCCGGCCGGCCGCAGGGCCGGCTCGGGGGTCAGCCAGACGATGCGGCGGTGGACGCTGAGCAGGTTGAGTGCCAGCGCCGCGTTGCCGTTCCTGGCGAGCATGCTGTTCGCCATCGCCGTGCCGCTGCCGAGGATCGTGACCGTACGGCCCCCGGCCTGGTAGCGCACCAGCGATGGGTGGCCGGCCACCAGGTAGCAGCCTGCCGCGCGGGCCGGGACCTGGTAGGCGAAGCCGCCGACGTTGGCGGATCCGGCCAGCTGGGCCGCCGGCAGGCTGCAGCGGGGCAGCAGGAACTGTCCGAAGGTTCTGCCAGGATTGGCGGCAACTAGGATACCGGGCGCCAGTGCGGTCAGCGAGGCTGATCCTGGTTCGACGAGGAACAAGTCCGCTCTGACCTGCGAGAGCCGCGCGCGCTGCCGCGCCGTGAGCAGGTCCGGGCTCGTGATGATCAGCGTGGCGGCGGGCCGGGAAGGCGCTGGCCCGGTGCCGCCTGACCCGGTGCCGCCTGACCCGGGGCTGGCTGACCCGCTGCTGGCGGGCCCGAGCGCGGCCAGGGCGCTGGCCGGACTGTAGACGCGGACGACCTGGAACCCGCGCTCACCGAGGATGTCGGCTAGCGCGTGACTGCCGTCACCGGACGTGCTGGCCGGATCGAGGTAGCCATTGGGCAGCGGCGGCGGTATCAGCCGGCCGATCGCCGCGACTGCGACGCCGCCGAGCAGGATGAACGCGATCAGCGCCAGCGGCAGCCGCCAGCGCCGCCAGCCCGTGAGGGCCCGGGCGGCCGGCCCGCCGGCCGTGCTGGATCCCGGGTCAGCAGCGGCCTGCCCGGATGCCGGCTCGGCCTCGCCGACGCCCGGGGCCGCGTGCAGCGGCGGCGCGGTCATCGCGGCACCGCCAGCCCGGCCATGGCCGGCTGCGAACCGGGTCCGGCTGCCGCCCGCACTGGCCGGACCTCCTTGTCGACCCGGCTGACCAGCCGGTAGCCCGCCTGGCTGCCATCCCGGTCGCCGTACCTGATGTCGTCGAACAACCGCGTGACGGTCCGCAGGTCGTCGGCCAGGCCAGGCAGCTCGCTGCCGGCTTCCGAGGCAAGCTCGTCCGCGGTCCGGCCCGGCCTCGGCGGCAGCACGCCCCGCTCGTCGAGTTCCGTCGCGATCGCGCGGACGCCTTCGACGATGGCGCCCGCATAGTCACCGGCCGCCGCCAGGCGTTCGGCCGCCCGCCGGTAGTCCCGGGCCGTCATCGGCTCGCCGCCCAGCACGGACTCGGCCGCTGCTCGCCCGGTCCTGGCCGGCCGGACCCAGAAGACCACGATCGTGATCGCCAGGACCGCGAGGATCGCGAGGGCGATCAGCCCGAACCATCCGCCGGGGATCACGTTGCCAGCCGCGCCTGGCAGATGGGTGAGCCACTGCCAGATGCGCTGCCAGATGCTCATCTCGGCAAGCTCGTGGCGGGCGAGACGCTGGGCCGCGCGCCGCCCGATGAGCGGCCCGCCGGCGAGCCTGCTCGCGGCCGAGGACGCGCTGCTGGCGATCATGCGGCCTGTCAGCTCACCGGCGGGCTGGCCGGATACCCCGCGGCTGTCCCGACCATGACTACCGACAGCGTCGTCGCGATCGACGCCGTCAGTCGCATCGTGGCGGCAGGGTTCTGCCGGATAAGGGAGAACGCGCCGCTGAGGATGTCGCCCACGCCAAGCGGCCGGAGCGGAATGCCGCCCGGCGCCGGGGCGACGCCGGCCCCCCAGCCGCCCTGCTGGCCGGGTGGCGGATAACCGGGCATCCCGTATCCCGGCTGCCCAGCTTCCGGCGGCCAGAACCCAGGCAGGGCTGGCTGCGGGAACCGCGGCGTCCGGCCGGACGCCGGCGGCGTGTCGGTCATCGAAGTCTCCTGGTCGGCGGGCACGCCCGCAGACACGGGCGGAGCGGCGCACGCAGCCCTGACGGCCACGGCCCATACTCGCACGAACCGCTGGTACATGCGGGCCGGCGAGCCCCGGCCGCGGGCCGCGGAGCAAGGGTTCCGCGGTCAGGCCGGCGGCCCGGCCGGGCCGGGACCGGCGCCGCCGCCCTGATTCCAGCCCCCGCTCAGCCCTGGGCCGGCACCGGGATTGGGACCAGGTCCGGTCATCCCCGGCCGCCAGAGGTCCCTGAACTCATCGCCGGTCAGCGCCTGCGCCTGGCTCGCCTGGTTCAGGGCGAGATCCAGCCCTTCCTTGCGCATCCGCATGTCGGCGTAGAGCAGGACGGTGACCCCGGCGCTGATCGGCCGGGTGCAGGTCGCGGCGATGATGCTGCCGATCGCGCCGATGATGATCGCGAGCAGGCTGGGCCCGGCTACGGCCGCGGCTGCCGTCGCGCCGTGGTTGAAGATCGAACCCAGGCCGCTGCTCCCGCCGACCAGCGTTCCGACGATGGTGAACGGGATCTGCAGGATGCCGGCGATGAACGCGACCACGATCCCAGCGAGCAGGGTAATGCCGAAGATCCGCCACCAGCTGCCCTGGACGAGCTGCCAGGACCTCTTCAGCGCGGTGACCGGTCCTGCGCCCTCGAGCACGATGGCGGGGACGGCGAGGCTCAGCCGGACCGATATCCAGACCGTCGCGAGGAAGGCACCGATGAAGCCGACGACCCCGATCAGGACCGCGAGCACGGTGATCTTGGCCACCGCCAGGACGCCCACGATGAGGGCCACCGGCACCCACACGCCGAGCAGGATAAGCGGCACGAGCAGGCTCACCACGATAACCTCGGGCACCCTGGCTATCCGCCATGCCTCGCCGATCGTGATGTTGTGGCCCAGCAGGCCGCGGCCGAGTGCCCCGGTCAGCATGCCGGTCAGTACTGCCTGGAAGATGAAGACGAGGACGAGGTCGGCCGCCAGATAGGGCACGAACGACAGGAAGAAGTGGCCAAGGTCGTGCCCCAGCTGAGTCGAGCTCGTCTGCGGCGTGACGCTGACAGTGAGCTTGTGCGCCGCGTTCAGCTCGGCCCAGGAGAAGAATGCGCTGAGCACGCCGTAGACGGTCTGCACGATGGCCGCGAGCCCGAGGGTTGCCACCGGGTTCCGGCGGATCAGGGTGAAGGCTCCGCTCAGGATGTCCCCGACTCCGAGCGGGCGCAGCGGCACGCCGCCCGGGGCTGGCGCCGGCGGCTGAGCGGACCACTGGCCGTAGCCGGGCTGGCCGTAGCCTGGCGTGCCGTATCCGGGCTGGCTGTAGGGCGGTGGCTGGCCGTACCCGGGCTGGCCGTACCCGGGCTGGCCGTACCCGGGCTGCGCGTACCCCGGCTGTCCGTATCCCGGCGGCGCCTGCCCGTACCCGGGATGCCCGTACCCGGGATGCCCGTACCCGGGCGGCGGCTGACCGCTGCCGGCATCCGGGTATCTGGGCAGGTCCGACCCGGATCCGGTGTCCGCCGCCCCCGGCTGGTCAGCTGACGGCTGGTCGGGCTGGCTGCCCCACGGACCGTTGTCACTCATAATCTGATCGCTTCCTGCTGCCCGATGCCGTGCCTCGAGCGAAACCTCACGGCATACCGGGGGCCGGACTGCCCGCGGCATGGCAATAGTGGCACGGTTAGCCCGCCGGAAGCGGTGCACGAAGGACACGAATTTGAATATTCACCGCGAACTGCTGCGGTGATCTGGCGCGGGGGAAGCCGGGCGCGGACGTCGGCAGACCTGGCGCGGCCTGCCGATCTCGCCTCGGCCGCGCCCGGCAGCTACCAGCCGGCTAGGTCACGAAGACGTCGCTCCAGCTACCTACCCCGGCGGCCGTAACCTCAAGGCTTCCTCGTCGCGGGGTGGCGGTCGCGGGCAGCGCGGCAGGTCGCGCAGACTCTAGGAGTGAGCATCGTCGCCTTGCGCTGGCTCGACCCGCCTGCCGGGCCTGCCATCGAACTTCTGGACCAGACCAGGCTGCCTCTCAGTGAGACGGGGCTGACCTGCACCACGGTTCCGTCGCTGACCGACGCGATTCGCCGCCTCGTGGTCCGCGGCGCGCCGCTGCTCGGCATTGCCGGGGCCTATGGTGTTGCTCTCGCGGCCGCCCGCGGCGACGACGTGACGGCGGCGGCGCAGGCACTCGCGCAGGCCAGGCCGACGGCGGTCAACCTCGGGTGGGGCGCCAGGCGGGCGCTCGGCGCGTACCTGCGGGCCGCGACGGATCCGGACCCTGCGGTTCAACGGGACGCACCCCGCGCTGCCCTGCGCGAGGCGCACTCGATTGCCGACGCCGATGAGCAGGCGTGTGCCCTGATGGCCGGCCTCGGCCTGGCCCTGGTGCCTGCCGGGGGCAGGATCCTGACCCACTGCAACACCGGCTCGCTGGTCACGGCAGGCGAGGGAACCGCGTTCGGGCTCATACTCGCCGCGCACCGGGCCGGCATGCTCAAGATGTGCTGGATCGACGAGACCAGGCCGCTGCTGCAGGGCTCGCGCCTCACCGCGTACGAGGCCGGCCGGGCCGGAATGCCGTACAAGGTGCTCGCCGATTCAGCTGCGGCGTCGCTGATGGCGGCCGGCCAGGTCGATCTCGTCGTGGTCGGGGCCGACCGGATCGCGGCGGACGGCAGCGTGGCCAACAAGATCGGCACGTACGGCCTCGCCGTGCTCGCGCGCCATCACCAGGTGCCTTTCGTGGTCGTCGCGCCGGTCTCGACGATCGACTTCGGCACGGCCGACGGCGCCAGCATCATGATCGAGCAGCGGCCGCCGGAAGAGATCACGCACCTCGCCGGCCAGCAGCTGGCTCCGGCTGGCAGCGATGCTTACAACCCCGCCTTCGACGTGACTCCGCCCCATCTGGTCACCGCGATCGTGACCGAGTCCATGGTCATCCAGCCCGTCACAAGGGGTAATCTGCGTGTGCTGAGCCCTGAGACGTAGCTTTGCGGGCTTCCGTGTCGCCGTTTCCATGGAACGATGGGGATTATGAAAGGTCGCGTGCTGGTCGTCGATGACGACGCCGCCCTCGCCGAGATGCTTGGCATCGTGCTGCGTGGCGAGGGTTTCGAGCCGACGTTCGTTGCCGACGGAGACCGGGCTCTCGAAGCCTTCAGGGAAACCAGGCCGGACCTGATCCTGCTTGACCTGATGCTGCCCGGCATGGACGGAATCGATGTCTGCCGTCAGATCAGGGCCGAGTCGGGCGTCCCGATCGTGATGCTGACCGCCAAGAGCGACACCGTGGACGTGGTGCTCGGGCTCGAGTCGGGGGCCGACGACTTCATCGTCAAGCCGTTCCAGGCCAAGGTCCTGATCGCGCGCGTCCGCGCCAGGCTGCGGCGCACCGACGACCCGGCACCGGAGATGCTGTCGATCGGCGACGTGTCCATCGACGTCGCCGGCCACTCCGTGCGGCGCGACGGCGAGGTGATTAACCTGACTCCGCTCGAGTTCGACCTGCTCGTCGCGCTCGCCCGCAAGCCACGTCAGGTGTTCACCAGGGAAGTTCTGCTCGAGCAGGTCTGGGGCTACCGGCACGCGGCCGACACTAGGCTGGTCAACGTGCACGTGCAGCGGCTGCGGGCGAAGATCGAGCGCGATCCGGAGCGGCCCGAGATCGTCGTCACGGTCCGCGGCGTCGGCTACAAGGCGGGGCCCGGCTGAGCACGGCTGGCCAGTCCCGGTGGCGGCTGGCCTGGCTGGTCGACGGGGATCGACCAGGCCGGCGGATCAGCGTGCGAAAAGGAAAGCTGGGCGGCGGTAATCCGCCGCCCGCTGTAAACGGAACCGTCGCGGACGGCACCGCCACGGACGGGCCTGCGGTGAACGGGCCTGCGGCGAATGGCCCTACGGTGGCCGACGCTGCCGTGAATGGCACTTCCGCGAAGGCCAGGGCCGCGACGGGGCAGGTCGGGCCGGTGCCCGCCGTGCTCGTGCCGCTGCTGCGCCGTGCCCGCCGGATCGGCCGCGAGAGCGGCTTGCGGCGCAGGCTGTCGGTGCTGCGTTCTCCCGCCGCGATCCGCATCGCGGTGATCCGGCTGCTGAAGGGCCTGCAGTGGCAGTGGCGCAGTTCGCTGCAGCTGCGCGTGGTGAGCACGACGCTCGTGGTCTCAGCCGTGGCGATCTCGCTACTCGGCTTCTTCCTCATGCAGCAGATCGCCGCGAACCTGCTGGGTACCGCCGAGGCGAGGGCCCTCACCCAGGCATCCGACGGCTTGGTCTTCGCCCAGAATCAGCCCGGCGTGGCCCAGCTGCCGGGTCCCAGTTCAGAGAACATGGCCACCGGCATCGTGCATAGCCTGCAGTCAGGCGGCCAGACTGGCGCTGACTACGGCGTGGCGATCTCCGTGCTGCGCGACCTTGTCCCGCCAGCCACCTGGAATTATGCCTACAGCAGCTTTGATGTCCATGCGCTGCCTCCGTCCGTCGTGCAGACCAGCTCGAGCCGGACGAAGCCGCCGACCATGATCTTCGCGAGCATGCCGTATCCGCAGCAGGGCAGCCCGAAGACCTCCGGCCTGCTCTATGCGGCGCCGTTCGGCAGCGACTACGAGCTCTATTACTTCTTCCCGCTGGATCAGCTGCAGAACGAGCTGTACCTCGTGCAGCGCACGCTGGCTCTGGTCGGGCTAGCCCTGGTCTTCCTGCTGGCCGGAATCGCCTGGATGGTCACCAGGTGGGTGGTGGTACCGGTGGCCAGGGCAGCGCGGGGCGCCCAGCTGCTGTCAACCGGCAAGCTGGACGAACGGCTAGCCGTTCGCGGGCAGGACGAGGTCGCGGCCCTCGCCAGCTCGTTCAACGAGATGGCCGCGAGCCTGCAGGAGAAGATGCGCGAGCTCGAGGAACTGTCCCAGGTGCAGCGGCAGTTCGTATCCGACGTCTCGCATGAGCTGCGTACGCCGCTCACCACCATCACCATGGCCGCGGACCTCCTCTTCGAGTCCAGGAATCAGATGGATCAGTCGGCGGCGCGGTCGGCGGAGCTGCTCCAGAGCCAGCTGGGCAGGTTCGAGTCGCTGCTGGCCGACCTGCTCGAGATCAGCCGGTATGACGCCAACGCCGCCACCTTGGAGGCGGAACTCGTCGACATCTGCGACGTGGTCCGGCAGTCGGCCGATGTCGCGCAGCACCTGGCCGAGCGGCGCGGTGCGAGGATCGAGTTCAGGCTGCCCGCCGAGCCGTGCCTCGCCGAGATGGACCGGCGGCGAGTCGAGCGGATCCTGCGGAACCTGCTGTGCAACGCGGTGGAGCACGGCGAGGGCCGCGACGTGGTCGTAACGTCCGCCGCGGACCGCGACGCCGTGGCCGTGGCGGTCCGCGATTTCGGGGTCGGGCTGGCGCCTGGCGAGGAGCACCTCGTCTTCGACCGGTTCTGGCGAGCAGACCCGGCGCGCGCCAGAACCACCGGCGGCACGGGCCTCGGCCTGGCGATCGCCTTGGAGGACGCGAGGCTGCACGGCGGCTGGCTGGAAGCCTGGGGGGAGCCTTCCCGAGGCTCCGTCTTCCGGCTGACGCTGCCACGAGAAACCGGAGCCGAGCTCCTCGGCTCCCCGCTTCCGCTGATGCCTGACCACGCGGACTTCGGCAGCCTGGCGGCAGACCCGGCCGCCGACGTGCCGGGGCCTGCCGACTACGGGTCGCACGAGCCCGGCCAGGAACGCGCATGAGAAACCGTCTTCGGCTGGCCGGCAGCGTACTCGTCCTCAGCGTCGCGGTGACCGCGTGCGCGAATCTGCCGACCAGCGGTACCGTCCAGATCGGCTCGCTGCAGGGATCAGGCGACCTGGCTCAGCCCGGCGTCCAGGTCGTGCCCGTACCGCCAGGCCGGACCTGGGATCAGATCGACATCGTCAACGGGTTCCTTGCTGCCAGTGCCAGCTTCGACGACAACTATGCCGTGGCGAGGAAATACCTGACACCCGGGCTCAGCCGCTGGTGGCGGCCCGGTGTGGCGGCTACGGTGATCGACTCACCGCAGGTCAGCCCCGAACAGCCGCCCAGAGGCCTGGTGACTTCCGGTCCGCCGTCTGCGCGAGTCAGCGTGACCGGACGGCATTTCGCGGAACTGCAGACGGGCGGACCGCACCAGGCGGGGAGCATCGTGGCCTCACCGGGCTCGAGCACGTATCACTTTTCCCTGGTCCAGAAGGCCGGCGTGTGGCGCATCGACGGCATCACCATCGGCAACGAGCCGGCCAAGCCGTCGTTGCTGGTGCTGACCAGCACTGACTTCGAACGTGACTATCAGGCCCGCAATCTGTACTTCTACCGGCCGGGGCCGGCCGCGAACACGCTGGTACCCGACCCGGTGTACGTACCGCAGCTGCCAGGAAACGGCGGCCTGAAGATTCTGGTCAATACGCTGCTGCAGCCGCGGGCGGCCACGACTGGGTCGTGGCCGCCCGCGTCGAGCTGGCTGTACGAGGCGGCCACGACGGCGTTTCCGGGAGGCACCGAGCTGATCTCCGCCGACATCATCGGCGGCATCAAGGCAGTCGTGAAACTGGGCGGTACTGCTGTGCGGTCCAGCCCGAGCCAGCGGCTGCGGATGGCCGCCCAGCTCTGGTGGTCCCTGACTTACTCGCCCTATGGCACCCAGGCCGGGAGCCAGATCCGGTCGGTCGTGCTGAAGGTTGGCCACCAGTCGCTGCAGCCGACGCCGGCCGAGTTCACGAAATGGGTGCCGCGCGCCGTGGCGGCGCCGCTGTACTACCAGCTTCCCGGTGGCCCGGCCGGGCCAGCGGCCGCGATTCTGCGGGCAAGCCCGTCTCAGCAGGTCTCGGTTTCCCTGCCGAAGGCGCTAGGAGGCGAGCCGTTCACTGCGATGGCGGTATCAACGCCGCCGACTGGATTCGCGGTCCTGGCTGGCTGCAGGGGTAAGGACGTCTACCTCATGCCGCAGTCGCACGCGGGCGAGATCGTGACGAAACGTCTGCCTGCGGGCGAATGTACCTCGCTGAGCTGGGACAATTTCGGGAATCTCTGGGTGGCCGCAACGAAAGGCGTGTACGAGATATCCGCCCTGCCCTCGGCTGGCCTGATCACCATACAGATCCCGCCGCTGCCCCCGACCGCGGTCTTCCAGTCGGTCCGGGTAGCTCCCGATGGCGTCCGGGTCGCGATGATCGTCCGCTATGGCTCGAGCACGAGAATCCTGATCGCCGCGATCAGCAAGAATCCGAGTTTCACCTACCTAGCGCAGACCCAGCAGATGCTGCGGGTCGGCTCCGACGTCATGAATCCGGTCGCTCTGACCTGGCTAGACCCCGATCACCTGCTCGTCCTCGACCGGACGGCTGGCAAGACGGAGATCTACCAGGTGCCGCTCAGCAGTGGGGCCTCTACCGAGATCGCCACGCCGCGCGGAGTGACCTCCCTGGCGGCAAGCTGGCCGTACGGGCAGCTATATCCACAGGTAGTCGTCGGCATCGCGCCGACTCGCACGACCCCTGGCCAGATCGAGATGTCGAAGACCAGCCCGCTGAACCCAGACTGGCAGCCGGTCGTCAAGGGGATCACACCGGTTTTTCCGGGCTGAAAGCCGCTGCGGCGCCGGGCCACGTGCACCTGGTGGGTTACAGGCCGCTGAACACGCGATGACCCGGCTCCTGACAGAAGACCTGCATGCGACTACCGTCAATGTCGTGGCACCCGTCCGGGTCCGTGGTTGCGCCGGGCAAGCTGCCCCGACAGCGGGGTGGCGGCTCCGGCAAGCCGATGCCAGCCGCAGGCGAAACGGCCCACGTAAGGCGACTTATCGTCGACTGATCACGGTGCGGTTTAGATGTAAGCCCTGCCTCGCTCTGGCGACCAGATGTCTCCAGGTGCGGGAGAAGGCCAGTAGTGGCACAGGCTGCGAGAGCCTCAGCAGGCGGATGTGGGGTCGAAGACCAGGTCGGCCGGGCGGGTGCTGCTTCCGAACACCGAACGGAAGGGGGCTCGGGCATGGAAATCATCTTCAAGGGTCGGCAGACGGATGTGCCAGAGCGGTTCAGGGACTACGCCACGGCCAAGCTGAAGAAGCTAGTGAGACTAGATCAAAAGGCAATAATCGTTGATGTAGAGCTGTCGGTCGAGCGTAACCCCCGCCAGTCCAGCCAGAAGGAGCGCGTCGAGCTGACCATCTGGTCGCGGGGTCCGGCGATCCGGGCGGAAGCCGCGGCTGAGGACAAGATCGCGGCCCTCGACCTGGCGCTTGCCAAGCTGAATTCGAGGCTCAGGCGCGCCCTCGACCGCAGGAAGAACCACCACGGGACGGGAGCCGGTGCTGTCACGGGAGCCAGCGCCGGGATAGGAGGGGGTGCCGGGCCGGGCGGTACCGGCCCGGGAGGCGCCGGGCCTGGTGGCCGGGCCAGCGCGTCTGCTGCCCCGCCCGTTCCCATGGCGAGGTCTGGTGAGCCAGGTCCGGCGGCCGAGCCGGAGGACGATGGGGCCGCCGGCGGGGAGAGCCTGGTCCCGATCCAGATGGATGGCGACGGGCCCCTGCTGATCAGGCAGAAGTTCCATCACGCCAGGCCGATCTCGATCGACCAGGCCCTGCTGGAGATGGAACTAGTCGGTCACGATTTCTACCTGTTCCACGACGTCCAGGAGAACACTCCGAGCGTTGTCTACCGTCGGCACGGCTATCAGTACGGGGTGATCAGGCTGGTCGAGCACGCAGCTGACCGGGACATGATGGCCGAACCGTCCACGTCGGGCGTCGGAGCGAGGATTCCGGGCCGTCGCCGGCCGGAGCGGGCCGGCGACGAACGCGCCGCGCCTGCCGCCCAGGTGAGCCAGGACGGGGCGAGCCGGGGTGACAAGTCGGCCGTGCTGCGTCCGGGATGACCGCGGGAGCGGCCACGACGATCGCGGCCAAGGCCATGCCCCCGTGGTCCGGTGCCCGCCGGGCATGCTTGCATGCCCGTGCATGGTCGGACAGAGTTTGGTTACATGCGAACAAAAGTGCCGCTGGGGCGGCGCGGCTCCGTGTCGCGCCCCAGCGGCAGACCGGCGACAGCGACGAGAGGCAGATGATGGCAGGTAGCGCGGAGGGTGACGGGGTGCTGGAGCCCGGGCACGGCTTCGAGCCGATCCGCACGCTGATCGTCGACGATCACGCGCTCTTCCGCCGCGGCCTGGAGATCGTTCTTGTCACCGAGCCCGACATCGAGGTCGTCGGCGAGGCCAGCGACGGAGCGGAAGCGCTGGAGCGGGCGGGCGAGTCGCTGCCTGACGTCGTGCTGATGGACATCAGGATGCCTCGGAGCAACGGCATCGATGCCTGCCGGGCCATCAAGGATGTGGCGCCCAGCGCCAGGATCATCATCTTGACGATGAGCGACGAGGAAGAGGACCTGTTCGACGCCATCAAGGCCGGGGCCAGTGGCTATCTGCTCAAGGACATTCCGCTCGATCAGGTCGCCGAGGCCGTCAGGTCGGTGCACGGCGGGCAGTCGCTGATCAGCCCGTCGATGGCAGGCAAGCTGCTGACCGAGTTCGCCTCGCTGGCGAGAAGGGACCACGGGGAGCCGCCGCAGGAGCTCCCCGGGCCCAAGCTGACCGACCGGGAGATGCAGGTGCTGAAGCTGGTGGCGCGCGGGATGAACAACCGGGATATCGCGAAGGAACTGTTTATCTCGGATAACACGGTCAAAAATCATGTCAGGAACATCCTGGAGAAGCTGCAGATCCACTCCCGGATGGAGGCGGTCATGGTCGCCGTGCGAGAGAAGCTGATCGAGCTCACTTAATGAGCCCAGCCCAGCCAAACCCCAAGCCCCAGCCCTGGCGCGGGCTGACGCCGTCTGGACAACGGACTCGCCCGGCCGCCTGAACGGCTTGCCCGGTGAGTCCGTTATCCAGCGGCTGAGTCGCGGCCAGACCATGTGCTCGCGGTTAGGGGTTAGGCGCCGGCTGCTGTTAGCGCGGAGCGGAGGCGGGGCTCTAGGGCGGGCGGATTGACGCGCTCGAGGGTGACGTTGGTGCAGCCGACCCAGGTGGCTGCGGCTAGCAGCGCGCGGGCCATCGGCTCAGCTGCGCGGGGGGTGTCGAGGGTTAGCTGGCGGGCGATCAGGGTCTGTCCGTCGCGGGCTGGGTCGACGCGGCCGACGAGCTTGCCGCCGGCGAGAAGCGGCATGGTGAAGTAGCCGTGGATGCGCTTGTGCCTCGGGACATAGGCCTCGAGGCTGTGGTCGAATCCGAACATCCGCCTGGTCCGCTTCCGGTCCCAGATCAGCGAGTCGAAGGGCGAGAGCAGGGTCACGCGGTGCCGCCCGGCCCGC
>DATKQH010000053.1:0-5078 GCA_035532775.1 Streptosporangiaceae bacterium
GCGTAGCCGGACGGGTCGACCTGGTACTCCAGCCAGCCTGAGCCCTCGGCAACCTCGTCCTCGGCCATCTCGGTGATGAGCCTGCGGATGTCGGATTCGGTGCGCAGGACTGCCCTGGCGCCGTCGTAGAGCCGCTGGAACCGGAACCAGCCCCGCTCGTCGGTCCCGCGCAGCCGGGGCGGCCAGTCGGTCCCGAACGCGTCGGGCAGGCTGATCCCGTGCGAGGCGGCGAGATCGATCAGGGTTCCCCGGCGCATGGCACCGGTGAAGTGCAGGTGCAGGTGCGCCTTAGGGAGCAGGTCCAGCCGCCGTGCCATCCGACTAGTCTGCCCGGCTCCCGCCGGTGGAAAGGCCAGTTCCGCCGCCGGCCGGTGTGTCAGCCGGCTTGTGCCAGCAGATCTCCCAGCCGGGTCAGGCCGACCTCGAGGTCGGCATCGGCCAGGGCGGCCGACAGCCGGAAGTAGCCTGGCGCTCCGAATGCCTCGCCAGGAACCACGGCCACCTCAGCCTCTTCGAGCACGACCTCGGCGAGCTGGGCAGAGGTCAGGATCCGGCGGCCGGCTAGCTGCTTGCCGAGTACACCCTTGACGCTTGGGAAGCAGTAGAAAGCGCCCTCTGGCAGTGGGCAGATTACCCCCGGGATCTTGTTAAGCATGATGGTCATCTGCTCCCTGCGGCGGTCGAACGCCTCGCGCATCTGCTCCACGGCGGACAGGTCGCCGGAGACCGCGGCCAGGGCCGCTGCCTGCGCGACATTGCAGACATTCGAGGTGGCATGGGACTGCAGGCTGGTGGCCGCCTTGATCACGTCCTGCGGCCCGATCATCCAGCCGACCCGCCAGCCCGTCATGGCGTAGGTCTTCGCGACGCCGTTGAGCACCACGCAGCGGTCGGCCAGATCCGGCGCGGCGACCGGGATCGAGGTGAACCTGGCCTTGCCGTAGACCAGGTGCTCGTAGATCTCGTCCGTCACTACCCAGATTCCCTTGGCGGCGGCCCACCGGCCGATCTCGGCGACCAGGTCAGGCGGGTATACCGCCCCGGTCGGGTTCGATGGCGAGACGAAGACCAGCATCTTGGTGCGATCGGTGCAGTGCGCCTCCAGGTCGGCGACCGTGGTCAGGTAGCCGGAGGTCTCGTCGGTCGGCACCGGCACGACGACTCCGCCCGCCAGCGCGATGACCTCCGGATAGGTCGTCCAGTACGGAGCGGGCAGCAGCACCTCGTCGCCCGGGTCGAGCAGGGTGGCGAACGCCTGGTAGACCGCCTGCTTGCCGCCGTTGGTGACGAGTACCTGGCTGGCCTGCACGGCCAGGCCCGAATCGCGTGCCGTCTTCGCCGCGATGGCCTCGCGTAGTTCCGGCAGCCCCGGGGTGGGCGAGTACTTGTGGAATCGCGGCTCAGCGCAGGCCCGTTGCGCCGCCGCGACGATGTATCCGGGGGTCGGGAAGTCGGGCTCGCCGGCGCCGAAGCCGATCACCGGGCGCCCGGCCGCCTTCATCGCCTTGGCCTTGGCGTCGACCGCGAGCGTCGCCGATTCGGTGATCGCTGAGATCCGTGCGGATAGTCTGGACTTGCTTGCTCCCATGCCTAGCATCTTCCCACCTCGCGCGGGCTGCGGCCGACAAAGCCGGGCCACCGGCGAGTGGCAGGCGGGGCGGGTCGCGGGCAGTCAGGCAAAATGCCGCGCGGTTCGACGCGAGGCCGGTTGGCAACGTACACTTCAACATCTGGTGGATCTCCGTCAGGTTGCGGAAGCATGCCTACGGTGCCCACTCAGAGGGCAGTAGCTCAATTGGCTAGAGTCCCGGTCTCCAAAACCGGCGGTTGGGGGTTCGAGTCCCTCCTGCCCTGCGAGTTGGCTCGTAACCCGCGGGCCCCGCACCGGCGCGAGCCGGCCGTTGACCAGCGCTACAGGTGAGGAAATGGCGACTCAGGTACGTGGCCCGCAGGCCAAGAGGCCGGCCAAGTCCGGCGGCCCGGCGAAGCCGGAGCGGACGAGCCCGCCTGTCTTCCTGCGGGAGGTCAGGGCCGAACTCAGGAAGGTGATCTGGCCGACCCGCAAGGAGCTGATCACCTACACCACGGTCGCCGTCATCTTCATCCTGATCATGGTGGGCATCGTCACCGGTGTGGACACGGTCTTCACGAATCTTGTGTTCGCCGTCTTCGGTCGTTGATGGCTCGTGGGCTAGGTAGTATCCGTGCGCTAGGCGTGGCAGCATGATCACGGGAGGTTAACTCCTCCTGGTCCGCTGATGCGGGTGACGTTCGGCCAGAAGTAGAGCGCAAGGTACCTGCGCGCGAGGAAGAAGCCGCGCAGGAAGCAGCAGAGAGAAAGAGCTATCGTGACCGACTCCGAACAGGTCGGTGGGCCGCTGGCCGAGCCTTCCGACGACGACCAGGCCGACGTGCTCAGCGAGGCAGGTGCCGCCGCTGACGGCACGCCTGACGACGTCGCCGTGGCGCAGGAGGCTGCCGAGGCGCAGGAAGTTGCCGAGGCGCCGGAGGCTGAGGAAGCCGATCCGGTCGCCGCGTTCGAGGCAGAGCTTCGGCGGCTGCCGGGCGAGTGGTACGTCGTGCACTCCTACGCCGGATACGAGAACCGGGTCAGGGCGAACCTGGAAAGCCGCACGCAGTCGCTCAACATGGAGGACTTCATCTTCCAGATCGAGGTCCCCACGCACGAGGTGATCGAGGTCAAGGGCGGTAAGCGGCAGCAGGTGCAGGAGAAGGTGCTGCCCGGCTACATCCTGGTGCGGATGGATCTGACCGACGAGTCGTGGGCCGCCGTGCGCAACACTCCGGGCGTGACCGGCTTCGTCGGCCTGTCGAGCCGGCCGTCGCCGCTCAGCCTGGATGAGGTGATGTCCCTGCTCGCACCGGTGCCGGAAGAGAAGGCGGCCAAGAAGGCCGAGACCATGCGGGCGGCGGCGGTGGACTTCGAGGTGAACCAGTCCGTTACCGTGATGGACGGCCCGTTCGCGACGCTCCCGGCGACGGTGAGCGAGATCAATCCAGATACCCAGAAGCTCAAGGTGCTCGTGTCGATCTTCGGCCGCGAGACGCCAGTCGAGCTCTCATTTGACCAGGTCAGCAAGATCTGAGCACGGTAAGAACTGAGCACGGCAAGCAAGACGAGATAAGGATTCGTATCAGATGGCTCCGAGGAAGAAGAAGATCGCTGCGGTCGTGAAGGTCCAGCTGAATGCCGGCGCGGCCACCCCGGCGCCGCCGGTCGGCACGGCTCTTGGCCCGCACGGTGTCAACATCATGGACTTCGTCAAGCAGTACAACGCGGCGACCGAATCGCAGCGCGGCAACATCATCCCGGTCGAGATCACGATCTATGAGGACCGGACGTTCTCGTTTATCACGAAGACCCCGCCGGCCGCCGAGCTGATCAAGAAGGCAGCCAAAGTGGCCAAGGGCAGCCCGGAGCCGCACAAGACCAAGGTCGGCAAGATGACCAAGGCGCAGGTCAGGAACATCGCGCAGGTCAAGATGCCGGACCTGAACGCGACCAGCATCGAGGCGGCCGAGCTGATCATCGCCGGAACGGCCAGGTCGATGGGAATTGTCGTCGAGGGCTGATTGTCGCAATTTCGTCCGCGTTGTCGGGCGTGATTGACCAGGGACCCGGGCGGATCCGGGCACCTGGCAGTGGCAGGGCCATGCGCTGGCCCGATGACCACGACCTGCTCACTCACCCAAGGGGAGAAAGAACATGAAGCGCAGCAAGGCCTACCGCAAGGTAGATGAGCTGGTCGACGCCGCGCAGCTGTATTCGCCGGTGCAGGCGGTCGACCTGGCTAAGAAGACAGCGACCACTAAGTTCGACTCGACCGTGGAGGTGGCCATCAGGCTCGGGGTCGACCCGCGCAAGGCCGACCAGATGGTGCGGGGCACCGTCAACCTGCCGAACGGCACCGGCAAGACGGCCAGGGTTCTCGTGTTCGCGGCCGGCGAGCGCGCCGAGGAGGCGCGCGCGGCTGGCGCGGACATCGTCGGCTCCGACGAGCTGATCGAGCGCGTCCAGGGCGGCTTCCTCGACTTCGACGCTGTGGTCGCCACGCCCGACCTGATGGGCAAGGTCGGCCGCCTGGGCCGCGTGCTCGGCCCGCGCGGGCTGATGCCGAACCCGAAGACCGGCACGGTGACCGCTGACGTGGCCAAGGCCGTTACCGAGATCAAGGGCGGGAAGATCGAGTTCCGCGTGGACCGCCACGGCAGCCTGCACTTCATCATCGGCAAGGCGTCGTTCGACGACCGCGCGCTGGTGGAGAACTACGCGGCCGCGATCGACGAGGTCGTCCGGCTGAAGCCGGCGGCAGCGAAGGGCCGCTACCTGAGGAAGATCACCTTCTCCACCACCATGGGCCCCGGCGTTCCGGTGGACCCGAGCATTACCCGAGGCCTGACCGGCGATCTCGAGGAAGCCACCGCAGGCTAGCGCACGCTCGCTGCCTGACCTACCGGCGTCAGGCCCGTGCCACCGTCGGCGTCCGCCTGCGGTCGGCCGGCCTGGCGCCGAGCGCGTTTTCGTGGCGAATGACCAGAATGCGCGCCGGACCCGGGGTACCGAGGGCGTCCAGGCCGCTGAGAGGTAGGTTCGGCGTCACCGGCAACCGTTTTCTCTTCAGCTCGCGGTTATGTCTTCGGCTCGGCCTACCTTGATCCCGGCCCAGGCGGCTCGCCGGGCCGGGGCAGCTCGCCGGGCCCAGGCTTGCCGGCGATTTGGCGGGAGCCGCCACGCCGCGTACTCTGGGTCACGCCAAAGACCGTCGGCTGCCGCCATGCCTCGCGCATGTCGGCCGAAGGCCCGGATACCCGGGCGGCCCGCGCAGGTGAACTGAGTCGTACCGCAGGTCTGCCGGCATTATCGCTGACTGCGGTCCCGCCCCGGTGCGTCTGCGCCCGGGGCGTTCGTCGTCTTCGGGGTCTTCCGGCGCTACTGATGATTTCGTTCGGAGCGGCCCGCCACGCGGGCTGACTCCTCAAGGCAGGAGGGATGCCCATGGCGAGGGCGGTAAAGGAGGCGAAGGTCGCCGAGCTGACCGAGCGGTTCCAGAATTCGT
>DATKQH010000054.1:0-23543 GCA_035532775.1 Streptosporangiaceae bacterium
GCAGAAAAGACAAGTCAGGAGACCACCGCGAGGTTACGGAATGACCGCGCGTAGGTAGGGTCTAGGTAAGTCCGCTCTCAGGAGGGGGTGAGGGGCATGGCCGCTCGTGACGATAGCGCTCGCGCCGGACGCCATGACGACGAAGTCAGGGTCAAGGTGCTCACAGACCAAGTCTCCTTCCTTGAGGAGGAGATAGCGGCGCTCCGCAGCAAGCTGGCGGACTCGCCCCGGACATCAAGGCTGCTCGAGGACCGGCTGGCCCAGACCGAGGCTTCGCTGACAGGCCTGAGTAGCCAGAACGAGCGGCTGACCGCCACCTTGCGCGAGGCCAGGGACCAGATCATCGCGCTGAAGGAAGAAGTTGACCGGCTGGCCCAGCCGCCATCGGGCTTCGGTATCTTCCTGGCGGCCAATTCCGACGGCACGGCCGACGTGTTCACCGGCGGCAGGAAGATGCGCGTCTCGGTCAGCCCGAGCATCGAAATCGACGAGCTGCGCCCCGGCCAGGAACTCGTGCTCAACGAAGCGCTGAACGTCGTCATCGCGCTCGGCTACGAGACGGTCGGCGAAGTCGTCATGCTCAAGGAACTGCTCGAAGGCGGCGACCGCGCCCTCGTCATCTCGCACGCGGACGAGGAGCGGATCGTCCGGCTGGCCGAGCCGCTGCTGGCCGGCACGCTGCGCGCCGGTGACTCGCTGCTGCTCGAGCCGCGGTCCGGCTACGTGTACGAGCGGATACCCAAGGCCGAGGTCGAGGAGCTCATCCTCGAGGAAGTCCCCGACATCACCTACGACCTGATCGGCGGGCTCGGCCCGCAGATCGAGCAGATCAGGGACGCGATCGAGCTGCCCTACCTGCACGCCGACCTGTTCAAGGAGCACCAGCTGCGGCCGCCGAAGGGCGTGCTGCTCTACGGCCCGCCAGGCTGCGGCAAGACGCTGATCGCCAAGGCCGTGGCGAACTCGCTGGCCAAGCAGGTCGCCAGGCGGACCGCCGAGCTGGCCAGCCAGGGCATCGTCGACGCCAAGACCGGTCAGGCGGCCAAGGAGGGCAAGAGCTTCTTCCTCAACATCAAGGGCCCCGAGCTGCTGAACAAGTACGTCGGCGAGACGGAGCGGCACATCAGGCTGGTCTTCCAGCGGGCCAGGGAGAAGGCCAGCGAGGGCATGCCCGTGATCGTGTTCTTCGACGAGATGGACTCGATCTTCCGCACCAGGGGATCGGGCGTGTCCAGCGATGTCGAGAACACCATCGTCCCGCAGCTGCTGAGCGAGATCGACGGCGTGGAAGGCCTCGAGAACGTCATCGTGATCGGCGCGTCGAACCGCGAGGACATGATCGACCCGGCCATCTTGCGGCCGGGCCGGCTGGACGTGAAGATCAAGATCGAGCGGCCGGACGCCGAGGCCGCGCGGGACATCTTCTCCAAGTACGTGGTCGCCGGCCTGCCGCTGCACCGCGACGACATCGCCGAGCACGGCGGCTCCGCCGAGTCGACCGTGGCCGAGATGATCCAGCGGGTCGTCGAGCGGATGTACAGCGAGACGCAGGAGAACAGGTTCCTCGAGGTCACCTACGCCAACGGCGACAAGGAAGTGCTGTACTTCAAGGACTTCAATTCCGGCGCGATGATCCAGAACATCGTGGACCGGGCGAAGAAGATGGCGATCAAGGAATTCCTCGAGACCGGCAGGAAGGGTCTGCGAGTCGCGCACCTGCTCTCGGCGTGCGTCGACGAGTTCAGCGAGAACGAGGACCTGCCCAACACCACGAATCCGGATGACTGGGCCAGGATCTCCGGCAAGAAGGGCGAGCGGATCGTCTACATCAGAACCCTGGTCTCCGGCAAGAGCGGGAACGAGGCAGGCCGGTCGATCGACACCGTGGCCAACACCGGCCAGTACCTGTGACGGTCGCCGTCCAGGCCTTCCGCTGCGGAGCGACACGGCAGGGCACTGGTGTGCTCGGCCGCGGGTTCGCTTGCCGCCCGGCACTACCCTATGAGTTATGAGCGTTCGCCGGGTGATGGGGATCGAGACCGAGTACGGCATTTCCGTACCCGGGCAGCCTGGCGCGAACGCGATGGTCACCTCCTCGCAGGTCGTCAACGCCTACCATTCGGCGACCGCCGCGAAGGCCAGGCGGACGCGGTGGGACTTCGAGGAGGAGAACCCGCTCCGCGACGCGCGCGGCTTCGACCTGTCCAGGGATACCGCCGACGCCAGCCAGCTCACCGACGAGGACCTGGGTCTGGCGAACGTCATTCTGACCAATGGCGCCAGGCTCTACGTCGACCACGCGCACCCCGAGTACTCGGGTCCTGAGTGCACGGACCCGCTTGCCGCCGTGCTGTGGGACAAGGCGGGGGAGCGGGTGATGGAGGAGGCTGCTGCCCAGGCCAGCGCGATTCCCGGCACCGCGTCGATCCAGCTGTACAAGAACAACACCGACAACAAAGGCGCATCCTACGGCTGTCACGAGAACTACCTGATGAGCCGGGCGACACCGTTCGCCGAGATCGTCAGGTACCTCACGCCCTTCTTCGTCACCAGGCAGGTCATCTGCGGCGCCGGGCGGGTCGGCCGCGGGGCTGACGGCAGGGAAGACGGCTTCCAGATCAGCCAGCGAGCCGACTTCTTCGAGGTCGAGGTCGGCCTGGAGACGACCCTCAAGCGCCCGATCATCAACACGCGCGACGAGCCGCACGCCGATCCTGAGAAGTACCGCAGGCTGCACGTGATCCTCGGCGACGCCAACATGAGCGAGCTGTCCACCTATCTCAAGCTCGGCACGACGGCGCTGGTGCTGTCGATGATCGAGGACAAGTTCCTGACCAGCGACCTGAGCATCGACGGAGCCGTCGCCGAGCTGCGCGCGGTCTCGCATGACCCGACCTGCCGGCACCTGATCACGCTGCGGGACGGCAGGAAGCTCACGGCGATCCAGGTGCAGATGGAGTACCTGGAGCTGGCGCGCAAGTACACCCAGGAGCGGTTCGGCGCTGACGTCGACGAACTCACCTCCGACGTGCTCGACCGCTGGGAGTCCGCGCTCGCCACGCTGGCCGACGATCCGATCAGGCTGGCCGGCAAGCTGGACTGGGTGACGAAGCTCCAGCTGATGGACGGCTACCGGACCAGGGACGGGATCGGGTGGAACCACCCGCGGCTCCAGCTCGTCGACCTGCAGTACTCCGACGTGCGGGCCGACCGAGGCCTGTACAACAAGCTGGTGGCCGCCGGCCGGATGGAGCGGCTGCTCGACGAGCGGGACGTGCGCCGGGCCGTCACGAACCCGCCAGAGGACACCAGGGCGTACTTCCGCGGCCGGTGCCTGCGGCAGTACCCGAACGCGGTCGCCGCTGCCTCATGGGACTCGGTGATCTTCGACATCCCCGGCCGCGAGTCACTCCAGCGAGTCCCCACCCTCGAGCCGCTGCGCGGCACGAAGGCGCACGTCGGGGACCTCCTCGACCGCTGCGAGACCGCTGCCGAGCTGGTGACGGCGCTCACTGGCAAGTAGACCCGCCGGCTCTGCCGTCGCCCTGGGCGCCCTGTGCCCGCCGTCCAGCACCCTGCGAAGTTTTCTGGGCGAACGGAATGTCGGAAACGCCGGGCAGGGTTAGTACGAGTGCCGGGTGGCGAGGATAGCTTTATGCTTCGGCACAACAGGCGGAACACGGAGGTTCGCGATGGCGACGAAGGACACCGGGGGGCAGCGGCATACCTCTAAGCGGGGGCAGGACGAGGAGGAAGCCCCCGAGCAGAGCACCAAGGAGGGCGAGGAGCGGCGGGAGAAGCTGACCGACGACGTCGACGCGATCCTCGACGAGATCGACGAGGTGCTTGAGGAGAATGCCGAGGAGTTCGTCCGCTCCTACGTCCAGAAGGGCGGCCAGTAACCCGGCGACCGGATATGCCACCGGCGGCGCCGTGGCAGTAGGGTCAGTGGCGTACCTGCGGGCACCAGGAAAGGATTCCCTTGGGTTCTGACTCCAATGCCAGGCTGATGACCGCGAGCTACCTCAGCGCGGGAACCTCCTCGTTCAGCGACTTCCTCACCTCGACTGCGCCGGAGCTGCTGCCGGGCGCCGGCAGCGTGAGCGTGTCAAGCGGTGTGGCCAGGGACCTTCCGCACGGCACCACGATCGTCGCGGCCGCGTTCAACGGCGGTGTCGTGATGGCCGGCGACCGGCGGGCGACGGCCGGGAACATGATCGCGCAGCGGGACATCGAGAAGGTGTTCCGCAGCGACGAGTTCTCCTGCATCGGAATCGCCGGCGTGGCCGGGATCGGCATCGACCTGGTCAGGCTGTTCCAGGTCGAGCTCGAGCACTACGAGAAGCTCGAGGGGCGGGCACTGTCGCTGGAGGGCAAGGCCAACAGGCTGGCGGGGATGGTCCGCGCCAACCTCGGCGGGGCCATGCAGGGCCTGGTCGTCGTGCCGATCTTCGCCGGATACGACACCGACGAGGGCGTGGGGCGGATCTTCAGCTACGACGTGGCAGGCGGCCGTTACGAGGAGCAGCGGTTCCACTCGGTCGGCTCCGGCTCGGTCTTCGCCCGTGGCTCGCTGAAGAAGCTCTACGCCGACGGAATGGAGTCCGCCGAGGCGGTCATGGCCTGCATGCAGGCCCTCTACGACGCTGCCGACGACGACTCGGCCACCGGCGGTCCCGACATGACCAGGCGTATCTACCCGGTGGTGGTGACCGTGACCGCGGCCGGATACCAGCGGCTGCCGGAGGATGTGACCGGCACCTACGCGCAGGCCGTGGTCGCCGAGCGGATGACCGAGCCAGACGGCCCGCGCTCGCACCTGCAAACGCCGAGGGCCATCGGGTAGCCGGCTGCCTGTCCAGCCGCTCAGCCCGTCCCCGTCAAGCCGACAACTCAAGTAAGGGAAACACCAGCGGTGTCAATGCCGTTCTACGTGTCGCCTGAGCAGGCGATGAAGGACAAGGCGGACTATGCGCGCAAGGGGATCGCGCGCGGTCGCAGCGGCGTCGTGATCCAGTACGACACCGGGATCTTGTTCGTCGCGCCCAACCCCTCACGGGCCCTGCACAAGATCAGCGAGATCTACGACCGGATCGCCTTCGCCGCTGTCGGCCGCTACAACGAGTACGAGGTCCTGCGCAAGGCCGGCGTTCGCTATGCGGACGTCACCGGCTACCAGTACGACCGGCAGGACGTCACCGCGCGCGGGCTCGCGAACTGGTACGCGCAGACGCTCGGCACGATCTTCACCGACAGCCCCAAGCCGTTCGAGGTGGAGATCGTCGTCGCCGAGGTCGCCGAGGTACCGGCCGAGGACCAGATCTACCGGATCACCTTCGACGGCTCGGTCAACGACGAGCACGGCTACGTGGCAGTGGGCGGCCAGGCCGACGCCATCGCCACCGTGCTCAAGGAGCACTACACGGACGACCTGACCCTGTCCGGTGCGCTCGCGGCCGCCATCGCTGGCCTCGCGGCCCAGGCCAACGGCGACCGGATCGAGATCAACGCCGGGCAGCTTGAGGTGGCGGTGCTCGACCGCACCAGGGAACACCGCACGTTCCGCCGGCTGACCGGCGCGCGGCTGGAGGCACTGCTCGCCGAGATCGGCCCGGACGGCGGTACCTCGCCGCAGCCAGGCACGGCAGCGCCTGCCAAGGCCAAGAAGGGCAGCGCGGCCGCCGAGGGCGGTACCAGCCAGGCCAAGCCAGCGGGCGAGGAGCAGGCCAGGCCTGACTCATCGGAACCCGGTGGCGAGTCCGAGGGCTAGCCAGCACCAGGCCTGCCTGTGATGGCCCGGCACGTTCCGGCTGCTGACGGCCCCGATCGAGGATCTCGGCCGCCTTCTCGCTCCTGGCCGTGCTCGACGGGGCGGCCCTGCACCTGGCCTGAACCCGTCGTCCGCGCCGTATGAGGCCAGGCCGCTGCTGCGGGTCGGCTACCTGACGATGCGCCATCGCGCGTCCGCCGCGCCGCCCCGTCGTCCGAAGGACCGCAGGCCCGGGCTGGTGTCAGGCAGTCCCCCGTGACGCGCGCCATCCCGTCCGGCACGGCGTGACCGTGACCGGCATCGCGCCGCACCGCAGCGAGGTCATCGCCAAGGCCCGCGAGCTCGTGGCGCTCGGCCAGCGGTACGGCTACCAGCCGGATCAGCTGGCTCAGATCGTCCGGCAGCTGCCCTGACCCGGGAGGGACCGCCTGTCGGACGACGGGGCCACCGCCGAGTTCCTGCGCACCGTGATGACCGCGGTATCCGCGAGTTGACAGCGGCCGGCGGTGATCGTTGACCCGACCGCGGCGGGGTATGAACCGAGCCGTTGGTAATGTCGGGCATGCGCGGCGCCGAATGGCACGCGACTGCACGAGTTCCTGGAGGGGACGTGGCGGCCGACCTGGCAAGCATTACCGGGATGAACACGCCGACGGGGCTGCTGATCGGCGGCCAGTGGACATCAGGGCGCGCTGGCATGCTGCCGGTCATCGACCCGGCCACCGAGGACCCGATCGCCGAGGTGGCGAGCGCCACGCCTGAGGACGCGATCGATGCCGTCACCGCCGCGCACGACGCGCTGGCGGGCTGGGCCGCGACGCCGCCCCGGGTTCGCGGCGAGTACCTGCGGCGCGCTTACGAGCTGATGATCGCCCGCACCGAGTCCCTGGCGAAGCTGATGGTGATGGAGAACGGCAAGGCGCTGCGCGACGCCAGGGCCGAGATCACCTACGCGGCCGAGTTCTTCCGCTGGTTCGCCGAGGAGGCCGTCCGGATCGACGGCATGGTGACCAGGGCACCCTCGGGGACGAACCGGATCCTGGTCCAGCACCAGCCGGTCGGCGTCTCCGTTCTCGTCACGCCGTGGAACTTCCCGGCCGCGATGGCGACCCGCAAGATCGGGCCGGCGCTGGCGGCCGGCTGCACGGTGGTGCTCAAGCCCGCCAAGGAAACCCCGCTCTCGGCACTGGCGGCTGCGGCCATCCTGGCCGAGGCAGGGGTGCCAGATGGCGTGGTGAACGTGCTTCCCACCACCTCGCCGGGCACCGTGGTCGGGGCCATGCTGGCCGACCCGAGAGTCCGCAAGCTGTCCTTCACCGGATCCACCGAGGTCGGCAGGATGCTGCTGCACACGGCGGCCGACACGGTGACCAACTGCTCGATGGAGCTGGGCGGCAACGCGCCGTTCCTGATCTTCGGCGACGCGGACATCGACGCGGCCGTCGACGGCGCGATGATCGCCAAGATGCGCAACGGCGGCGAGGCGTGCACCGCGGCCAACCGGTTCTACGTCCACGAGTCGGTCGCCGACGAGTTCTCCAGGAAGTTCGCCGCCAGGCTGAGCGCGCTGAACGTCGGCCCGGGCCTGGACGACGGCACCGATCTCGGGCCGCTGGTCAACGCGGACACCAGGACGAAGGTCGCCACGCTGGTCGAGGAGGCCACGAAGGACGGCAGCCGGCTGGTCACCGGCGGGAAGGCACCGGACCGCCGCGGGTACTTCTACGCGCCGACCGTGCTCGACGACGTGCCGCCAACGGCCGGGATCCTGAACGAGGAGATCTTCGGCCCGGTCGCCCCGATCGTCAGGTTCACCGACACCGACCAGGCGATCGCCATGGCCAACAGCACCGAGTACGGCCTGGCTTCCTACCTGTACACGGCAGACCTGCGGCGGGCGCTTCAGGTCGCGGAGGCGCTCGAGGCTGGCATGATCGGCATCAACCGCGGCGTAGTCAGCGACCCGGCCGCACCGTTCGGCGGAGTCAAGCAGTCAGGTCTCGGCCGCGAAGGCGGCCACCAAGGACTGCTCGAGTTCACCGAGACCAAGTACATCGCCGTGGATTGGTGAGCTGAGCACCCGGTGGACAGGCGAATATTCGGGCTGGAGAACGAGTACGGAGTCACGTGCACGTTCCGCGGGCAGCGTCGGCTCTCTCCTGACGAGGTAGCAAGGTACCTGTTCCGGCGGGTGGTCTCCTGGGGCCGGAGCAGCAACGTCTTCCTGCGGAACGGCGCACGGCTGTACCTGGACGTCGGCAGCCACCCGGAGTACGCCACGCCAGAGTGCGACAGCCTGGTCGACCTGGTCACCCACGACAAGGCGGGGGAGCGGATCCTGGAAGGACTGCTCGTCGACGCCGACCGCAGGCTGCGCGAGGAAGGCATCGCCGGGGATATCTACCTGTTCAAGAACAACACGGACTCGGCGGGTAACTCCTATGGCTGCCACGAGAACTACCTCGTGGCACGGCACGGCGAGTTCGGCAGGCTGGCCGACATCCTGATCCCGTTCCTGGTCACCAGGCAGATCATCTGCGGCGCCGGCAAGGTGCTGCAGACGCCCCGCGGTGCGGTCTACTGCGTGAGCCAGCGGGCCGAGCACATCTGGGAAGGCGTGTCCTCGGCGACCACCAGGTCACGTCCGATCATCAACACCCGCGACGAGCCGCACGCCGACGCCGAGCGGTTCAGGCGGCTGCACGTCATCGTCGGCGACTCGAACATGAGCGAGACCACGATGCTGCTCAAGGTCGGGGCGACCGATCTCGTGCTGCGGATGGTCGAGGCGGGCGCCGTGATGCGCGACCTGACGCTGGAGAACCCGATCCGGGCGATCAGGGACGTCAGCCACGACATGACGGGGCGGCGGAAGATCCGGCTGGCCAGCGGGCGGGAGATGAGCGCGCTGGAGATCCAGCACGAGTACCTCGCCAAGGCCAGGTCCTTCGTCGACGGTCGCGGCGCTGACAAGACCACGGAGCGGGTGCTCGAGTTGTGGGAGCGCTCGGTCAGGGCGGTCGAGACCGGGAATCTCGACCTGATCGCACGCGACATCGACTGGGTGACGAAGTACCAGCTCATCGAGCGCTACCGGGCCAAGCACGACCTGCCGCTCGCGTCGCCCCGGGTAGCGCAGCTTGACCTCGCCTACCACGACGTGCACCGGGGCCGCGGCCTGTACTACCTGCTCCAGCGGCGCGGCTCGGTCGAGCGGGTCTGCAGCGACCTGGCCATTTTCGAGGCCAAGTCGATACCGCCGCAGACCACGCGGGCACGGCTGCGCGGCGACTTCATCAGGCGCGCTCAGGAACGGCGCCGGGACTTCACCGTCGACTGGGTGCACCTCAAGCTCAACGACCAGGCGCAGCGCACCGTGCTGTGCAAGGACCCGTTCAGGTCAGTGGACGAGCGGGTCGAGAAGCTGATCGCCGGCATGTAGCGGGCCGCGTCAGCCCGAGAGATGGTGATCGCCGGAAATGCATGGGCGTCACCACGCGAACGGAACGTCCTTCAGCGAATACCAGATGCTGCGCCCGCTCCAGCGCGTGGAGAACGCCACGACAGCGAGCAGGCTGCCAGGACCGGCTGGCGGCCTGAGCGGCTCGGGCATGAGCGGCTCGGGCTTGAGCGCGAACACCGCCATGCCAGCGGCAGTGATCGGCGGGTCGGCCAGGCCTGAGAATCCGCCGAGCCGAACCGTGGCGGGAATCAGCAGCCGTGAGGATGTCATCAGGCTGCTGCGTGCCGAAAATCGGGCAAGCCCGAACGGCATTGCTGATCGTCATTCCTCGGCTACTTAACGTCGCTAGAGTCGGAGGAGCCGTCGGCATCGACGCGCGGAGGTCGGTCCGCCTTTGTCGATGGCAACTGCCAGCGGGGAGCCGGGGGGAACCTTCGTGACAGGTCGGGGTCGAAGCGGTCGTTTCGCGTGCGATGTTGTGATTGTCGGGGGCTGCGGCCACGTCGGCTTGCCACTCGCCGTCGCCTTCGCCGACCGCGGAGCCCGGGTGGCGATCTATGACATCAGCGACGAGGCAATCGAGTCGGTGAACGCCGGGCGGCTGCCCTTCCGCGAGCCGGCTGCCGAGCTCCCGCTGCGCCGGGCGGTCACCGCCGGGCGGCTGGTGGCCTCGGCTGATCCGGCCATCGTCGGCGCCGCCGAGCACGTCATCGTCGTGATCAGCGGGCTAGACGAGCACGCCGGCCAGCGGCCGGGCTCGATCCGCGCCGCGCTCGCCGACTGCTCGGGTCAGTTCCGTGACGGGCAGATCCTGATTCTGCGCAGCACGGTCACGGCCGGCACGACCGCGATCGCGGAGAAGCTGGTCGCCAGCCTCGGCATCGACATGGACGTGGCCTTCTGCCCCGAGCGGATCGCCGAGGGCCAGGCGATGACCGAGCTGTACGAGCTGCCGCAGATCGTCGCCAGCCGGTCGGCCGGCGGCCTTGAGCGGGCCAGCAGGCTGTTCTCCATGCTGACGCCCGAGCTTGTCCCGATGAATGTCGAGGAGGCAGAGCTCGCCAAGTTGTTCACCAATGCCTGGCGGTACATCAGGTTCGCGGCGGCCAACCAGTTCTACATGATCGCCAGTGACCTCGGGCTTGACTACGAGCGGATACGTCAGGGCGTGGTGCGCGACTACCCGCGAGCCGCGGACCTGGCCCCGGCCGGTTTCACGGCCGGGCCGTGCCTGCTCAAGGACACCGCGGGCCTGGCGCGGGCGAACGCGGGCTTCACGCTCGGCCGAGCCGCCATCGCCGTGAACCAGGGCCTGCCCGGCTACCTGATCAGCAGGCTCGAGCTGCGCTTCGACCTCGCCGCGATGACCGTCGGGGTGCTCGGCATGGCGTTCAAAGGCGGCTCCGACGATCCCCGGTCGAGCCTGGCCTACCTGCTCGCTGACCTGCTCGCGGCGAAGGCGCGCCAGGTGCTGTGCACCGACCCGATGGTCAGCGGCGATCCCGACCTGCTGCCTCTCGGCGACGTGCTGGACAAGGCCGACCTGCTGGTTATCGGCGCACCTCATCCGCACTACCGCGACCTGCAGACCGACAAGCCGGTCGTCGACATCTGGAATCTCTTGCATCAAGGAGTCCTGACATGACCCTGTCTCTAACCCCCCCGGCCGCCGTCGGAGCAGGCGGCCTGACCGCCCCTCGGATCTCGGTCGTCATCCCGGCGCGCAACGAGGCAGCCCGGATCGGCCGGGCGCTCAGCAGGATCTTCGCCTCGGTCCGGTCATCGTGCGAGGTCATCGTCGTCGTCGACTCCGAAGAAGATCCGACCTGGCAGGAGGTACAGGCCTGGGCGGCCGCGGAGCCGAGGCTGCGGTGCCTAGTCGGCGAGTACGGGCCCGGGCCGGCGAACGCGATCAGGTTCGGGATCGACCAGGCCAGAGCCGGCGTTGCCGTCGTGACCATGGCCGACAACAGCGACGACCCGCGGCAGATCGAGCAGCTCGCCGCGCTGGTCGAACGGGGTGCTGCCGTGGCCGCCGCGTCCCGGTACTCCAAAGGCGGCAGCCAGATCGGCGGGCCGATCGGCAAGAGCCTGTTGTCCCGGCTGGCTGGCCGGTCACTGCAGCTGCTCGCGCGGGCTGGCACCAGGGACGCCACCAACTCGTTCAAGGCCTACTCGACCTCCTTCATCAGGGAGGTCGGCATCGACTCGCGCCAGGGCTTCGCGATCGGCATCGAGCTCACAGCCAAGGCACGGCGTGTGCGCCGGGACGTCGCCGAGATCCCCACCATCTGGCTCGACCGCGAGGAGGGCGAGTCAGGTTTCCGGGTCCTGGCCTGGATGCCGGCTTACCTGCGCTGGTACCTGTTCTGCTTCGGCCGGCGGCTGACAGCCGGTGAGCTCGCGGCCCGCTGCGCCCGCCGCGCGCGGCCCGAGGCCGATCCTGTCCCGCCCGCTTGCGACCCGACTCCGCTGGCGCCCAGGCAGGCGCGCACGAGCGAGTGGGCCGCCTGGCATGTCGTCGCGGCGAAGGACGAGCTCGTCCGCGCTGCCCAGTCACGGGGAGCGGCCGAGTCACGGGGAGCGGCGTGACCGGTCGGGTACTCGTCACCGGCGCGGCCGGGTTCGTCGGCGGCTACGTCGTTGCCGAGCTGCTTCGCCGCCGCTACCAGGTCGTCGGGCTCGATGACCTGTCTAAGTACGGCGAGCCGCGGACGGCCGGCCCCGACCGGCCCGGTTACCGGCTCGTTCGCGGCGACGCCCGCGATGCCGGGCTGATCACCGAGCTGCTCGCCGGCTGCGAGCACTTTGTCGCGGCAGCCGCCATGGTCGGCGGCATCGGCTACTTCCACGCCTACCCGTACGACCTGCTCGCCGCCAACGAGCGGATCACGGCAGCGGCCTGCGACGCGGCCATCGTGGCCCACCGGGACGGCGCGCTGCGCAAGGTCACCTTCCTGTCCTCCTCGATGGTGTATGAGAACGCCGACTGCTTCCCCTCCCGCGAGGGCCTGCAGCTCCAGGTCCCGCCGCCGGCGACCGCCTACGGCTTCCAGAAACTGGCGGTGGAGTACTTCGCCAGGGCGGCCTGGCAGCAGTACGGGCTGCCGTTCACGATCGTGCGGCCCTTCAACTGCGTCGGTGTGGGGGAGACCAGGTCGGTGCGGGATGGCCGGGCTGACCCCGGGGAGGTCCGGCTGGCCAGCAGCCATGTCGTCCCTGACCTGGTCCACCGGGTGCTGACCGGCCAGGACCCGCTGCACCTGCTGGGCTCGGGCGAGCAGGTGCGGCACTACACCTACGGCGGCGATCTGGCCAGGGGCATCGTGACGGCGATGGAACATCCCGCGGCGGCTGGCGAGGACTTCAACCTGTCGACCGATCGCGGCACCACCGTGACCGAGATCGCCACGCTCATCTGGCACAAGATCAACGGGCCTGACTCACCGCCCAGGCTGGTCCACGACGAGCCGTACCCCGACGACGTGCAGCGCCGCGTACCCGATACCGCAAAGGCAGAGCGGCTGCTCGGCTTCGCGGCCACGACGACCCTCGACCAGATGCTCGATGAGGTCATCGCCTGGGTGCAGGAGGCGATCGAGGCGGGGCTGATGTGACGGCGCAGCGAACTCCGGCCCGCCGCAGGTTCACCCGGCGGCCGCTCAGCCGCCGTTCTGGCCAGGTTACGCCGGGGCCAGGCGAGCAGGTGCGGGCCGACCTGGAGCCGGCCGGGCTGGGGCCAGCCGAGCGAGGAGGTGAGTCGCCGCCGGCCGAGCCGGGGCCGGGCGAGCAGCCCGAGGCCGGGCCGGCAGCGCGGGCAGGGACCGCACCGGACCCGGCGCCCGGGGCCCACTCCGCCGTCACCGGCCCGCTGGCGCAGGTGGTCCTGGCACCCAGGCGGACCGGGGTCCGGCTGCCGGTCCTCCCGATCGGGGTGACCGCGGCGGCGATCCTGGTCATCTCGGCGCCCAGGCTGCTGCTACGCCGCGCCTCGATGCTCCCGCTGAGGCCACCCCGCCTCCGGGTGCCCGGCCTCCAGGTTCCCAGGCTGCGGCTGGCCACCGTCGGTGCGGCCGCTACCTGGGCAGTAGCCGCCGTGACGCTGTTCGTCATCTACCTGCACGTCGCACGCACCGCCGCCGTGACCTCCGACGGGGCTTCCAACGCCCTGCAGGCATGGGACATGCTCCACGGCAACCCGCTGCTGCGCGGATGGCAGCTGTCCGACGTCTCGTTCTACCCGACCGAGCTCGTGCAGTACCTGCTGATCGAGCGGCTCCGCGGGCTCAGCCCTGACGTGGTGCCCATCGCCAGCGCGATGACCTACACGCTGCTCGCGCTGCTGGCCGCCATGCTCGCCAAAGGACACGCTACCGGCCGCGACGCGATCGTCCGCTGCGTACTGGCCGCCGGCATCGTGCTGGCGCCTCAGCTCGGCGACGGGATCTACGTGCTGATGGGTTCACCCGACCATATCGGCAGCACGGTGCCGGTCATGGTGACGTTCCTGGTGCTTGACCGCGCGCCACGGCGCTGGTACGCGGCGATCGCGGCCGGCCTGATCCTGTCCACGGGGCTGGTCGCCGACGGCATCGTCCTCTACACGGGGATCATGCCCGTGCTCGCGATCTGCACCGTGCGGATCTACCGGTCCAGATTCCAGCTGAAGAAGCGATGGCGCGCATCGAGTTTCGAACTGGTCCTGGCCGCGGCCACGGTGCCGGCGATCTGGCTCGCCCGCACCGCGCTGACGATGATCGCCAGTCACGGCGGCTTCAGCGTCTGGCCGGTCTCGCCCCTGCTGGCATCACCCAGCGACCTGGGGCGTTCGCTGGCCGTCACCGGTCGCGGCCTGCTGCTGCTGTTCGGGGCCAACTTCTTCGGCCACACCGCCGGGTTCGTCGCCGGGCTTGCCTTCGTGCACCTGACTGGCCTGGGCCTGGCGGCCTGGGCGACCTGCGCGACCATCAGGCGGCTGAGCCGCGCCGACCTCGCCGCAGCACTGCTCGCCGCAGGAATCGTGCTCACCCTGACCGCGTACCTGCTCAGCACGCGTGCCGACGACCTGGCGAGCACCAGGGACATCACGGCCGTGCTGCCCTTCGGCGCGGCGCTCGCCGGACGCGCGCTCGCCGGACGGCTGGTCAGTGCCCGGCTGGTGCCTGCCCTAGCCGTCGTGCTCATCGGCTATCTGATCAGCCTGGGACGTCTGGTTACCCAGCCGCCGGCACAACCGGAGAGCGCCGGGCTCGGCTCCTGGCTGGCCGCGCATCACCTGACCTACGGGCTGGCCGGCTACTGGAACGCCAACGTCACGACCCTGGACACCGGGGGACGGGTCCATCTGCGCTCGGTGCTCGCCAACGGCACGCAGATCACCAGCGACTACTGGGAGGTCAAGTCAGACTGGTTCGATCCGGCGGTGAGTTACGCCAACTTCATCGTGCTCGTCCCGAGTCCGCCGGGATTCAAGCGTTATCCGACGGTAGCTTCGGTCCGGCGCTCGTTCGGCCCGCCATTGCGGATTTATTACGTGAATAGTTACACAATCGTCGTCTGGAATAAGAACTTGCTTGGTGACGTGGTTCGCGGTCACCCATTGCCGCCGCGTACCAATTCGGGAACACCGCCGGCCACGCCGCTTCCCGCGCCACCCGGCGAGTAACGGGCGGCCCAGCCTGCGCAGGCCGGTAGGCTGACCCGATTGCGATCTCAACTCAAAGGAAATTCATGCGACGCCTGACCGCTGCGCTCCTCGCCCCGCTCGCCGTGACCGCGGCACTAGCCGGGTGCTCATCCTCGTCCTCGCAGGCGACGGGCAGCACCAACGAGTCGGTCAAGGTCTCCGGAGCCGAAGGCAAGTCACCAACCGTGCACATCCCGGCGCAGAAGGCGGACAGCGGCCTGGTGACCAAGACAGTGATCCAGGGGCATGGCCCCAAGATCACGTCCGGGGACACCTACCTCGCGAACTTCGACGTCTACCTGTGGCGCGGCAAGACCAGCAAGCTGCTCTACTCCAGCTTCACCGCTACGCCGCAGGTCCTGCCCGTCACGATGGGGCTCACCGGACTGCAGAAGGCGGTGACCGGACAGCGGGTCGGCAGCCGCGTTCTCGCGGTGCTGCCGCCCAAGTACGGCTACGGAACGCGGGGCAACTCCCAGATCGGCGTCCAGCCCACCGACACCCTGGTCTGGGTGGTGGACCTGATGCACGCGTTCCCGCCGGGCGTGAGCGCGTCGGGCCAGCACGTCAGCAACGGCGGCGGCGGTGTACCGACCGTGTCGGCCGGGACGGGCGGCATCCCGCAAGTCCAGGTCCCGAAGTCAGCGCCGCCCAGCAAGCTGGTCGTCAAGACCCTCATCAAGGGCACCGGCGCGCCGGTCAAGGCGGGTCAGTCGATCGTGGCCAGGTACCAGCTGGCGCTCTGGCGAACCGGCAAGGTCATCAACAGCAACTGGCCGTCGTCGACGCAGCCGACCGCACCGCCGACCGTGTTCACCCTGGGCAAGCTTATTCCGGCCTGGAACACCGGCCTGGTCGGCGTTCCTGTCGGCAGCAGGATCCTGATGGTGGTGCCGCCGGCTGAGGGCTACGGCAAGAAGGGCAGCCCCCAGGCTGGCATCAAGGGCACGGACACACTGGTCTTCGTGATCGACGTCCTGGCGACCACCTGAGCCAGCTCGCGGCCCTGGTATCCGATTAGTCCGGTACCAGGGCCGCGGCATGTCGGCCCGGTGCCGCGCCCCGGGATGAATGTGCCATCCATCCCGGCGACAAGTGATGGATGGCACATTCATCCGCATGGGGTTGCGGAGCAGACCGGTCAGTCCGGCACCAGGGCAGCCGCATGCCGGCCAGCTGCCGCGGCGGCCAGGAAGTAGGCCAGGTCCGCATCCAGGCCGCGGCCCATCGTGGACAGCGGGACCGGGCAGCCGGCGAGCACCTCGCGCAGGCCGTCCACACCGACCCTGACCAGGGTGTGCCTGGACCCGAGCGGCTCGGCCGCCGCGGCGACCTCGGCGCCGAAGTCACCAGGCAGGTCGGGTACCACCACGTCCGCCCTGGCCAGCGCGACCCGCCCGTACGCGGTCAGGCTGTGATGCGAGATGCCCCGGTGCCGTTCCCGAGGGTCCGCCTCGCTGATCCGCAGCGAGGCCACCGGGCGGCCGCCGAGCACGGCGGCCGCGTTGACCGCCTCGCCGGCCGCGACACCAGAGAACCCCCACCTGGTGCCCGTGCCGAGGTTCCCCGGGCCCTGCGAGACCACGACAAGCTCGGCGCCCAGCACGTGCCTGGCCGCGAGCAGACCGCTGTGCAGGGTGACCGCCTCCAGATCACCGCCGAACGCCTGCCCGACCGTGATCGTGCCCGCCAGCCAGCCAATCTCCCGCAGCGCCGCGGCGGTCCGCGAGAACCAGATCGGCAGCGCGCCGCCGTCCGGCATCACGTAGACGACCCTGCCATCCGGGCCGGGAGCTGGGCTGGCCGGGCCGGGAGCTGGGCTGTCCGGGCCGGGAGCTGGCTGCCCGCCGGGACCAGCGAGCGCGAGCCGTTGAGCAAAATAGGCGGCCAGCACGGCGGGCAGTGCCGAGTGCAGGTCGGCGACCACGACCGGGATGCCGTCCAGGCTGTCGGCCTCGCGCAGGATGTCGTGGTAGGCCGAGCCCTGCTCGTCGGCGCCGAGCACAGTGGCCTGAAGCGGGGTGTACCGGGCCTTGACCAGGTGCCCGGGTTCCGTTGAGTCCGGGGGCAGCCGGTCGGGAACCGCGACGACCAGCGCGTAGCCGCCCGTCCCCAGGCCAAGGTCGAGCGCGCCGGTGTTGAGCAGTACCGTGTCGCCGATCTCGGGCTGGCCGGTCAGCCTGGGGTAGGCGAGCGCGCGGACCTGGGTGCCGGCCACCGTCACGTCAAGCTCAGCCGCCCCTGGCCACTGCCGCCTGAGCGCCGTCACCATGCCGCTCCGCCACCTGATCACTGTCGCAGGCTAGCCGCAGCGACCGCGGAACGTGTCACAATCCGACGCGTCATCGCTCGAACGCGTTATCGTCGACCGGAGACGAGCAGTGCGGCTAGGGGTGGCGATGTCAAAGCAGAAAACGGAGCGTCTGCTCAGCCTGGTCGTCTGCCTGCTGTCCGCGCGCAGATACCTGACCGCGGGGCAGATCCGTGACGCCGTGCCCGGCTACCCGGAGACGTTCGACGCGTTCAAGCGGATGTTCGAGCGGGACAAGGACGAGCTGCGCGAGCTTGGCATCCCGCTGGAGACGGGCACGAACACCGGGACCGATGAGGAAGTCGGCTACCGGATCTCACAGCAGGCCTACGAGCTGCCCGAGATCAGGCTGGAGCCCGACGAGGCGGCCGTGCTCGGCCTCGCCGCCCGGGTCTGGCGCCAGGCCGAGCTGGCCGGAGCCGCGGCCGGCGGTCTGCTGAAGCTGCGGGCGGCGGGCATCGACGCCGAGGAGACGACCCAGCCGGGGATCGAGCCGCGGCTGCAGACCGGCGAGGCCGCGTTCGCCCCGCTCTGGCAGGCGGTCAGGGACCGGCGGCCGGTGGCGTTCGGCTACCAGGCAGCGGGCCGCGCGGTGCCCCAGCGCCGGAACCTGGAGCCGTGGGGCGTGGTGAACAGGTACGGCCGCTGGTATGTAGCCGGGTTCGACCGGGACCGGGGCGAGGAGCGGGTGTTCAGGCTGAGCCGGATCGACGGTCCGGTCAGCTTCACCGGGCCGCCGGGCTCGGTCACCGTCCCGGCCGGAACGGACGTGCACAAGACGGTTCAGGATACCGGCGGCGCACCGCCGTCGGTGCGGACGGCCGTGCTGCGGATCCGCACCGGGGCTGGCTACGGGCTGCGCCGCCGGGCGAGCTCGGACCGGCCGGGCCAGGACGGCTGGGACCTGGTCGAGGCGCCGTTCTCCGACGCCGGCTGGTACGCCGACTACATCGCCTCGTTCGGCGCGGACGTCGTCGTGCTCGAGCCGGCCGACCTGCGCGAGGCCGTCATCCGCCGGCTGAAGGGAGCGCTGGCATGAGCCCGCGATCGGGCCGCGAGGCCGGGCCGGGACGGCCGGCCGGATCGGGCCGCGCGGCCGGGGCGGGACGGCGGGCCGGGGCGGGACGGCCGGGGCGGGCGGCCAGGTCGGGGACGGCGACCGACCGGCTGCAGCGGCTGCTGGCGCTGGTGCCCTACGTCGTCAGCCGCGAGGTCGTCGGGCTGGCCGAGACCGCGGCCGCCTTCGGGGTGAGCGAGAACGAGCTCGTCGACGACCTGAACATGCTCTGGTGCGTCGAGCTCCGGTCTCCTGATCCGTACTGCCCGATCGACTTGTCGTACGAGGGCGGCGAGATCATGGTCAGCCAGGCCGAGTCGATGGACCGGCCGCTGCGGCTCGGCACGGACGAGGCGAGCGCGCTGCTCATCGGGCTGCGGATCCTGGCCGAGCTGCCCGGCCCGCAGGACCGGTCGGCGCTGCGCAGGACCATCGCCAAGCTGGAGGCAGCGGCCGGCGAGGCGGCCGCTGCCAGCGCGCAGGTCGCCGTGCACATGGACGGCCGGGCGCCGGCCGACGTGCAGGCCCAGGTCGCCGACGCGATGCGCCGGGGCCGGCGACTGCACCTGTCCTACTACGTCCCTGGCCGGGACGAGGCGACCGAGCGGGACGCTGACCCGATGCGGGTTCTGCTCGTGGAGGGCAGAACGTACCTGGAGGCATGGTGCCGCAGTGCCGAGGCGGTCAGGCTGTTCCGGCTGGACCGGGTGCTCGGGCTGACCGTCCTCGAGGTCGCCGCCGAGGTTCCGGCCGAGGCCAAGCAGGTCGACGTCGACTCCGGGCTGTTCCGGCCCTCAGCCATGGACGTGCGGGTCGAGCTCGAGGTGGCCGAGGCCGGGCGCTGGGTCGCCGACTACTACCCGTCCGAAGAGGTCACGGACCTGGGCGACGGGCGGCTCCGGGTGGCGCTCAGGACCCCGGATACCCGGTGGGTCAGGCGGCTGGCCCTGCGGCTCGGCGAGGACGGGCGGGTGATCGCCCCGGCCGAGCTGGCCAGGGAGGTCGAGGAGGACGCCGCCGCCGCGCTGGCGCAGTACGCGTGATAGATCGGGATGACCCGGTAGCGCATGTAGAATACGGTGCGGGCAATCTGGCACGCGGTCGGCTCCGAAGTACACGCTGACCACGAGCAAGTTGCTTCCCGACTGATTGGGGACTGGCAATGGGTTTCTTCGACGCTCCTTGGCACATCATCCTTCTGCTGGGGGTAGCGCTGCTCCTGTTCGGCTCAAGCAGGCTGCCTGGAGCCGCGCAGGCGCTCGGCAAGTCCATGCATATCTTCAAGAAGTCTCTCAGGGGACTCGACGAGGACAAGCAGCCGGACAGCGGACCTGGTGGCCAGGCGACTGCTGTCCAGCCATCCCAGCCGCAGCTGACAAGCCCGTCGGCCGACCTGTCCCGGCAGGCGCAGATCGATGCCCTCCAGCGGCAGCTCAGCGACCTGCAGCGGCAGTCAGGAGGCGGTGACGCACCGCAGCAGAGCGGTTCGACTTCGGCCGGGCAGCGCGACACCCGGTCGTACTGAGCCAAGGGACGGTGATGTCCGCTCGCCAGGACAGCCCGGCCACCGTGAGCAATCCGGCGCCGAGCGATAACTCGCGTAGGCTCCGCCTGCCCCGCAGCCGCCGGGTGGTGAATCCGGAGGCTCGGATGTCGCTCATCGAGCACATCCGCGAGCTGCGCAACCGCGTACTCAAGGCTCTGCTCGCCGCGTCTGTGGGCGCGGTCGCGGGCTGGTTTCTGGAACCGGCCGTCTGGAAGGTCATCCAGGCGCCTTACTGCAAGCTGCCGATGAAGCTTGTCGGCGCGGCGGTACCCCACGGCACTAGCTGCCCGCTCTACGTGACGGGCCTATTCGACTCGCTGTTCCTACGGCTGAAGCTGGCCATCGCCATAGGAATCATCATCGCGGCGCCGATCTGGCTGTATCAGTTGTGGGCGTTCCTCGCCCCTGGGCTGCATGCCAGGGAGCGGCGCTGGGCTTATTTCTTCGCCGGCGCGGCCATCCCGCTGTTCGCGATGGGCGGCGCGATCGCGTACTTCGCGATGACCAAGGGCCTGCGATTCCTGCTAAGCGTGGTGCCGCACAACGTCGTTCCGATCATCACGATCAACACCTATCTCGGCTATGCCTCGGCAATGCTGCTGATATTCGGCCTCGCCTTCGAGCTCCCGCTTGTGATGATCCTGCTCAACGTCGCAGGAATCCTGACTCACCAGCGGTTCGCCAAGTGGCGGCGGATGATCGTCTTCGGCGTGTTCGCGTTCGCCGCCGTGGCGACGCCGAGCCCTGACCCGATCAGCATGCTTCTGCTCGCCGTGCCCTGCGTCGTACTTGTAGAGGCCGCCGAGGTGTTCGCCTGGGCGAACGACCGGCGGCGTGCCCGGCGCGGGGTGGTCTATCCCGGTCTGACCCCCGAGGAGATCAGCGAGTACGGGCTGGACTCCGAACCTGCCATGGCCCCCGACTTCGACGACATCGAGGCAGGCCGCTAGCCGCCGCATCACCCTCGGCGGGCGCACGTACGCCTCGCTTAGGCGAAGACTTTGGCTAGGCGAAGGTAATGCGGTCGCCGGCGACGCAATCTCTTCACCTAACGGGTCGCTAGGTCGCCGGCGATGCTCAGCCTTCGCCGGACGGGACATCTGGATGGCTCTATGAGCTATGCCCGCCGTTCAGCAGCGCCCGGCGGCCCTTAGCCTTGATCACATGAGCAAGCCGGGAAGCCCCGCCAGCCCCGCCAGCCCAGCGGACCGGTATGCCGCTCACATGCGCAGCAGGAAGACCGACGAGCGCGCGCTGGCCGCGTTCCGGGCTCTGTATGACTTCGAGTTCGACGACTACCAGGTCGCGGCCTGCCGTGCGCTGGCTGACGGGCACGGCGTGCTGCTGGCGGCGCCGACCGGGTCGGGAAAGACCGTGGTCGGCGAGTTCGCCGTGCACCTGGCGCTGACCCAGGGCCGCAAGTGCTTTTACACCACGCCGATCAAGGCGCTGTCCAACCAGAAGTACAACGACCTGGTCAGGCGCTACTCGGCGGCCAAGGTGGGCCTGCTGACCGGCGACAACAGCATCAACGGCGAGGCACCGGTCGTGGTCATGACCACCGAGGTGCTGCGGAACATGCTCTACGCGGGATCACCGACCCTGGCCGGCCTGAGCCACGTGGTACTCGACGAGGTGCACTACCTCGCTGACAGGTTCCGCGGCGCGGTCTGGGAGGAGGTGATCATTCACCTGCCCGAGTCGGTCGCGCTCACCGCGCTGTCCGCGACGGTCAGCAACGCCGAGGAGTTCGGCGACTGGCTGGCCTCCGTGCGGGGCGGCACGAGCGTGATCGTCGACGAGCACCGGCCGGTGCCGCTGTGGCAGCACATGATGGTCGGCAGCCGGCTGTACGACCTGTTCGCCGGACCGCTCGCCCACGGCGGGGCGGAGGACCCCAGCGCCCCCAGGCATCCGCAGGTCAACCCGGAGCTGATCAGGGTCGCCCAGCGAGACTCCCTAACCTACCGCGGGCCAGGTTCGCGGCCTGGCCGTTCCTCGCCGGACGGGCGCGGCCGGCGGCCGGGGCCGCGCGGCGGCCGGGGCGCCGGAGGCTGGAGCGCCGGGGGTCGGGGGGCGGGCAGCCGCCCGGGCGCGCCCAGGTTCGCCCCGCCGCGGCGGGCCGAGGTGGTCAGCCGGCTGGACCGGGCCGGGCTGCTGCCCGCGATCACGTTCATCTTCAGCCGGGCCGGCTGCGACGCCGCGGTCCAGCAGTGCCTGGCCGCGAACCTCCGGCTGACCACGGCCGAGGAGGCCGAGCAGATCGCCGCCATCGTCGCCGAGCGCACCGCTGACATCCCGTCGCGGGACCTCCCGGTTCTCGGCTACGACGACTGGCTGGCCGGCCTGGTGCGGGGCATCGCGGCTCATCACGCCGGCCAGCTTCCGGCGTTCAAGGAAGTCGTCGAGGAACTGTTCGCCGCGGGCCTGATCCGCGCGGTCTTCGCCACGGAGACGCTGGCGCTCGGCATCAACATGCCGGCCAGGACGGTCGTGGTCGAAAAGCTCGACAAATGGAACGGCGAGACGCACGCCGCCCTGACCGCGGGGGAGTACACCCAGCTCACCGGGCGGGCCGGGCGGCGCGGTATCGACGTCGAAGGGCACGCGGTCGTGCTCTGGCAGCCGGGCATCGACCCGGTGGCGGTGGCCGGGCTGGCCGGGACCAGGACCTATCCGCTGAACTCGAGCTTCCAGCCGTCGTACAACATGGCGGTCAACCTGGTCGGCCAGGTCGGCCATGACCGGGCCTCCCGGCTGCTCGAGTCCTCGTTCGCGCAGTTCCAGGCGGACCGGGCCGTGGTGGGAATCGCGCGGCAAGCCCGACGGATCAGGGACTCCATGGAAGGGCTGGCCGCGAGCTGCGACCGGGGTGACTTCGCCGGGTACGCCAGGATGCGCTCGGAGCTGTCCCAGCGCGAGAAGGAGCTGTCCAAGGACCGGTCCGTGGCGCTCCGGGCCGCCGTCCTGGAGTCGCTGGCCGAGCTCAGCCGGGGTGAGATCATCATGGTTCCCGGCGGGCGCCGGGCCGGGACGGCCGTGGTCCTCGAGCCCGCCGCCAACCCGGCCGCCCCTATCGTGCTCGTGCTGACCGAGCACCGGCAGCTCAAGCGGCTCTCGGCGGCGGACTGCACCGACCCGGTCGTGCCGGTCGAGCGGATGCCGATTCCCGGCCGGTTCAGCGCTCGCTCTCCGCAGCACCGCAAGGACCTCGCCTCCTCGATGCGGAACAAGCTCGCGGGCACCGATCCCGGGCAGCTGCGCCGGGCGGCGAGGGCCGGAAAGACCGGCAGCAGCGGTGACGCCGAGTCCGCCGTCGGGGATCTCCGCCGCCAGCTGCGCGCGCACCCCTGCCACGCGTGCCCGGACTCCGAGGTGCATGCCCGGCAGTCGGAGAAATTCCTTCGGCTGGAAAAGGAGGCCGTCGCGCTCGACCGGCGGGTGGCCGGGCGGGCGCACGTGATCGCCCGGACCTTCGACCGGGTCTGCGGCGTGCTGGCGCAGCTCGGCTACCTGGAGGATGACAAGGTCACCGCCGACGGCCGCATGCTCGCCGGTATCTACTCTGAGCTCGACCTGCTGACCGCCGAGTGCCTGCGCCGCGGCATCTGGGACGCCCTGAACCCGGCCGAGCTGGCCGCCTGCGCGTCGGCGCTGACCTTCGAGACCCGGCGCCCCGACGACTCCCCCCCGCCGCCCAGACTGCCTGG
>DATKQH010000055.1:0-20887 GCA_035532775.1 Streptosporangiaceae bacterium
TGATCCGGCACGGCGTCATCGCGGCAAGCAGGGGCGGGAAGATCAAGACGGTGCTCCAGATCGTCGCGATCGGGCTGTACATCCTGCCGATCGACATCGGCTGGGTGCGATCCGCGGTCATGGCCGCCGCGGTGGCGGTGACGCTGGTGACCGGCGTGGACTACGTGGCCAGGGCGCTCCGGCTGCGCCGGGCCGCGCGGAGCGTGCCCGCTGACGCCCGGCGTGCTGATGGCGCCGGGCCAGGTGAGGGCATCGGGCCTGGTGGCAGCCTCGGGCCTGGTGGCGCCCTCGGTCTCGGTGGAGCCCTCGGGTCCGGGAGCGGCCTGGGGTTCGGCGGCCAGGCAGCCGCGGAGCCTGACGAGGAGGCAGGGACCGGAGAGTGACACCGGGCGATGATGCCTTCGTGGCGGCGGAGACGGCGATCGGCCTGCTCGTCAGTCATGGGCAGAAAGTCGGAACCGCTGAATCGCTCACCGGCGGGCTGGTGGCCGCGGCGCTGACCTCGGTTCCCGGCGCGTCCGCCGTCTTCCGTGGCGGGATCGTGGCCTATACGGCCGACCTGAAGAACTCGCTGCTGGGCGTCCCGGCGGAGTTGCTTGACCGGGTCGGCACGGTTCACCCCGATATCGCGCTCGCGATGGCCCGCGGGGCAAGGGAACGACTCGCCGCCACGGTAGCTCTCGCGACGACCGGGGTGGCCGGACCTGATCCGGCCGACGGGCAGCCCGTCGGCACCGTGCACATCGCCGTCTGCACCCCGGCCCGTGCCGTACACAGGGAACTCGCGCTGAGCGGAACGCGTGCGCAGATCCGTGACGCCACCGTGAAACACGTTCTTAACCTGCTGGTCACGACCCTCATGGAAGCTAATGAGTAATTACAGCGTTACGTATCTCGAACACGCATCGATGCCCTCTCCCGCACTGTCATCCAGGCCAGGTACGGTGGAGGGGTAAGAGGCCAGTCCTCGGGAAGGGATTGCGGCGATGGTCCTGCTTCGTCACTTGCTAGGTGACGCGCTGCGGCGTCTGCGCCTGCGGCAGGGTCGCACCCTCCGCGAGGTGTCCGCCTCGGCGCGAGTTTCGCTTGGGTACCTGTCCGAGGTCGAGCGCGGCCAGAAAGAGGCCTCTTCCGAGCTGCTCGCCGCCATCTGTTCCGCGCTTGGAGCGCCGCTGTCCCAGGTGCTGAGGGAAGTTTCCGACAACTTCGCGCTCGCCGAACTGCAGAGCGAGCCGGTTTTCGCCGACGTCATCGAGCCCGCCATCGAGGTAACCGGTGTCGGCCATGGTTCCAGGCAGGATAGTGACTCGGGCGAGCAGGTGCCCGTGGCGCACGTTTCCGCCGAGCACCTGGGCCGGCCAGCCAGTCAGAAGGTCCCGGCCGCTGCCGGGTCGCACCGGATCCCCGCAGGTGCCGGTCAGCTCAGTGCCGGTCAGCTCACTGCGGCCCCGATCGGCGCCGGCCAGATCAGCGCTCAGATCAACGGCGGCCAGCTGCCCGCCGGGCACATCAGCGCCGGTCAGCTTCGCCCCGGGCAGAAGATCACGGTTCCGGCCAGGATGCCGATGGGTGCGAACCTCTCGGTCGGCGACCCCGCCTTCGATCAGGTATCGAGGACGGTCCGCGAGATCACGAACATGGTGCCCGTCTGACCCGAGTGGCTGAGTCGCCGGTCCGATCGGCTGATCCGCGCGGCCGTGCGGCCGGTCCAAGCGGCTTAGCGGCCGACGCGCGCTTCCCAGGAGCCCGGCAGCTCGGCGAGTTTGCGGACGCTCTCCGGCAGGGCGCCGCTGACCAGGTGCGCTAGCGTCACTTCTTCGAGGATCGCCCGCTCGTTCGCGCGCAGCGCGATCCACACGGTCTGGAGTGGCTCGGCAGCTCCGATATAGCCGAGATTCTCCGGGCGCTCGCCTCTGACACCGAGCAGCGGACCGTCGATCGCCCGGATGATGTCGGCGAGCGAGATCTCCTCGGCCGGCCTGGCCAGCCAGAATCCCCCGTCTGGTCCGCGCTGGCTGCGCACCAGGCCAGCTCGCCGCAGCTGAGTCAGGATCGCCTCGAGGAACTTCGCCGGAATCTTCTGTGCCCTGGCGAGCTGCTCAGCCGTAACGTGCCCTTCACCCGATGCCGCGAGCTCGATCGCGGCGCGCAGGGCATAATCGGCTCGGGCTGACAGTCGCATACGCAGCATTATGCAGGTAGCCGGCACGAGTTGCAGAAACCTGGCGGCACGACACAGGAGGGTTACTCATGCTGGAGTGGCTCCCAGCCGGGCCGGTGCACGGGCCCGCGGTCATCACCCTGCTGTCCTGGGGCGCCGCCGAGCTGGCGCTCCGGCTGCGGCTGGCCATCCGGCCGGGCTGGCGCGCCCGGCTGAGTACCTGGTCCGCGGCGGCCGGCGGGCGGCTGCGTGAGTGGACGTTCTTCGTGGTCGTGCTGGCCATTGGGGCAGCAGTGATCGGAGCCCTGTGGCTGGATCGGCTCAGGCAGTTCGCCATCGGCGGCGGCCGTCTCACGATCGTCGCGGGGGAGGTACTGGCCGTGGCCGGGATCGCGCTGCGGATGTGGGCGATCCTCACGCTGGACAAGTTCTTCACGTTCGTGGTCGGCATCGCCGCTGACCACCGGGTCGTCCAGCACGGCCCGTACCGGCTGCTCCGCCATCCTGGCTACGCCGGAGCGCTGCTGACCCTGCTCGGCATCGGAATCGCGCTGGGTAACTGGCTCTCGCTGCTGCTGATCGTCGCCGTGCCGGTGCTGGCGCTCGGGATCAGGATCACGGTGGAGGAGGCGACACTGGCCGGCGCGCTCGGCGCCGAGTACCTGAGCTACGCCGACCGGACGGCACGCCTGATTCCCGGACTGTGGTAGCCAGCCGGCCCGAGAACCGCGCTGGGTCAGGTCACCGGCAGCACTGTCAGCTCCCGCGTGCGTTACCCGCCGTCGGCCACCAGCCGTCGCAGTCGGTCCATGGCATCCCAGACATCGACGAACCGGGTCGTCAAACGCCGGCGCCCCTGGCCCGCCGTTGAGGTACAGCCGACGGCAAGATCGGTGCCAGCGCGATCCCAGCAGGAGCTACCCGCTTAGCTTGCCGAGACCGTTCCGTTTGGCGAGGATTGACCCTATGCGATATGTCATGTCAAATAAGTGGTCCCTCACCGAGCATTTCGTCATCACCGACGACTCGGGAGACCCGCGCTTCGATGTCCGGGGCAACCTGGGCCTGACTCAGCGCCTCACCTTCCGCGACCAGTCGGGCCAGGAGGTCGCCGAGATCCGCAAGCACCTGATGACCACCGCGCATGACATCCTGATCGGCGGTCAGCGCCTCGCCGAGGTCCGGCACACGGGCTTCTTCGGCGAGCGTTACGAGATCGACTCGAGTTTCGGCCAGTTCACCGCGAAGGGGAGCTTCACCGGCTGGGATTACACCATCAGCCACGGCGGCCAGGTGATCGCCACGATCTCGCGCGAGTTCGCGTTCAGGGAGAAATTCCTGGTCCAGATGGCCGACGGCGGGAACGACGTCTTCATCCTGGCGATCGTGCTGGCCATCGACTCGATCCATGACGAGCGCCGCGAGCGCGAGCGGGATGACCGGGGCATCGGCGGCGGATTTGGCGGCATCATCGGCGGGAACTTCCCTTAAGCAGAACGAGACATTCCGTGCAGATGCGCTCCGCCTTGGTGGCCGCCGTCGGCCGGGACGAGGCCCACGCGTTCAGCAAGCCGCCCCGCGCTTCGATCAGGCTGATCGCACGGTCCGCCCCGCATGGGCGTCGCCTTCGCTGCCGGCCGGGACCAGGCTGGTGATCGGGCGGCGGGCCGTGGTCGAGGTCACCGGCCTGCGCAGCCCGTGCACGCAGCTCGACGGCTTCCGGCCTGGACTGATGAAGGCCGTCCTGGACCGGGACGAGGATGGCGGGCTCGTCCGCAAGGCCGGCGTGATGGCCGTCGTTGTCGCCAGCGGGATGGTCGGCCAGGCGACCCGATGGAGGTCGCCTTCCCGCCCGAGCCGCATGCCCAGCTCGTTCCTGGGTGATGGACTGTACTTCACTGAGATATAGTTCAGCGGACTACAGCGCAGGAATCTTGCTGGGGAGTCCTATAGCCTTGGCCGGCAAGCCAGCGCACGTGTTTGATCGTGACCGGGAGTGGCAGAGCCTCGGCCTATCGCAGGCAGTTCGTCCGGGACGACGCGCCGGCCAGCCTGACGGACTTCGATGCCTGGGTCGAGCGCGCGGTGCTGAATCCGGGCCCCTCGTCAGGTTCTACGAGGCGATCATGAGACCGCGGTGGGGTGACCTCGAGCAGGGGCTTGGCAGCCGGGTGCGGCGGGACTCGAAGCAGAGATTCACCTTCATGGTCGTCGGTCCCCACTTCGAGGCGACCTGCCGGGAGTTCGCCCTCAGCGATCGTCTCGCTGGGCGAGGCCAAGTGGGGCAGCGTGATGGGAGAACGGCACCTGGCCAGGCTCCGGCGCGTGCGGTCCCTGCTGGAGGTGAAGGGTTTCAGTACCAGCCGGACCGTCCTGGCCCGCTACTCCGGAGCCGGCTTCGATGACGACCTGCGTGCGGCAGCGGAACGAGACTCGGTGCTGCTAGCAGACCCCGGCAGGCTGTACTCGTGATGCAGCAGCGGACACCTGCCTTCGTGCTCGCCTCGGGGTCAGCGGGGCGGCTGCGGGTCCTGCGGGACGCCGGGATGGACCCCGAGGTCGTGGTCAGCGGGGTCGACGAGACGGCCGAGGAGATCAGTGACACGGCAGAGCTGGTCCAGGTGCTCGCCGACCGCAAGGCAGCGGCGGTGGCGGCGCAGCGGCCGGACGCGCTGGTGCTCGGCTGCGACTCACTGCTGGATCTCGACGGGGCGGCTCTCGGCCAGCCGGGTTCAGCCGAGCAGGCCGTCAGCATGTGGCAGCGGCTGTGGGGCAGCGAGGGGACGCTGCTCACCGGGCACTGCCTGATCGAGCCGGGCCAGGGCCGACGGGCGCGCGGCGTCGCCCGCACGATCGTCCGCTTCGGCCGGCCAGGCGATGCCGAGCTGGCCGCCTACGTCGCGACCGGCGAGCCGCTCGCCCTGGCCGGTGCGTTCAGCATCGACGGACGGGGAGCGCTGTTCATCGACGGCATCGACGGTGACCCGAGCAACGTCATCGGGCTCTCGCTGCCGCTGCTGCGGCGGCTGCTGGCCGACCTCGGGATGGCCGTCACCGACCTGTGGCGTGACCGGGGCTAAGCCGCGGGATCGGCGTCCAGGAGGCGCAGCCGGTGGGCGGTCGCCGCCGCCTCCACCCGGCTGGCCGCGCCGAGCTTGGCCAGGATGTTGGACACATGCACGCTGACGGTCTTGGCCGAGATGAACAGCTCGTCAGCGATTCCGGCGTTGCTGCGCCCGTCTGCCACCAGGCGCAGCACGTCCACCTCGCGGGGAGTGAGGCCAGCCGCGGTCAGCCGGCCGGCGGCGGTGTCCCCGCCCGCTCCTGCCCGGCCCGCTGCTGCCCGGCCCGCTGCTGGCTGGCCCGCTGCTGGCCGGCCCGGTGCTGGCTGGCCCGGTGTGCCCGGGGCTCCGGCGGGCGGACCGCCGCCGGGAGCGGCAAGCGGGATCCTGGCGCGCCTCGCGAGGAGCCGGATCTGCTGGAGCAGCGGCGCTGCTCCGAGCCGTGAGGTGATCTCCGCGGCGCAGCCCAGCGCGTGGGCAACGGCGTCGCGGCGGTCCCGGTCGGCCAGGCCCGCCTCGGCCATGCGGAACAGGGCGATGCTCGCCGGGTAGGGCTCGCTGACCTGGTCCCATGCTTGCGCTGCCTGCCGCCACGCCTCGACGGCGCTCTGGCCGCCGGCCTGACGGCCCGCGTCGCCGACGTGCTCGGCCGCCGCGGCACCGGTTCGCTGCATCTCGCAGTCGAACGTCAGCTGGTGCGCACGCTGCAGCGGTCCGTGCACGTCCAGTTTCGCCGCCTCGGCGCGCAGAGCGGTGAGCAGACCCGACGCCTGCTCCGCGATCGCCGGGGCGGCGAGCGCTTTCGGCAGCACGGTCACGTCGGCGCATACCCGGGCAGCGGCGACGAGCATCGGCCAGGAGTACCGCGGGCTGGACTGCACGTCGAAGGAGCCGAGTGCGTGCTCGGCGGTGGCCAGCGCGTCACCGAGCCTGCCCTCGCCGTGGCTGAGTTCTACCTCGAGCCGTGCGCCGGGCAGATGCAGCTGGTCCTCATAGGCGGCGCCGGCGAGCAGATCGGCCGCTACCGCCGCCGACTGGCGGCCGGTCGTCAGGTCGCCGCGGGCCACGGCGATCATGCCCGCCAGGTGATGCAGCGACGCGCGGGTCTTGGCAACGGGAGACAGGTCGAGCGCATGCGCGATGACCTCGGCAGCCTCGTCCCACCGGCCGAGTGACACCAGCGGCTCGGCCTGGTTGATGGACAGGAAGGTACCTGCCGTGCGGGCCAGCCCGTACTTCTGCGCCTGCACCACGCCGCTCCTGGCCGCGTCAGCCGCTCGCTGGTGTGCGCCTATCCCCTCCAGCAGGTGCGATTCGTTGGTCGCCGTCAGCAGCAGCAGGTGGTACTCGCCAGCCTGGCCGGCTGCCGCGCGGGCCTGCGCGATCAGCGAGAAGCTAGCGTCCTCGCCGCTGGAGCAGGCGCTGGTCCCGCCCATCGCGAGCGTCAGGAGCGCGCTCGCCTGCGTCGCGAGGTCACCGGTCTCGCGGGACAGGGCCAGCGCCTCCTCGGCGGTTGACCTCGCCTGGTCCCGCAGCGGGCCCCTGGCCAGATTTTTCGCCAGGCTGGCGAGCACCTTCGCCCGCTCCGCGTCATGGTCGCGGCCGGCGACGAGCCGGAGCGCCTCCTGCAGGTCGTCGATCCCGCCCCGGCTGCTCTTCTGGCGGCCGAGCGTTCCGCGGCGCTCCAGCAGCAGGGCCGCCCTGGCCGGCTCGGCTTCCGCATCGATCTCGCGCAGAGCGGCGTCGACGAACCTCAGCCCGCGCTCGTCGTCGCCTATCACGTGGGCGAGCGCGACCGCCCGTTCCAGGACAAGCACGTGGTCGGCGCCGATCAGCTCCGTCGCCTGCGGCACTTTGTCCCACAGCTCGAGCACCCTGATCAGCATCGCGAACTGCTCGGCGTGGGCGAGCGCCCGGCCAGCCTCGGCTGCCGCCTGCCAGGCACTGACCAGGGCCTGGGGCACATCGTGCGCGCGATACCAGTGATGTGCCGCCGAGCTGGCCGCGCGTCCTGGCGGAACGAGCGAGGCATCGGTGGCGATGGCCCCTGCGTAGCGTGCATGCAGCCGGCCGTGCTCGCCTGGCAGGAGGCTGTCGTACTGCGCCTCGCGGATGAGCTCGTGCCGGAAGGCATAACCGTCGGCATCGACGAGAATCACGTTCGCCGCCACCGCCGGGCGCAGGGTGCGGTAGAGGTGATCGTCCGGCAGCCCGCTGACCGCGGCCAGCAGGGTGTGCGAGATCTGCTCGCCGCCGACGCTGGCCACCCTCAGCACCTCCTGGGTGTCCTCTGGCAGCCGCTGGGCACTGGCGAGCACCAGGTCCCGCAGCGACTCCGGCAGTTCGCCGTCGCAGGCCAGCAGTTCCTCGAGGAAGAGCGGGTTGCCCTCGCTCCGCCGGTACACAGCGTCCACGACGGCCGGCTCCGGCTGGCGGCCGAGGATCCCGGCTACCTGCTCGGCAGCCTCGCGGCGGGTCAGCCTGGGCAGGTCCATCCGCTGTACCCAGCTGATCCTGCCCAGCTCGGCGAGCAGCGGGCGGAGCGCGTGCGTCCGGTGCAGCTCGTCGGAGCGGTAGGTGGCGATGATCAGCACCCTGCTCAGGATCCGCTGGTTGCTGACCAGAAAGCCGAGCAGCTCGCGCGTGGACCGGTCCGCCCAGTGCAGGTCCTCGATGACCAGGACGACCAGGCGCTGCTCCGCGAGATGCTCGAGCAGCGCCAGCATCTGCTCGAAGAGCCTCGCCCGGGCCTCGCCCGGATAGCTGTCCGAGGCAGAACCTGCCTCGCCGGCCAGTTCCGGCAGCAGGCGGCCAAGCTCCAGCGCGGCTGGCCCTGGCAGCAGGGCCATCGTTGCCTCGGCGCCGAGTTCGCGGACCAGAGCGCGGAGCACCGCCGTGAAAGGCGCGAACGGCAGGCCGTCTGCGCCAAGTTCCGGGCAGCCGCCGGTGAGAACCATGGTCCCGTCGGCTCTGACACGCTCCGCCAGCTCGCTGATCAGGCGGGACTTGCCGACGCCTGCCTCGCCGCCGATCAGCGTCGCCGCCGGGCTGCCCTGGCGGGCAGCGTCGAGGGCGTCATGGATCACGGCAAGCTGCTGGACCCGGCCAACAAAGGTCGGGCTGATCGGCCGGGCGCTCACGTCCTCCAGCATGCCACCGAGTACCGACGGCGTGGTCATCGCGCTGGCCGTCGCGGCTGCTGCGGTGCCGCCGCGCCGGAGCGCGGCGGCACCATGATGAGCCTGGTCTCCGGCTGGCAAGGTACCTGCACCTGCTTCACGCGGCTCGGCGGCTGGCCTGGCCGGAGCCATCGGCCGGCTCGCGCACGGCCGCCGAGCCGACCGCCACCAGCCGCCCGTCCGGCGCTGGACGAGCCCGGCGGCCGACCCGCCAGAACGGCCGCGGCAGTGCAGGCCCCGGCTTTGCGTGGCGCGGAGAGCGCCGCGCCTGCGTGGCCCGGTCCGACCGCTCCGCGGCGGCAATCATGTCCTGCACACGGGCTGAAGCTACGGCTCGCAGCACATCCGGATGCATGTCGGCCTCCCTCGATGGCGGGCCATGTCCTGGCCTCACCATCGATGCTGGCCCTAAGCTCCCGGCCTGCGGATCGGGTGAAGTCCCTATTCCTGCCCCGGCCTGTTCCCTACGCTGCTGCTGCCGCCGTCAGATCAGGTCAGCGGGCCAGCCGCGCAGAAAGGCGGTGAGCAGCGGCCGGGCGGCAGCCTCCTGCCTGCGCGGTCTCTCCGCGGCCCGCTGACAGGGCTTAGCCCGCGCTGGGTGCTAGCCGCGCAGGCGCAGGCCGCGCGGCGTTGGCCGGAAACCTGCCGCCTCAAGTGCCTGGGCGAGCGGCGAGTCGTAGACGGCGCCACCGTCGGCTCGTTCCACGGTCAGCCTGCCGAGCGCCCCGGCGCGGACGGCACCGGCCAGGGCGGCCGTCGCCGGGCCGAGCAGCGCCGGGTCAGATGTCCACGACAGCAGCGTCTTGCCGCCGCGTTCGACGTAGAGGATGAGCTGGGCCGCGACCAGGATCACCAGTGCCCCGGCCTTGCGGCCCGGCCGGTGACCGCCCGGCGTCTCGTCCGGCCGGGGCGGCCAGGGCAGCGCCGCCCCGTAGGCGCTGGCCGGATCACCGGCCGCGAGTACCGCCACGGGGGGCTCGATCCTGGTCGGCCGCGATGGCGGGCCCGCGCCGGGAGGGGCCCACAAGTCGGCTGGCATGGCGACCGGGCCAGTTCGCGAGCCGGCGGTCAGCCACGGGGATTCCAGCGGCGAGGTCGCGGCGCCGGCTGCCCCACCGGGCAGCGACGCCAGGACGGAGCCGGCCATCGCGCGCATCCGGTCCACCGCTCCCGGCAGCGCGAACTGGGCCGCGCCGAGCCCTTCGACGAAATAGCCGCGGCGGCACTGGCCGGTCTCCTCCATGGCCCGCAGCACCGGGTACAGCGCGCCGAAGCCGCCGGGCACCCGCTCGGTGGCGGCCACGCCGCGGATCACGATGCCGTGCCGGTCGAGCAGCGACAGCGCCTTGGCGTGCAGCCGCCTGGTCGGGTCGGGATCGGGCGGCGGCACGAGCGACCAGCGGCCGCTGACGGTTGGCGGGCCCGCGTGGGACGGCAGGGAACCCCGGCCGAAGCCAGGGCGCCGCGCACTGAGCCGGCCGCCCCCGCGTCCCCGGCCGCCAGGCAATGCGGGCTGGCCGGCCGCCTGCCAGCCGCCTGCGGCGCCGCCGGGCGAGCTGCTCGCCGCCCCGCCGCTTGCCATCCGGCCACCCGCGAGACCGCCACGCGCCTGACCGCCACGATCCGGGCCGCCGCCGCCGTCGCCCAGGCCGGCCAGCGGCGCGCCCAGGCCGGCCTGCCGTGGCCCCCGCGTCCAGGACTTGCCGGCGCTGAGCACGGTGCGAAGGGGCGCCAGCGTGTCATTGGTCAGCAGGCCAGCCCAGACCAGATCCCAGATCGCCGCGGCGACGGCCTGGTCGCTGACCCGGCTGAGCGCCCGCACCCGGGCCGCCCGGTCGCTGCCACTCCGGTCGCTGCCAGCCCCGTCGCTGCCAGCCCGGTCCGCGGCCGCCCGGTCGCCGCCAGCCGCCGGACCCGCGCCAGCCCCCGGTGCGGTCACCCGGTCCACGACCCGGTCGGTCAGCGCGCGGAAGAACAGCGCCCCGCCTCCCTCAAGCACCGAAAGCACGGCCTCGTGCACCGGTGTCATCGTGATCTCGCCAGGCGGCAGGAGCAGCAGCGGCGCCGATTCGGCGGGCGCCAGCACCAGCCAGCCGTCCCCGCCGGGCAGCGCTCCCGCGCCCGCCCAGACCACGTCCCCGGCCGCGGTCAGCTCGTCGAGTATCGCCGGCGCGTAGCCGTCGACCCGGGCTGGCAGGATCAGCGACTCGAGGGCACCGGCGGGGACGGCCGCCCCGGCAAGCTGCTCGACCACGGCGTAGACGGCGTCCGGGCCGGTCGTCCGGCCCCGCCGCCTGGGCTGCCAGCCTGTTCCGGCCGCTGTCTTCGCGCCCGGGCCGACCGCCGCGTCGTGCAGCGCGTCCTGCCAGACCGGCAGGAACGCGGCGAAGACCTGCATCGGCACCGGCTCGACTTCCTGACGCAGCCGGGCCAGGCAGCGGCGCTTGAGCATCCGCAGAACGCCCGCGTCGCACCACTGCGGGCCGACCAGGCTCGGCAGGAACTCGCCCTCCACCACCCGGCCGTCGGCCGCGAGCCGGTGCAGTACCCCGGCGATGACGGCGATGCCCAGGCCGTACCGGTGCGCGACGTCGATGGCCGTGAACGGGCCGTGCGTCCGCGCGGACCTGGCGACAAGGTCGCCCAGCGGGTCGGGCAGCAGTTCGGTGAAGGCGACCGGGATCCCGGTCGGCAGGGCGACTCCGAGCGCGTCCCGCAACCTGCCCGCGTCCTCGATCGCCGCCCAGCACTGCTCGCCGGCTATCCGCACCTCGATGATCCGGCGCTGGGCGGCAAGCTCGGCGATCCAGGCCGGCGCCGCATCGGGCTCGGCACAGCGCTGCGCGACCTCGCCCGCCGATAGCGGCCCGATCTCCCTGATCATGTCGGCGAGCTGTTCCATGGTCGAGCACGGCCGGCCGGGCGACAGCCGCTGCAGGTCGCGCTCGGCATCGGCCACGATCTGCGGATCGAGCAGTTCCCTGAGGTCAGCCTCGCCGAGCAGCTCAGCGAGGAGCACCGAGTCCAGGGCCAGCGCCTGCGCGCGGCGCTCGGCCAGCGGCGCATCGCCCTCGTACATGAACGCGCCGATGTACCGGAACAGCAGCGCGCGGGCGAACGGGGAGCCGGTGGGGGTCTCGACCTCGACGAGCCTGATCCGGCGCCCGGACAGGTCCCGCATCAGCCCGATCAGCGCCGGGACGTCGAACACGTCCTGCAGGCATTCGCGCATCGTCTCGAGGACGATCGGGAAGCTGCCGTAGCCGCTGGCGACCGCCAGCAGCTGGCCGGCCCGCTGGCGCTGCTGCCAGAGCGGCGACCGGCGGCCAGGCTGGCGGCGGGGCAGCAGCAGCGCGCGGGCGGCGCACTCGCGGAACCTCGACGCGAACAGGGCCGAGGTGCCGAGCTCAGCGGTGACCAGCTGTTCCACCTCGTCCGGGTCGAGCATGGCGAAGCCGGCCGCGGGCGGATCGTCGGAATCGGGGACCCTGATCACGATCCCGTCGTCGGTATACATCGCCTGGACGTCCATGCCGCCGTACCGCTCGCGCAGCCGCGCCGCGATCGCCAGGGCCCACGGCGCGTGCACCTTGGCGCCGTACGGGCTGTGCAGGATCAGCCGCCAGTCGCCGAGCTCGTCGCGGAAACGCTCGAGGACCAGCGTCTTGTCGTCGGGCAGGTAGCCGGTCGCCTCGCGCTGGCCGGCCAGGTACGCCAGCAGGTTGGTCGTGGCCAGCTCGTCGAGCCCGTCCGCACGGAGCCTCGCGATCGCCTGATCCGGATCGGCGGCGCCAAGCTCACGGCAGTACTCGCCGATTGCCCGGCCGAGCTCGGCGGGGCGCCCGGGCGTGTCCCCGTGCCAGAACGGCAGCTTGCCCGGCTGTCCCGGCGCGGGTGAGACGATCACCTGGTCAGCCGTGATGTCCTCGATCCGCCATGAGCTCGCGCCGAGTACGAAGACGTCACCGACCCGCGACTCGTAGACCATCTCCTCGTCGAGCTCGCCCACCCGGCGCGAGTGGCGGCCGCTCTTGTCGGCCGCCCCGGCCAGGAACACGCCGAACAGGCCGCGGTCAGGAATCGTGCCGCCATTGGTGACGGCGATCCGCTGGCCGCCGGGCTTGCCGCGCAGCGTCCCGGTCACCCGGTCCCAGACCAGCCGGGGCCGCAGGCCGGCGAACTCCTCGCTCGGGTACCGGCCAGACAGCATGTCGAGCACGGCCTCGAGCACCGGCCGGGTCAGGCCGCCGAACGGCGCGGCTCGCCGGACAGTGGCGAGCAGGTCGTCGACGGTCCACTCGTCCATCGCGGTCATCGCGACGATCTGCTGGGCCAGCACGTCGAGCGGGTTCCGCGGCATCCGCAGCTCTTCGATCTGGCCGCCGCGCATCCGGCCGGCGACGACCGTCGCCTGCACCAGGTCACCCTGGTACTTGGGGAAGATCACGCCGCGGGAGACGTCACCGACGTTGTGACCGGCTCGTCCGGTCCGCTGCAGGCCGCTCGCGACCGACGGCGGTGATTCGACCTGGATAACAAGATCCACCGCTCCCATGTCGATACCTAGCTCAAGGCTCGACGTGGCGACGACCGCGGGAAGCCGTCCGGCTTTCAGTGCCTCCTCGATCTGAGCCCGCTCGATGCGGGACACCGAGCCATGGTGGGCCCGGGCGACGACCGGGAGAGTGATGTCGTCGGCGGGGACTCCGGCGAGTTCCGCGCGCTCGACCGCGCGCTCGGCGGCTAGCTCGTTGAGACGGGCGCAGAGCCGTTCGGCCAGCCGCCGTGAGTTGGCGAACACGATCGTGGACCGGTGCCGCTCGATCGCGTCGAGCACCTGGGCCTCGACATGCGGCCAGATCGAGTTGATCCGCGTGGGCCCGCCGGCCGGCGGATAGCCGGCGCTGTGCTGGCCGGACTGGGGATTGCCGACTCCGGCCTGTGCGGCGAACTCGGCGGGTCCGACGATCCTTGCAGGCCGCGCCGGCGGCCCGCCAGATGGGGGCCGGCTGGCACCGTCCGATCCGAGGTCGGACATGTCCTCGACCGGTACGACGATCTTCAGGTCGAGGCGCTTCTCGCTGGTCGGCGCGGCGATCGTTACCGGCAGCGTGCCGCCGAGGAACGAGGCGACCTCCTCGGGCGGCCGGACAGTAGCGGACAAGCCGATCCGCTGCGCGGGCCTGACCCGCCCGTTGCTGGCGGGCGCGTCCGCTGCCTGCAGGCCAGCGCGCGCCGCCTCGGCTGATCCGGTAGCGAGCGTCAGTCCGGCCGGGCCGGCGCCTCTCAGCACGTCGAGCCGTTCGAGTGAGAGCGCCAGGTGCGCGCCGCGCTTGCCGCCAGCCAGTGCGTGGACCTCGTCGATGATCACCGTCTCGACGTTGCGCAGCCCTTCCCTGGCCCGCGACGTGAGCAGCAGGAACAGCGACTCGGGGGTGGTGATCAGGATGTCAGGCGGTTTGCTGGCCAGCTGGCGGCGCTCGTCGGCGGCGGTATCGCCGGTGCGCACGCCGACCCTGATCTCCGGCTCGGGCAGCCCGAGACGCCGCATCGCCTGGCCGACGCCGGCCAGCGGAGAGCGCAGGTTCCGCTCGATGTCCACCGCGAGCGCCTTGAGCGGCGAGATATAGAGCACCCGGCAGCGCCGGGACGCCTCGGCGGGAGTCGGCTCGGTGGCCAGCTTGTCGATCGCCCACAAGAACGCCGCCAGCGTCTTACCAGACCCGGTTGGTGCGATGACCAGCGCGTTCTCTCCGTTGCCAATCGCTTCCCAGGCCTGAGCCTGCGCAGCGGTCGGCCCGGCGAAGGCAACGCGGAACCAGGACGCGGTCGGCTCGCTGAAGCCGGCCAGCGCTCCGGTGGCCGCACCAGCCCCGTCATCACGCCCGGTACTGGCCCGCCGGGTCGAGTCTGCGCGGACGGGCATGACTCCATCCTGCCTTGCCCCACCGACAGCCCGGGTCACTCACTCTGACGGGACGCCAGGGGACGGGGCGAGCCGCGGCCAGGGGCGCAGGTGCTCGATCTGGCTGGCGAGGCTGAGCAGGGTGGCCTCGGAACCCGCCGGGCCGACGAGCTGCAGGCCGATCGGCACGCCGTCCTCGTCCTGCCCGAAGGGCACGGAGGCGGCAGGCAGGCCCGCCAGGTTCCACGGCGGCGTGTAGATCCAGTTCGCCACGCTGAGCATCGTGGCGACCCAGCCCTTGCCGTCCCAGGTCCCGACCGGCCTGGCCGTGCGGGTCAGCGTCGGGGTCATCAGCACGTCGTAGCCGGTGAACCAGTCCGCTGCCTGGCTGGCGAAGCGATCGGCGGAAGCTGGCCGGGCCCGGGACGACAGCCTCGCGCCAAGCGCGGCCATCTTCCGCGTTCTCGGTTCGAGAGCGCTGCGGTCCAGCCCGCTGGCGTCCTGGGCGATCCCGGCGAGCCAGCGGCTGTTGAACCGCAGGCCGAGGGTCGGCGGGTAGGGCGGCGACTGAGGGACCAGGTCGTGTCCGGCGTCGCGCAGCAATCCGGCAGCCTCGTCGAGCGCCGCCCTGGTGGCCTGGTCGGCCCTGGCGCCGACCAGCGGATGGCGGGCCGAGAACGCGATCCGCAGCGGGCGCTCAGGCGGATTCGGGTCCCGGTAGCTGGTCGTGCCGGCCAGCACGTCGAGCATGAGGGCGGCGTCGGCGACGGTCCTGGCGAGCGGGCCGAACGCCGAGAGCCCCAGCCAGTGCTCCGCAAGGCCGCCGGACAGCGGGACGAGACCGGGAGCAGGCTTGAGCCCGAACAGGCCGCAGCAGGCGGCCGGGATCCTGATCGAGCCGCCGCCGTCGGAGCCGAGCGCGATCGCGGCCAGGCCGGCCGCTACGGCGGCCGCTCCGCCTCCGGTCGAGCCGCCGGGCGTGCGGCTGCGGTTCCAAGGATTGCGGGTCGCCGCAGCCGCGGCCGGCTCGGTGAACGGCCAGATCGCCAGCTCCGGCAGCTGCGTCTTGCCGATCACGACGCAGCCCGCCGCCCGCAGGCGGGCGACCAGCTCGTCGTCGGCCTCGGCCGGTGATGGCGGTGTCGCGGCCGACCCCATCCTGGTCGGCTCGCCGGCGACATCGACGTTGTCCTTGATCGCGACGGGAACCCCGGCCAGCGGCAGGTCGGCGAGGTCGGCCCGCTCGGCCAGCGCTGCCGCTTCGGCAACCGCCTTGTTCGCGCGGACGACCTGGAACGCTCCGAGCGCCGGATCGATGGCGGCGATGCGTTCCAGGTGCGCGCTGACCAGTTCGACCGGGCTGACCTGCCGCTCCTGCACCAGGCTCGCCATCTCGCGGGCCGTTCGGGCGCACAGGTCGCCGGGGACCGGTCGTGCTCGCTCGTCCATCTGTGCCTCCGCTGATCGGCCCGCAGTGAACTGATAGGTAGCAGTACTCAACCACTTGTGAGTAGCTGAGCAGGTCCGGGCAGCAGAGCCGGACAATACGCTCCCGTCATGAGCGACGAAAACAGCGGTGGCGCCGTCATCAGGTGGTGGGCGATGCTCGTGGCCGGCGCCGGCGCCGGCCTGCTGATCGCCTGGCTGGGGCGCGTCTCCGGGGTTCCGCTGCGGACCGTCCTGTCGATCGCCGCCGGGGTAGTCGCTCCTCCGGCGATTCGCTGGGCTACTACATCACCGGCTCCTAGCTGCTGTCCGCGACGATCAGGCCAGCCGCCGCCTACTTAATCCGGGCGCTGGTCAGGATGATCAAGGCCGATCCCGCGTCGCTGACCTGACCAGGTCGGCGAGCTCGCCCGGCCAGATAGCCTCCGCCGTGGTATCAAGCTCGGCCAGCGTCCACCAGTGCCAGGCGGCGATGCCGTCGGCGGCGTGCATCTGCTCGACACCGGCGATCTCACGGCGGGCCTGACTGGTCCTGGCCAGGTAGAAGCGCTCAACCTGGCGGACGATGGCGTCCGCGTACTCCATCGTGTGCTCGCGGCGGTGCACCTCGACGAGCAGCGTGATGTCGGCCCATCCGGTCTCCTCGGCCAGCTCGCGCAGGGCTCCGCAGGCATAATCCTCACCGGGATTGAGGCCGCCGCCAGGCGTGCACCAGTGGACGCCGTTGGGCGGTCCGTCGTCGTATCTCATCAGCAGGACCCGGTCATCGGGATCGAGCAGGATCACCCGGCCGGCAGGACGGATTTTCAGGCCCCGCTCGTCCTTTCCGCCCAGCTGGGCTGCTTCGGGGGTGACGCCAGGTCCGGGGTTGGCGGTCGTCATGCTCCCATTGTCCAGCCTGGTCGCACCGCCATGCCCGGCTAAGGCGGCGTGAGCCGCCGGAGCGCGGTGCGTTCGGTACCGGTCGATAACCAGAGCCGCGACCGCCGGATGCGCACCGAGCGGCGCGGTGACCCAGTCGGCCCCGCTCTCGCCCAGCCGGTCGTAGAACTGCCCCGGCGCCAGCAGGTACGTCGCCACGGCGACCGGACCGCCAGTCCTGGTCCGCAGGCCGGCCACCGCCTCGGCGACCGTCGGCCGCCCGGCCGCGGCGAACGAGGCGACGACCGGAACGCCCAGCTCGTCAGACAGCAGGTCCGCCTGCGCCGTCACCTGGGCGGCGGCCTCGGGGTCCGACGAGTCGGCCGCGGCGAGGATCACCGGGGTGCCCGCCGGGACGCCAGCTTCAGCAAGGCGGCCGGTCAAGGCGGTGACCAGCAGCGGGTCGGGCCCGAGCGGGCCGGCGACCCGGGGTCCGGTTCCGATCGCGGTGATCGCGGTGTCGACGGCGGTTGCCGCCCCGGCGATGTCAGTGGTCAGGTGATATCCGGTCGAGAGCAGCAGCGGAACGATGACCAGGTCAGGACCGGCGGCGTTGAGGGCATCGGCCAGGGTCGGCTCGGCGTGCTCGACGAACGCCAGCTGGATGTCGAGCACCGGGGCCAGTCGCTCGACCTGGCGGACCAGTGCGGTCACCGTCTCCGTGGCGCCCGGGTGGCTGCTGCCGTGCGCCACCGCGAGCAGCGTCGGGCCGCTCACGCTGTATTTCCCGCTCGCCTGCGGGGCGCTGCGCGGCGCCGCCTTCCCTCGTCGCTCGTCCCTCGCTCCTCAGTCCACGCGGCGCCGCGCCCCTCCGGCTCGCTCCAGACGGCACTGCCTAGCTCCTCACTGAGCCTGACCACCTCGCCGATCACGACCACGGCTGGCGGCGTGATCCGGTGCCGCGCCGCGTCGGCCGCAACGTGCTCGAGCGTCGATGTCAGTACCTGCTGCGTCGGCATTGTCCCGTCCTTGATCACCGCGACCGGTGTTGCCCGGTCCCGGCCGCGCTTGATCAGCTCGCTGCTGATGGCTTCCAGATGGGCAACGGCCATGAGCAGGACAAGCGTTCCCGGCCCCCGGGCGAGCGACTCCCAGTCCAGGGTGGCTCCTGGCTGGGAGGGATCGACGTGCGCCGAGACGACCGCGAAGTCCTGGGTGATGCCCCGGTGCGTGACCGGGATCCCCGCATAAGCCGGAACCGCGACCGCGCTGGTCACACCGGGAACGACCTGGAACGGCAGGCCGGCGCGGACACAGGCCAGCGCCTCCTCGCCGCCGCGGCCGAACACGAACGGGTCACCCCCCTTGAGCCTGACCACGCGTTGCCCGGCGAGCGCCCGGTCCACGATCACGGCATTGATCTGGTCCTGGGTCATGGTGTGCGCCCCGGGCGCCTTGCCGGCCAGGATGATCTCCACGGCGGAATCGAGCTCGCCGAGCAGGCCGCTCGGGCCGAGCCGGTCGGCGACCACGACGTCAGCCTCGGCGAGCAGCCGCCGTCCGCGCACGGTGATCAGCCCCGGATCACCAGGGCCGCCGCCGACCAGCGCGACGCTGCCGACCTGGCCGGGGATGCGGCGGCTGGGGCGCACCGGCAGGGAACCGTCGGCCAGCGCCTGGCCGATCGCCGACCGCAGCCGCTGCGACCGGCGCGGGTCGCCGCCCGTCGTCACGGCGACAGTGACGTCGCCGTGCCGGGTGACGGCTGGCATCCGCGCCGCTGATGCCGCACCGTCGTCAGCGCGGACGCACCAGATCCTGGCCCGCTCGGCCTCGGCGGCCACCGCGGCGTTGACGGCGGAATCGTCGGTCGCGGCGTGGGCGAGCCATGCGCCGGCCAGGTCGCCATCGCGGTAGCGACGGCGGCGGAGGGTAACGGGCAGCTCGGCGAGCTCGGTGCGGGGGTCCGGGGCGACGACCACGACACGGGCCCCGGACTCGACCAGAGCGCGCGTGCGGCGCAGCGCGACGGCGCCGCCGCCCACGACCACGGCGAGCCGCCCGCGGACGTCCACCTCGATCGGGTAGCCGCTCATGCCGGGCCCCGAGGCCATGATCGCGGCTCCTGGTGGGCCGCCACCAGGCCGGCGAAGCGGAGCTGAAAGCCGCGGGAGCACGACCGGCACTCCCACTCACCCGGCCTGGACCCGCCCGGACGCAGTTCCTCCTCGCCGCAGTACGGGCAGAAGAACGGCACCTGCCGCTCGCCGGCCGGCTCAGCCGGGCCAGCCCCGGCGTCGCGCTCCGATCGCCCGGCGCTCACGTCAGCAGGCTCTCGTCGGCGCGCCTGGCCCAGGTCGCGAACTGCTCTCCGTCGGCCCGGTCCTTGACGTAGCCGCGCAGCAGCCGTTCCACGTAATCAGGCAGACCCTCCGCCGTCACTTTCAGGCCGCGGATCTTGCGGCCGAACGCCGGGTCGGCTCCCAGCGAGCCGCCGAGGTGCACCTGGAACCCTTCCTCGCCGTCGACGATCGATCCCTTCAGGCCGATGTCGGCCAGCTGGAACCTTGCACACGAGTTCGGGCAGCCGTTGACGTTGATCGAGATCGGAGTATCGAAGTCGGGGAGCCGCTTGTCGAGTTCGGAGTACAGGTGACGGGCCCGCTGCTTGGTCTCCACGATCGCCAGCTTGCAGAACTCGATTCCGGTGCACGCCATCGTCGAGCGCCGGAACGGCGAGGGACGGGCAGGCAGGTCGATGCAGTCAAGCTCGGTGATCAGCGGAGCGATGTTTCGTTCCTGAACATCGGTGATCAGCAGCTTCTGCTCGATGGTCGTCCGAACCTGGCCCGACCCGAAGCTCTCGGCCAGATCGGCCACCTGCCACAGCTGCGTGCCCGAGGTACGGCCGGTGTGCGGCGCCACGCCCACGTAGTACCGGCCGTCGCGCTGGCGGTGCACCCCGACATGGTCGCGGGACCCTGGCGGCGGGGGCGGCGGCGCCGGGCCGTCGGGCAGGGCGGTCCCGAGGTACTCGCGTTCCAGCACCTCGCGGAACCGCTCGGCGCCCCAGTCGGCGACGAGGAACTTGAGCCTGGCCCGGCTGCGCAGCCGGCGGTAGCCGTAGTCGCGGAACAGCCCGGTGACCCCGGCCCAGACGTCGGGAACCTGCTCAGGGCGGACGAAAGCGCCGAGCCGCTGGGCGAGCATGGGGCTGGTCGACAGGCCGCCGCCGACCCAGAGGTCGAAGCCGGGCGTCCCGTCCTGACCGAGCACGCCGACGAAGGAGACGTCGTTGATCTCGTGCGCGGTGCACTGCGTGGAGCAGCCAGAGATCGTCGTCTTGTACTTACGGGGCAGGTTCACGAACTCGGGATTCAGCGCGGCCACGGCCTCAGTCGCGCGCAGCACGGCGGTCGCGTCGATGACCTCGCTGGCGTCGATGCCGGCGACCGGGCAGCCGAGAATGTTGCGCGGAACGTCGCCGCAGGCCTGCAGGGAGGACAGGCCGACCTCCTCGAGCCGCGCCCAGATCTCCGGCACGTCCTCGATCCTGATCCAGTGGAACTGCACGTTCTGCCGGTCGGTGATGTCGGCGAGATCGCGGCCGTACTCCTTCGCGATCCCGGCGACGGTACGCAGCTGATCGGCGCCGAGCTGGCCGCCGGGGATGCGCACCCGCATCATGAAGTACGCGTCCTCGATGTCGGCGTCGTCGAGCGCGCCGGCCCGGCCGCCGGCGATGCCCGGGCGCCGCTGAGTGTACAGGCCCCACCAGCGGAACCTGCCGCGCAGGTCGGTCGGGTCGATCGCGTCGAAGCCCTGGCTCGCGTACCTGCCGACGATCCGGTCCCTGACGTTCAGCCCGGCGTCGTCTTTCTTGAATCTCTCGGCCGCATTGAGCGGCTCGTAATGGCCGAGGGCCCACTGGCCCTGACCGCGCTGCTTCGTCGGCGGCATGCGGTGAGTCCTTCTGCTTGAGGTGAGCGCGCGTCTGGTGCGCCCGGCGCGCAGAGCGAGCCGGGCGATGAGGCCGGCCAGGCAGGCCGGCCGTGGGGCAGAGCGGGATTCAGCAGAAAGAACGACAGATGGCGCTTGATACGCGCTGAAGATCGACGTGGCGTCGGCAGAAGAGCATCAGGTCCTGGCACGCGGCTGGGCGTGTCATCACGGGCCTCCGGTATTCGGTGATGCGCACGTTCTTCATTTCGACTCTAACATCGGATCCCGGCCGCGAATACGGCCGCGCGCGGCGCTGTGCTGGCCCGCGGGG